>JBDZVF010000411.1:0-5628 GCA_040255575.1 Pseudomonadota bacterium | reverse complement strand
TCGGGCGGCCGCTACGGCAGCGGCGGCGGGCAGCGTTACTCGCGCGGCCGCTGAGCGCGGGGCATCGGTTGCGCGTGCAAGTCGTGGTGGGCCGCGGCTCTAGCTGACGGCTATTCCGCGATCCTCATCAGCACGATTCCCGCGACAATGAGGGCGGCAGCGACCCATCGCATGGGCGTTGCCGCTTCTCCCAACACAGCCACACCCACCACGAACGCGCCGACCGCGCCGATGCCCGTCCAGATCGGGTACGCCGTCCCGAGCGCAAGCGTCCGCATGGACAGCGACAAGAGCGCGAAACTCGCGATCATGGTGACGAGGGTGAGCGCGGTGGGTCCGAGCAGCGTGAAGCCGGCCGACCGCTTCATGAAGTACGCCCAGGCGACCTCGAGCAATCCGGCGATAACGAGAAATATCCAAGGCACGGCGTGAGCCTCCTGTCGTGGAGCCGGGCCGTCCCGAATGGGGTTCCGCTGAGGGAAGAGAGGTCGTCCTCTCGAGGCGCATCATAGACACTGGGGTGGGTGTTTCAAGGGCGGGCGTCCTGGAATGCCGCGATCTTCAGCGAAGCTTCGCATTGCCTCGCTTTGACCTGGAGCCAGTGAAACGCCTTCGCCACGGCGATGGCGACCGTCGCGCAGCTTGCTCACGTCCACCTGCACGGTCGCAAGGTTTTTCTGAATGTGCGCGACGTCTGATTCGATCCGGGCAATTCGGGCTTCCATTGCTTTCTCGTCAGGCTGCTCTTCGAGGATCTGCACTCGAGCTTCGTTGCTGCGCATGGGTCACCGCCGTGTCCTTTCGACGCGGAGTATCTGCGCGCTGAGGATCATAGTCCACGGATTCTTGCGTCACGAAAGTACGAGGAAATTCCGGAAAACACAGGGTATCCAGCGTGCGAGACTCACCTGAGAATCACTGTCGAAGTGCGCACTAGTGCCGCGCGCCTGCGGGTTGCGCATGCAGTGCTGACCCACGATCGTCGGTGGCTACGCACGTCTCGCTCTCGCTAGAATTGCATTGATCAGATCGGGACGAGCACTTGCGTCGCGCGCGAAACGACGTCAACGACAACAAGTTCGGTAGAACATCAGGAGCGTTCTATGCAAACCGACGAAGCGGGGCAAACCGACGAAGCGAGTTCCGCCGCGACCCATGGTGGCCCACCAGAAGAGTGCGACCTCGTCATGGAAGGCGGCGTGACCAGCGGGGTGGTGTACCCGCTCGCGCTCGTGGATCTGGCCTCCCGATATCTTTCCGATCCAGTTCTTCGACGGCCTGCTGCCCTCGAGACCGAGTTCGCCATTTCATTGGCGCAGTTCGACCCCTTGCGCAACGGGCCGGATCCGAACAGAAGTGAGGATCGCGTCTTCCTGCCGGTGAAGGCGGGGGCCGGAATCGCCGAGCCGATCAATCCCGTGCGCTCGATCCGCGACTTTGCGGCCGCGATTCTCACGAAGTGCGAGCGGCAATGGACGCACTCGCCGATGTGATCGCAAAAGAGCCCGCACATCTTCACATCGGGGGCCAGATTCCGCGCCCCCGATGCAAGATGCGAGTGACACCTGAGCCCTGACGAGGGCCGGCTTTAGCCCGCCTGGCTCTGCTCCTCGCTGTGTGCACGCTGGATGAGCGCCGTGATCTGCGGCTGCGCCTCGCGCACCGCGCGACGAACGCAATCAATCGTCCCGTCCGACGTCGGGCTCGAGGTCGGGTCGGCTGCCAGACAGACCTTCATGGCTGCATCGCGCACATTGTCCTGCAGGAGCGCGACGCCCGAGTTGAGCGTGAGCCGGTCGAGAATCACCGGAACAGTAGCCGAAACCGTGATCTCCTTTACCGGACGGCGAACAGAGAAGTCATACGGAATCTCCTGGACGCTGGTGCCCGTGATGGTGACCTCTTGCGTCGGCTCGGCCGCCTGAGCAGTGCCGAATACGGCGAACGCCCCGATCGCTAAGGCAATGGGCAAGCTGGTACGCACGTTCATGTTGATGTTCCTCCGAGTCTCTATACGGCTGACTATGAGACAGTCGCAGCGCTAGAGGATTTCGGGCTGGGCAGTGAAATTTCAAGTGAAACCGGCAGCTAGCCACTGCGCGGTGATGCCACGCTCATTGCTCCAGCGGCAGTTTCAGCGCTGCGCGCAGCTCCTGCCGCGCCTCGGCGTAATCGGGCTGAAAAGCGGGCGAAGCAAACAAGAAGGCAGCGAGTGCGGTGCCGGCGTGCTTGCCCGCTTCGACATCGCTCGGGTAGTGGACGCCCGCGACCACACGATGGGATGCGTACTCATCCGCACGCGCCATGATCCTGTCGCTGTATTCCGGAAGCATGTCGGCGAGCACCAGGCCGACCACGCGCGACCACATCGCGTGGCCGCTGGGGTAGGAGTCGTTGGTCGGCCTGCGGACGATGGGCTCGATGCGCGGCTCCAGCACGAAAGGTCTCGGGCGTTTGAAACCGCGTTTGCCGGCCTGCACGACCGCGCCTTCCTCGTAGGTCACCTTGCGAAAAAGCGAGCGGGTCCTGGGGAGCGTCTCTGCGTTGAAGTTTTTCGGATTGCCGATGGCGTCGGCGAAGCGGAACACGCTGTAAGAGACATCCGCGCGGGCGCGAGCCGCTTCTTCGGGCGTTCGCTCCTGCTGCAGCTTCAGCATCAAGGCGATTTCGTTTCGCGTGATCTCAGAGTCATCGCCAGGCGGCGGCGGGAGCACCCGGCTGAGATCGAGCGTCGTCGCGTCGAAATAGGGGGACGCGACGTTCAGCACGCGCTCGGGGATGCTGGAGCACCCCACCGCCATCGTGGCGGTCAGGAGCGCGACTGCGAGCAGCGGCGCCGCGAATGAATTGAGGCGCGCGGCGCGCGCAAGGGACCGCCCGGCGATCAGATTGGGGCGGGCGCGGCGTGCGAGCGACCGCGCGGCGATCAAACCAAGGCGAGCGCGGCGCACGAGAGTTGTAACGGGCGCGTTCACGGCTTGCGCTCCATCAACGTCGCGCGGCCGTTACTCACGGGGTTCCGCATCGAGCCTTACGGCGATCCCTTCGAGCGCGGGGGAAGGTGCCGCGTAACGCTTCATCACCAGCGGGTCGTGCCCGGGGATCACGTAGCGCGGGCTGCTCGCGAGCGCGTGCACGCGCTTCCAGCCGTCGGCCATTTCAGTGACGCTGGCGACGACCGGAAAGGGCCGCGCCTCGATCATGTTGGCGTAGTAGTGACTGCCGTCGGACGCGAGCACGAGCCAACCGAGGCGAGTCCACACGCGCACTACCTGCAAGCCCTTGGTGTGCCCGCCAATGTGATGCAGCGACAAGCCCGGTGCGATCTCCTCATCCCCCTCGTGAAAATCGATGCGCCCCGCATACGCATTGCGCACCATCGCCAGCACTTCCTCGAGCTCGTAGGCGTATGAGAAGAAATCATGCGCCATGTAACGCCCGGTCGCGAACGCAAGCTCCCGATCCTGCAAATGGAATCGCGCCTGGGGGAAGAGATCGAAGTTGCCCACGTGATCGTAGTGAAGATGCGTGATGATCACGTTCCCCACCGTGGCGGCATCGACGCCGAGGAGCCGCAGCCCTTCGGCCGGCGAGCGCAGGAACTCGCGCTTGCGTTTCACTGCCGCCGCTTCATTGAAGCCCGTATCCACCACGAAGGTGCGCTCGGCGTTTCGAACGAGCCACACGAAGTAATCCATGCGCGCGCCGGCCTCGTGCGCGTCGCCACCGATGAAGTTCTCCGCGCTCTTGCGCGCGACGGTCGCGTAGCGGATTGCGAAGACTTCATACGGTGTCGGATCGGGCATGGGCTACTCGCGTGGGGTCAGGCTTTGGAGCCGGCGCGCTCGGCCAGCGACTCGAGGTATTTCACCACTTCCGTGTTGTCGGCCTTGGCGCCGAGCTGCTTTTCCGCTTCCGCCCAGATTGTGGCGCAGGACTTGAGCAGATCCACCGGTGCATTCGTCGAGTTCGCCACTTCGAGCGCGAGGCGCAGATCCTTCGCCATGAGCCCGAGCGCAAACCCGGAGCGGAACGTTCGCGGCAGCACGTTGTTCGGAAACTTCGAGTCGGTGCCGGTGTTGCGTCCGGTGGAAGCGTTGAAGATGTCGATCATCGTCTTTGGCTCGAGCCCGAAGCGCTGGCCAGCGATCACCGCCTCCGCCGCAACGGCGAGGTTGGCTGCGGACAGGAAGTTGTTCATCGACTTCATCGCGTGCCCGGTGCCGGGGCCGCCCGTCACGAATACCTTGCCCATGGGCTCCAGAAGCTTGCGACAGCGCTCGACCACCTCCGCGTCGCCGCCCGCCATGATCGCGAGCGTGCCGTCGATGGCTTTCTTCACGCCGCCCGACACCGGGGCGTCGACGAGCGGAATCCCGAGCTTCGCAAGATCCGCGTGCAGCTCGCGCGTGCCGACGGGCGAGGAGGACGACATATCGATCACCACTGAGCCGCTCGCGAGATGTTTCGCGACACCGTTCGTCCCGAGCAGCACGTCCCGCACGATCTTGCCGTCCGGGAGCATGGTGATGACGACGCGGCAGGCTCGGGCGAGCGCCTCCGCGCCGGCCGAGCGCTCGCTGGAGCCTGCATTCGCGGGCTCCGCAACGAACTTGTCCACGGTCGCGGCCAAGGCATCGGCGACCACGAGCTTGTAACCCGCGCCGATGAGGCGGCGGGCCATGGGCGCACCCATATTCCCGAGGCCGATGAAGCCGACGCGCTCGGGTGGCAGGAAAGGGGCGTTCGGGCTTTCGGGCATTACTTCGATCCCGCCGTGTGCTCGTTGATCACCTTGGAGGCCGCCCGGAAGCTGTCGACCGCCGCCGGCACGCCACAGTAGATCGCGGTCTGGAGTAGCACTTCGGCAATCTGCTTCGGCGTGAGGCCGTTGTTGAGGGCGCCCCGCGTGTGGGTTTCGACCTCGTGGGTGCGGCCGAGCGCCGTGAGCATGGCGAGCACGATCATGCTGCGCTCTTTGCGGGTGAGGCCGTCGCTCGCCCAGGGGCCGCCCCAGCAGTATTCGTTCAGCAGCTCCTGCAGGGGGCGGCTGAACTCGGTGGCGTTGTTCAGGGACGCGTCGACGTACTTGTCCCCCAGCACTTCGCGACGGATTTCAAGCCCGCGTTCTTTCTGGAATTTTCGGCTGTCTTCGGTCATGGGCAGGCTCTCCGCTCGAGGGGTTGTAAAAGCAAGGCCGCAGATTCTACGCGGAGGGCCGTGCCGGTTGCGGTGGCGGCCGGGCTGCGCCCGTGCGTCGGCGGTGAGACACGTTGGCGGCAAGACACTTGGCGGCAAGACACTAGAAGCGCTCAGTCGCCGGGCGGCTGGATCGCGGCCGCGTCAGCTCGCGCGCCGCGCGGCCAATTCGGCGCCTTTCGAGGCGCGCGACCCGGCCCGAGCCGCCCGGCGATTGAGGGCGGATAAAGGTCCGCACCTTGGAGGCTGGCGCAGCGGTGCCCCGCCGACGCTTGCGCGCGTGGCCAAGTCAGAGGACTCTTGTCGCGCAAATCAGCGGCTCGAGTCCGCACGCAGCCACGCGAAGCGAATCGTTGGAGGGGGACGCCATGTCCGATCGTATTCAGGGCCTGCATCACATCACGCTGTGCACCGGCACGGCGCAGGGCG
>JBDZVF010000410.1:0-5643 GCA_040255575.1 Pseudomonadota bacterium | reverse complement strand
AGACGATGCCGAAGCACATGATCGTGAGGACGATCGGGTAGAGCATCGCGCCCAGCACCTTCTGGCGGATGGCTTCGCGGTTCTCGGTGTAATCGGCGAGCCGCTCGAGAATGGCGTCGAGGTGCCCCGACTGCTCGCCGGCGGACACCGTGGCGCGGTAGATCTCGGGGAACACTCGCGGGAACTCGGACAGGCCGTCCGCGAGCGTGTGGCCCTCCATGACGCGAGATCGCACCCCGATGATGATCCCCTGCACCCGCGGCTTCTCGGTCTGCTGTGAGACCGCCAGCAGCGACTCCTCGAGGGGCAGGCCGGCACGCACGAGCGTTGCGAGCTGGCGGGTGAAGAGCGCGAGGTCGGCGGCCGAGACACTGCGGCCCACCGCGAAGCTTCTCTTCTGGTCGGCCGACTCTTTCTCGCCGACCTCGGTGACCGTGACGGGAAGAAGATGTTTCTCGCGAAGGAGCTGGCGCACCTGCCGGGCGGTATCGCCTTCGAGGATGCCCTTGCGCTCGCGCCCACCCGGATCGAGCGCGGTGTATTCGAAAGCCCCCATCAATCCTCGCGCGTCACGCGCAGCACTTCTTCGATAGTGGTCTCGCCCTTCAGCACCTTGGCGCGCCCGTCATCGCGGATGGAAGGCGTCAGGGTGCGCGCATAGCGCTCGAGATCGTGCTCGCTCGCACCATCGTGGATCATCGTGCGGAATTGATCGTCGACCATCACGAGCTCGTAGATACCGGTCCGTCCCCGATAACCGCCCCCCGCGTCCCGCCCCGGACGATAGAGCGTGGGCGAGGGGTCGCCCGGCTTCAGGTTGAGGAGCCGCCGTTCGTACTCGCCGGCCTGGAACGCAATCTTCGTTTCCGGATTCAGCACGCGCACCAGGCGCTGGGCCATCACGCCGATGAGACTGGAGGAGAGCAGGAAGGGTTCGATGCCCATGTCGCGCAGTCGGGTCACCGCGCCCACGGCCGTGTTCGTGTGGAGCGTCGAGAGCACGAGGTGACCGGTGAGCGAGGCCTGCACGGCGATCTGCGCCGTCTCGAGGTCGCGGATCTCACCGATCATGACCACGTCGGGGTCCTGGCGGAGGATGGCGCGCAGGCCGCGCGCGAAGGTCATCTCCACCTTGGTGTTCACCTGCGTCTGGCCGATGCCGTCGATGTAGTACTCGATCGGGTCTTCGACCGTCATGATGTTGCGGGTGTTGTCGTTCAGCCGCTCGAGCGCGGCGTAGAGCGAGGTCGTCTTGCCGGAGCCTGTGGGGCCGGTGACGAGCAGGATGCCGTGCGGCTTGAAGATGAGCTCATCGATCATCTTCTCCGTCTGCGTTTCCATGCCGAGTGCGGTGAGGTCCAGGCGGCCGGCCTGCTTGTCGAGGAGACGCAGCACCACGCGCTCGCCGTGCCCCGATGGAATGGTCGACACGCGCACGTCGACGGCGCGACCGGCGATCCTGAGGCTGATGCGGCCGTCCTGCGGCAGGCGCTTCTCGGCGATGTCGAGTTTGGACATGACCTTGATGCGCGAGACCACGAGCGGCGCGACGGCTCGCTTGGACTGGAGCACCTCACGCAGCACACCGTCCACGCGGAAGCGCACGACCAGCCGGTTCTCGAACGGCTCCACGTGGATGTCCGACGCGTTTTCCTTCACCGCCTGCGTGAGCACCGCGTTGATGAGGCGGATGATCGGCGCATCGTCTTCGCTCTCGAGCAGGTCCGCCTGGTCGGGCAGCTCCTGCGCGAGGTGGGCAAGGTCAGTGCTTTCCTCGAGGCCTTCGGCAGCCTGCATGGTGGCGCTGTTGCCGCCTTCGTAGGCGGTGCGCAGCAGGGCGTCGAACTCGGTCTCGCCCACGCGCTCCAGCTTCACTTTGGTGCGCAGGTAGCGGCGGACTTCGGCGAGCGCCATCGGGCTCGTGTCAGCGCGATAAGCGCACTCGGCCACACCATCCACGAAACGCTTCACGAGCACACCGTGCCGCTTCGCGAAGGCGAAGGACAGGCGGCGCTCGGGCGCGTTTGCGGCGGTGACAGCATCATCCATCGGGCGGGTTCCTCACTGGGTCACTGGGCCTGCGGGGGTACCGGCGTGGCCTGCGGTGGTGGCGGCGCGCCTTGCGATCGCGGCGTCGCGGGCGCAGGCGGTGCACCCTCGCGGGGCGCCGTTTGCGGCGCGGGCGTCTGGGGCGCCGGTGCCTGGGGCGCTGGCGCCTGCGTCTCAGGCGCTGCCGGCTGCAGTGTGCCGTCCGGCGCCTGCTGTTGCTGATTCTTCAGCGCAGAAGCATCTCCCTGGCCGCCGCGCAGCTTCTCCTGCTCGACGCGCGGGTCAACCTCGCCGGTGCCGGGCGGGGGTGGCGGCGGCGGCGGATCGAGCAACGGCTTCTTCGTGCCCGGCAGCAGCGGCAGGATCTCCGTCCTGTTCTGCTTCCTCTGCTCGTCGCGAATGTAGTTGTACTTCGCGTCCGTCTCGAAGGAGGTCTGCACGCCGTCGCGCAGGATCTTCGGCCGGATGAACACCATGAGGTTGTTGCGCGTCTTCTGCGCGTTACGCGTCTTGAACGCGAGCCCGATGATGGGAATGCGCCCCAGGAACGGCACGCGCTGCTCACCCTGCAACGAGGTGTCCTGGATGAGGCCGCCGAGCACGACGATGCCGCCATCCTCGATCATCACGTTGGTGCTGAAGGTGCGCTTGTTGGTGATGAGGTCGACCGCGCCGGCGACACTCGCCGCGAGGTTCGAGCTCTCCAGCTCGATCTTGAGGATCACCGTGTCGCTGCCGTTCAGCTGCGGGGTGACCTTCAGGATGGTGCCGACCTCTTCACGCTGAACCGTCTGGAACGGATTGACCGCGCCACTCGTGCCGCCGACCCCCGTGCTCGAGTAGGAGCCCGTGATGAACGGCACCTCCTGCGCGACTTTGAGCTGCGCCTCCTGGTTGTCCATCGTGATCGTGGAGGGCTTGGCGATGATGTTCGTGTTGGCGTCGCTGCGCATGGCACGCAACATCGCGGCAAAGTTCACCCCCGTGGAGGCGATGCGGCCGATGCCCAGGGTCGTGCCCGTGGGCGCGCCGATTCCCGCGGTGGCGGCGTTTGTCGGATCCTGGATGAGACGCGCGAGGTCGACGATCGAGGTGCCCGCGACGGGCTGGATGAACCCGCCCACCGGAATGCGCGTGTCGTTGTCCTGCGACCAGGCGGCCCAGTTCACACCGAGCTCGGCGGACTTGTCTTCGTTCACGTCCGCGATGATCGCTTCCACCAGCACCTGCATGCGGCGGATATCGATCTTGTCGATGATCGCGTTGATCTGGCGCATCTGCTTGGGTGCGGCCGTGATCACGAGCGCATTGGTTTCGGGCTCCGCCCAGATCATGGTGCCCTTGTCGGCCTGCGCGGCGGGCGTGGTCGCCGCGCCAGGGGCGCCGCCACCGGGGGCCGCTTGCGCCTGGCCCGTGATCTGCTCTTTCAGCTTCGGAGCGAGCTTCTCCGCATCCGCGTAACGCAGGTAGCGCACGTAGGTGCCGCCGCCGGTTTGCAGGGGCGTGTCGAGCAGGGCGATGAGCGCCTTCACCCTGAGGCGCTGCTGCGGGTCGCCGCTCACGAGCACGGCGTTCGAGCGATCGTCGGCAACCATCTTCATCTGGTTGGTGCCGGCGCCTTCCTGCGCCTGCTGCTGCTGGAAGAGCTGCGTGATGTTACGAACCACGTCCGCGGCGGACGCGTTCTGCAGCGGCACGATCTCCACGTCCGAATCGCCGGCCTGGTCGATGCGGCCGATGATGCGCTGGATGCGGTTCACGTTCGCCGCATGATCCGAGATGATCAGGATGTTCGAAGGCGGATAGGCCGCAAGGTGACCGTTCTGGTTCACCAGCGAGCGCAGGATCGGCACGAGCTGCGCCGCGTTGACGTTCTTGACCTGAATGACCTGCGTCACGATCTCGTCAGACGTGCGACTCACGCGATCCGGCAGGTCATCGCCTGGCAGCGTGCGCGCGGTGGCGTCCGGCACGATCTTGTAGGTGTTGTTGCCCGCGGGCATGGCCACGAAGCTATGCACCGCCAGGATCGACAGGAACGCTTCGTAGAACCCATCCGGCGACAGCGGAGTGGACGAGAGCATCGTCACCTGCGCACGTACGCGCGGGTCGAGGATGAAGTTCTTGCCTGTGGCGGCGCCGACCGCCTCGGCGATCTGCACGATGTCCGCGTCTTTGAAGTTGGGCGTGATGCGCTGGTTCGCGGGCTGGCGCGCCGGCTGTTGCGCGATGGCAAGCGAGGTGCCCATCGCGAGCAGCGCGGCGAGCGCGGCTGCGCAGAGGCGGGCGGCTGCAAGCCGGTGAAGGCGGAAACCAGTCACTGTCATTTTCAGATTGTTCCTGCTGGGCGCCGGTTGCGCCACGCGTGCAATCGACCGGGCCGCGCTGGGCAGGCCCCCCTCAATCACGATTTACCCCTTCCTGGGGCGGGACATCCTGGGGAGACTGGGCCGCGCCGTCGTTGCCACCGCCGACGAGTGCCTCCGCCTCCTGTGCGATCTGGGACATCTGCAAAGTCAGATCCTGCTGCCTGCCGTTTCTCATCACCGTGACGTGCGCCTCGCTTGAGGAGGCGAGCGTGTTGAAAACCTCCTGGCCTCTCGAAGGATCGTCCAGCGGTGTGCCGTTGATGGCGAGCACGAGGTCACCCGGCCTGAGACCGATACGGGTAAACGCCTGCCGGTTGCGACCCGGGTAAACGCGGAAGCCACGCTGCTTGCCCTGGGCGAACACCGGTTGCGGGCGAATGATCTCGCTGATGGCGCTCGGCTCGCTGGCAATGAGCTGTCGCATGCGATCGACAATCGGGTTCTCGGCGGCCGGCAGCGGCGGAGGCGGCGGGGCCGTCATGCCGAGGGGCGGGCCGGACTGCCGCGGCAGCATCAGCGACTCGAGCGTGCCGCCCCGATCGAGAATGACCTTGTCGGTATACACCGAGTGCAGCGTCGCGCCGCCCGGAACGGGCTGGCCCACGGCAACCACCTTCGCGCTCGCCGCGTTCTCCCCCACGATGGCGAGGCCATTTTCCGGTTTCTCTGCTGCAATCACGCCCGTGAGCACGAGAGGAATGGTCGTAGGCTGGGCATTGGCGGCGTCGCCCTGGGGCTTCGCCTGTACCGCGGCGCTGCCGAAGAGGTGGCTGTTGGCGATCAGGGCCACATTCACGTGGCGCGGGGGCGGGGCCGGGGGCGGCGGGGCCGCATCGGAACCCGGGAGGGGCTTGCCTCCCGTGAGGTCCGTCACGATCAATGCAGCCTGGACCCCGAGAGCGAGCGCGAGCACCCAGGTGGCGACGCGCGGGCCGTGGGCGAGCAACAGCTCGCGCCAGCGGTCGGCCGCTGGCAGTTTCTCAGCCCAGGACACTGCGTTCATCGGTTGCAAATCATGTGAATCGGGTCTTCGATCTGGCCTTCGGGACCGTCATGGAACGGGCATTGCTTTCAGTGTTGAAGCAAGGCTGGTACCGCCCGCGCGGGCGACATCATACGAGTGTGATCTCCAAGGGCTCAAGCAATTGTTTTCGTTCGCTAAACTCCATCGCTTTCCACACGTCTTGTGTTGCCGAATGGCGACCCCTATAAAGTGCCATCATGT
>JBDZVF010000409.1:4031-5660 GCA_040255575.1 Pseudomonadota bacterium | reverse complement strand
GCAACATCGCGGCGGCGATCAAGCAGCTCCCGCAGTTCCGCGGCAACATCGACGCGACCCAGAACAACGGTATCGGCACCGATGCCGGCCAGTCCGTCGTCAACATGCGTGGCCTCGGTGCGAACCGCACGCTGGTGCTGCTCGATGGCCGGCGAATCGTGCCCTCTACCTACAACGGCACGGTGGACATCAACGTCCTGCCCCAATCGCTGCTGCTGCGGACCGACGTTGTGACGGGCGGCGCCTCGGCGGCGTACGGAACGGACGCGGTGGCCGGCGTCGTCAACTTCATCCTCGACACCAACTTCACGGGCTTCAAGGCGAGCGCGCAAGGCGGCCTGACCGGTCGTGGGGACGGTGCCAACAAGCAGGGCGAAATGACGTTCGGCACCGCGCTCGGCGACCGGACTCACGTGATTGCCTCGGTCGAGTACTACGAGAACGACGCAATCACCAGCGTGCGGCCCTGGATGCAGAGCTGGGGCGCCGTGAACGATCCGGCCGCGGCGGACAACAACCACTACATCGTGATGCCGAACGTCGGCGCCTCCACCTACACGCCGGGCGGCCTGATCGTCGCACCGGGCACCCCGCTCAACAACCTGCATTTCCTTGCGGACGGAAGCGCGGTTCCGTTCCGACTCGGCTTCGGAACTCAGCGCGGCGTTCAGGGGATGTCGGGCGGCGATGGCTACGACTTCCGCCGGGACGGAGCGTTGAACGGCGGTTTGCAGTCCGCCGTGACTCGCTGGAACGCCTTCTCGCACCTGTCTCACCAGCTCACGGACAATGTGGAGCTGTGGGGCGAGGCGATGACGGGTCACAACCGGGTGTTGAGCCGCGGCTTCCCGTCCGTGATGTTCGGGCCGACGTCCTACCAGGCGACGATCTACGCGGACAACGCCTATCTGCCTGACAACATCCGCACGGTCATGCAGCAGAACAACCTGGCCTCGTTCGGGCTTTCGCGAATGAGCACGCCCGCCGACGTGACGCGCGACATGCTCGACCAGTCGAACGAAATGGTGGAGTTCGCGGCAGGCGTGAAGGCGGAGCTGCCCGGGGATTGGCAGTTCACCGCTTACGTCGAACACGGTCGCAACCAGAACGAGCTCGCCGACCGCAACTATCCGCGCACGGACCGTCTGTTCCTGGCGATGGATGCCGTCGTCGATCCGGCCACGGGCGCGATCACGTGCCGGGTCAATCTGTACCAGCCGGGCTACGGCTGCGTGCCGATCAACCTGCTGGGTGCGGGGCGCGCATCGCCTGAGGCGCTTGCGTATGTGACCGAGGGCGTGAAGACGGCCTATCTCACCAACAAGCAGGATGCCTTCGAGGCCGCGATCAGCGGCGAGCTGTTCAAGGACGCCTGGAAGCCCGGGCCGATCGCGGTCGCGTTCGGTGTCGACTATCGGCGCAGCACGCTGCGGCAGAACGTGGTCGACCCGACCAACCCGACGAACGATCCGACCTTCGTGGCGGTACCGAGGAACAATCCCGCGATCGGTATTCAGGGCATCCCGCCTGCATTCGCGGGCGTGAACAGTGGCGTACAGTTTTCGATCCAGGCGAACTTCAGCGGCAAGATCGATGTGAAGGAGGCGTTCACCGAAGTGCAGGTGCCGC
>JBDZVF010000409.1:0-4021 GCA_040255575.1 Pseudomonadota bacterium | reverse complement strand
GTGAACCTCGCCGGTCGCTGGGCGGATTACACCGGTAGCGGCAGCATCTGGTCGTACAAGTACGGTCTCGACTGGCAGACGGTCGACTGGCTGCGCTTCCGCGGCACCTATTCGCGCGACGTGCGTGCAGCCAACATGTCGGAGCGGTACAACGCCGCCGGTGCGGGCGCGGTAGTCCTGGATCCGTTCAGGGGCAATGTTCAGTCGGTCTTCAGCGAGATCCGCGGTGGCAACCCGACCGTCGATCCGGAGAAGGCCGACACGTTTGCTGCCGGCTTCGTGCTGCAGCCGACGTTCGTGCCGGGACTGTCTTTGTCGGTGGACTGGTACTCGATCACCAACAAGGACGCCATTGCGCTCCTCGGGCCGCAGAACATCGTGAACCTGTGCTTCCAGGGCGCGGCGCAGATCTGCGATCTCATCAGCCGCGACCCGACGACTGGCGCGATCGACGGAATGGATGATCGCTACCAGAACATCAACGGCCAGAAAGTGGTCGGCACCGACGCGGAGGCGGACTACCAGCTCTCGCTCGGTGGCGGCCGCACGCTCGGCTTCCGCCTGATCGGCAGCTATCTCGATCAGTTCTCACTGCACAACATCAACGTTCCGGTGCAGCAGCAGGCCGGCACCACCGGCAACCTGCCGTTGCCGCGTTTGCAGCTCAATCTCGGTGCGAGCTATACGCAAGGGCCGTTCTCGGTGTTCCTCAATGAGCGCTACATCAGCAGTGGCCGGCGCATGTGGAACGACAACAAGCCGGCGCTCGGCGGGCAGATCATCAATGACGATCACATCCCCTCGGCGCTCTACACGGACCTGAACCTGGCGTACAACTCGAGCGGTGGCGACGGCGCCGGCACGTGGGGGGTGTACCTCAACGTGCAGAACCTGTTGGACCGCGCTCCGCCGCGGGTGCCGATCTTCTCCACCTTCAACGGAACGACCGACACCAACCGCTCGCTGTTCGACGTGCTCGGACGGCGGTTCGTGCTGGGCGTGAAGTACGAGCTGTAAGCAAGAGGAGTCTGGCGGATGAGACGCGGGGGCGCAGCGATGCGCCCCCGCGTTGCTTTAGGCGCCCATCGGGCGCGATTGTCGTCGGCACTTAGAGAAATTCGCACCGACACAGGCGATTTTCCTAATGGTCGGCAGGGAGGCTCTGGGCTGACAATGTATTGCGCCCGCGTCCGAGGGGATGCGCGTTCAGTATGGCGGGCGAGGGGCTGAGCGACGCAATGTCGCGCTCGAGCGCGCGCAAGCAGGAGCACAGAATGGTGAAGTCCAGTCAGCAGAGCGATGAGTTTCTCGCGGTGGTGTCGCATGAGCTGCGCACTCCGTTGCAGGCCCTGATGGGTTGGCTACAGATCCTCGAGCGGGATGCGGTGTCGGATGCCGTGCGTGAGCGCGCGATCGCCTCCATTGGACGCAATGCCCGCGCCATGTGCGAGATCATCGACGACATCGGGGATCAAAGCCGAATCCGCTCCGGCAAGCTTCGACTCACGCTGGGCCCGGTGGACGTGCGGGCGCTCGTGCGCAATGCCGTCGAAGCCATGCGCGCGGCCGCCGAGCAGCGCCACGTCGACCTGGAGGCGCACACGCCGCACATCCTGCCCGTGATCCAGGCTGACGCCGGCCGGTTGCGACAGGTGCTGACGAACCTGCTTTCCAACGCGTTGAAGTTCACTCCCGCCGGCGGCCGCGTGCGCGTGGAGGCGGAAGGCTCGGCCGATGCCGTCCGAATCGCCGTGTCGGACACGGGCTGCGGCATCCACCCCGAGTTGCTACCGCGTCTTTTCGGACGGTTCTACCAGGGTCAGGATGGGCCGGCTCGCGCTCATGGGCTCGGTCTCGGGCTCGCGCTGGTGAAAGAGCTCGTTGAGCGGCACGGCGGCACGGTGCGCGCGCAGAGCGATGGCCCCGGCCGCGGGGCGCAATTCACGGTCACCCTGCCCACGAGAGCGGCAGGTCCCTGGCTGGATGTCCCGGTGGCGGAAAGTCTGCAGGCGTCGCAGTAGGCCGGCGAGCTATTCGATCCACTGGCGGCCGCGGATGTTGCGCAGCTGCCAGGGCTTGTCGACGTCGAGTCGTTCCGGAAAGAGCTCGCCGCGCCCCTGAAGCGGTGTCCAGTCGGTGAACTGGCCGGTGAGCTTGCCGAGATACGGCTCGGCGACGGCGAGGCACTCCTCGTAATCGAGCTGATCCGGCTCGACGAGCCCTTTGCGCGGATGGCGAATCGCCCATACGCACGCCGCCAGCGCGCCCGCCACCACCTGCACTGTGGTGGCGTTCGCGAAATCCAGATGGCGTCGCGCTTCCTGTATCGAAAGCTGTGAGCCGAACCAGTAAGCGTTGCGCGCATGGCCGGCGAGCAGCACGCCAAGCTCATCCATCCCATCGACGATTTCATGGCTCAGTCGTCGGGTCGAGGACTGCATCTTCCATCCGCGCCCCTCGAGCTCGAGCGCCGAAAGCATCGCGTCGTCGCACGGGTGATAAACGAACATGACGGTCGGGCGGTAGAGAAACTTCTGGCCCTCGCGCAGGGAAAGATAATCCGCGATGGAGAGCACCTCGTCGTGCGTGACGAGCATCCCCTGATACCCGCCGACCGATGGCGTCCAGCTGCGCGCGAACGTGCCGCCGCCCGGCCGCGGCAGGTAGATGGTGTTGGAGCCCGGGCGGTGCTGGCGCGCGCGCCGGGGCAGATCCTCCTCGTGCACGCCAATGGAGAGCTCGGCCGGCTGCATGAGCTCGTCCACGAAACCATCGATGGACCACGTGTTCACGAACTCGCCGTGGCGCTTCGCATGGTCGCTGACCTGTGTGTCGCGCTCGGCGATCTGAATGACCACCACCTTCAGCTCCCGCGCGAGAGCGGCCCATTCCTCGCGCGAGGTGGGCCGGGTGCTCTTTCCACGCAGAATGCGATCCAGATTCAGCAGCGCACGCTTCACGAAATGGGAGACGAGGCCGGGATTGGCTCCGTGATCCACCACCGCGGTGGGCGCTTCCGGACCCAGTTCCGCCGCAAGCTGCAGCGCCTTCTGGCGAATGACGTAGTTGGTGCGCTGATTCATGTCCAGCATCGGGTTCGCGTACACGCCGGGCCACGGCTCGATCGATGTGTCCACATAGAGCACGCCTTCCTGCGCACAGAAGCGAACGAGATCGAGGCTGGAAACGTTCACCGAAAGGTTGAGCAGCAGGTCGCCGCTCTTGAGATGCCGGCGCAAGTGACGCTGGTGATTGCCCGGCGTCAGATGCGCGTGCTCGAAGTGGGCGCCGTGGGCTTCGGCCAGGCCGCGGCCCTGCTCATCCGCCGACAGCACCACCAGTCTTCCTGCGCCGTCGAGCGGAATGTGACGCCGGATGAGCGGCAGAATGCCTTGCCCGATGCTGCCACAGCCGATGATCAGCACCCGGCCGGCGAACTCGACGGGTGCGGACGCGTTTTCTGAAGTCATTGCCCGAGTGATCCCATGAGGCGCATGAGGCCGTCAAGCAAAACATATTTTTGAGCTCTTCGGGCGAAATGGCTCCCGTGCCCTCAACGGGCGGCGAGACGCTTGCGCGCCTCGCGCGCATCGCGGACGGTGACAGGTGCGCTCGCGTGCCCCCAGCTGTTGCGGATGTAAGTGGCGACCGCCGCCATCTGCGCGTCATCGAGTTGCCAGCCATACGCCGGCATGGCGGGGGCGGTGGGCTCATCCGCCGTCGCAACGGTTTCCGCGCCGCTGATCAGCACACGCAATACGGTCGTGGGATCCCGGGCCGACACCGAGGCCGCACCGGCGAGATTCGGAATCAGATACTCGACGCCGCTGCCGTCCTTGTTGTGGCACGCGGAGCAAAGGTCCGTGTAGATCGCAGAACCGGCGACCATGCGCGGGTCGTTCGCCGCCAGCGCCTTGGTGCTTGTGGGTTGGCCCGGTTGCTCCTTGAGGTATGTGCCAATCGCTTCGAGATCCCCTGGCTGCATCTGCGTACCGGAAAGCGCCACGACATCCGCCATCGG
>JBDZVF010000408.1:0-5666 GCA_040255575.1 Pseudomonadota bacterium | reverse complement strand
AGCGCATAGGAGGCGACCTGCGTTCGTTCATGGTTGAACCCGTGCACGCGCCTCAGCAACTCGAGCGCGCGTCGCTGCTGCTCCTCCGCAAACGCGTAGTCGCCGAGACCGGAGAGGCCCTGGCCGATGCCCAGGCGTATCCAGCCTTCGCTGCTGGGGTCTGCAGCAAACACTTCCCCGACGCTGGTGGCTGCATTCCGCAACACTCGCCGCATGCTGGGATCGGGATCGCTGTCCGTCTTCAGGGCGCCAGTGTTCGCGAGCACGGCCCAGTTGAGAAAGCCATTGATAGCCTCGCTGCGCGTGTTGGCAAGTCGTGCATCGCGATAGAGCCAGAGGCTGACTCCAAGACCGACTGCGAGAATCACCATGGCGGCGGCAACCCAGGGGCGGCGCGCGCGACTGCGCTGGAGTGCCTCGTGTGCGGCGCGCGCCTCGCGCAACGACGCTTCTTGTCGCTGCTGCTCGTCACGGCGTGCTTCAAGGTTACGCAGGCGCGCGGCCAACTCCCTGACGTTGGCGATACGCAGGGCCGGATCCCCGTCCGTGGCTTGCGCGATGTCAGTTCGCAGCAGTTCGTCGGGCACGCTGCGTTCCCAGCCGGGAACCAACGGCAGGCGCAGATCTCCGACAACGAGCTGGTAAAGAATTACTCCCAGAGCATAGACGTCACTGGTGACGGTGGGGGGCGCTCCGGCAATCAGCTCCGGTGCGAGGTACAGCGGCGTGCCACTGGTGGTGTCACCGAGCACACCTTGCGTCATCGTCAAGCCGAGCTGCGTGATGCCGAGATCGGCGAGGCGCTCGGGCTCGAGCAAGCGGCTGCTGCCGAAGTCTGTCAGGCGTATGCGCCAACCAGTCCCTTCCGGCGAGACGAGGATGTTCGCTGGCTTCAGGTCCTTGTGGAGCACGCCGATTCCATGGGCTGCGCTCACGGCATCCGCAATCTGCAGGAAGAGCTCGAGTCGTTGGGCCAGTGACAGCGTGTCGAGACGACCTTCCTCGGTTGCCCACCGCAGAAGGTCGGAGCCGCCGTATTCGCACTCCAGGAAGAACGGCTGCGCCTCGAAGTTCCAGTCGAGCACACGAACGAAGTCGTGCCGTTCGCTGAGATTGTCGCGCAGGAGGCGAGACAGGGTGGCTTCCCTTTTCAGGGTGGCGAGCCGGCTGCCCTCAGAGCAGAACTTGTATACCCGACATTCTCGCGTCTTGACGTGCCGCGCGAGCCATACTTCGCTGCCGGCCGAGCCGGCTATGAGTTTTTCCAGGAGAAAGTTGGGACGTCCCGGTACAGCTGTGCCGGCTACCAGATCCAGCTTGCTGACCGACATGCGGCCAACGGCGGCGCGCTCCACTGGCCCGTCGAACCGGTAGCCGACGCGGGGCAGGGTGACGATGTGAGCGGAGTTGTCATCCCCCAGCGCGTTGCGCAGCTTCGCGACGGCATTGGCGAGAACGTTTTCAACCGTCGGCCGTCCTTCCCACACGGCCTCCAGCAGCTCTTCCTTCGTGACGACCTCGCCGGCGTGGGCGAGTAGCAGCTTGAGGATCTCCAGTGGCTTGCGCTGCACGTCGACGGGCAGTCCGGAGACGCGCAGCTCGAACCGCGACTCATCGAACTCTGCCGTCCCGAATCGAAATCTGAACAGGGAAGCTTTCGCCTCGTCCGCCATCTCGCTCACCTCAGGGGCGCATAACTCCTTATCCGTTCTTTGTTTTTTCGCGGGTTAGGAATTGGTTAAGGCAGCGTGAGGACGTTGCGGACCTCATCTGGCTCACTCGCGACCGCCCGTCCCTGAACGACGCGGATTCTAGCCCGCTTCCTGCGGGCCGCGCACTCAGGGTCGGAAGCCGTTTTACCAATAGCGGGGGTGTGGAGTGATGCGTTCGTGGCGATGGGCGATGGTCATGGCGGCGGCCTGCGGCGCCATGACGGGTTGTGGCTCGGGATCGGGAGAGCCCGCGAGTGGATCGACGGCACGAGCGACGAGCACGCGCGCCGCATCCGCCCCAACCGGTAATGCGACAGCGGCAGAGGTGGCCCGGGAGGCGCGCGGCAAGGTGAAGTGCCCGGCGAAAGTTCAGTCGTCCCGCGCCAAGGATGCACCGGTGGACGATGTAGTCGGCGTGCGACCCGGAATGACTTACGACGAGGCGGTCAATGTCGTTCTCTGTACGCATGAGCTGCTGGTGGTGAATCCTGATCCGTCTCGAAGGTTCTCTATCCAGACCTATGGGCAGAACCTGCGGCAGGGTTTCGTTGCACGCATGGCCAAGGAGCGCGTGCAGAAAACCTCCCAGCAGATCCTGCGCGAGATGCAGGATAGCGCCATGGCTCGCGGTAGCAATCGCGCCGTTCGCGACATGAGCCCCGGCGAGTCGAAGTGGTATGTCGCCACCATGGGTCTGCCCAACCAGGAACGCGTGATCAGCGCCGCGCGCGAGGAGTGGTTCGACGCGGGGCGCAATCCCACGATCGCCAGCGTGGAGCAGGCGCTGCTCAAGAAGTACGGCAATCCCACCAAGTCATTCAACCAGGACCAGCGACGTAGGGTGCTGCTGTGGTCGTACGACCTGCGCCAGCGTCTCATCACTGAAAGTTCGCCGCTCTACAACAGATGCTACGGCACAGCCGACCCGGACAGTGGCACCAGCTTTTCTCCCGATTGCGGAGTCGTGGTGATGGCGGTCATCGGCGCCCTGAAGGACAACCCGCAGCTCGCGGAGTCCATGCAGGTTGGCACGATGAATCAGGCAGGTGGATACGAAGCGATCACGGCCACCGAGCAGGGGCTGCAGCAGCAGGAGGCGCAGCGGCGTGCCAAAGCGGTTGAGGATGCCGCAAAGAACTCCACTGCGCCGACGCTATGAACGGCAACGCTGTGCGGGCCTTCATCCTCATCCTCGTCGCACCGGCACTGGTTGCCTGCGGGCAGGCATCTCAACAGGGCGGCGTTTCCGCGCCGGGCGCGTCGTCAGCTGTCGATGCTGCGGATTCATCGCGTGCAGCGGCTTCGTTGAGCGATGCGTCGGCCTCATCGCACACGGCTGCTACCGATTCTTCGACTGCGAGCGTCGCGCCCGCGCCGAGCACCAGCGGCTTCGGTGGAAGGACGGGTGAGCTCCTCAATCCTGACGACAGCACTGTCGTGTTCCTTTATCACGAGCTGGCAGGCATCCCGCCACCGATAGATCAATGGGCGGAGGCAGACAGCCGTGTGAGCTTCGCGTCGGGACCGGACAAGGCGGCACGTCGCAGTGGGGTTCGCGCGGAGCTCGAGGCTGCCGCGGCTGCTGTGCGCGGAATCGGCTTCATCCGCTTGTCGATGAACGCAGACCTGAGCGACTACGACCCTACCTACGGCGAGTTCACGGTGCGCGGGCTGGCGCCGAGCTCAGTCGTTACCTTCAAAGCATTCAACCAGCAGGTGTCGCTCCGGTTTGGTAACGGCCGCGATGCGCAGGTGTGGGCGGTTCCGCAAGCCCAGGCAGGTGCCATACGTGACGAGCTGGGTTATGGCCGCGGTGTCTCGCTGGACGCCCTGCTGAAGATCACAGGCGTTCAGCCTGCGCCCAACGGCGGAACCCTCATCACCGACGTGATCGAGTACGAGATGCGTGAAGCGCGCGGCGGCAAGTTGTTGGGCCGCGTACGACCGGCATCGAGATAGTCCAGATAACAACGAGAGAATGATTCATGGCCATGAGAAGACAGTTCATTGCAGCGCTGGTCCTGACACTGGCCCTGTTCGGCATTGGCGTGCCGCGTGCCGAAGCTGCTGGTTGCGAGGAACGTAACCATTGCGCCGAGGTGTCCAGCTTTGTGGCGCAACTCACGGACTTTCGCACCAGCGTGCAAGGGTCGAACCGGCAGCTGATCGCTACTGTGAGCTTTGTGAACAAGACCGACAAGCCGCTGATCATCGGCTATGTGAGCGGCTCAGGTCTCGGGCTGGATGAGCACGGCAACCGCTACACGATAGGCAACAGCAATGGCGTGCGCGGCATTGGTGAGATCCAGCGCAACACCTTCGACCCACGGTTCACGTTGCAGCCCGGGGAGCGAGGCGATGCGCGCTTCGAGCTTGGCTGGTACGCGGCCAGGCAGATCGCAGGCGTGCAGTTTCAGTTGGACCTCGCGGTGCGTGAGATCGATGCGGTCGCCGGCAATCAGTTTCGGCTCGGTCGCGAGCACTCGTTGCGTTTCACGGGGCTAAGCAATGGCCTTACCGCTGCGCCATCGGCTGTGAGTGCATCTGCCGTCCCAGCGGTGGCGTCAGCGGCAGGGCCGGCGGTGCTGTCAGCGGCAGGGCCGGGCGGCACAGTTGCTCCCGCGGCGGATCCTTGCGAGGGCCGCCAGCGGTGTTACGCGGCGGGGCCGTTTATCGCTGAAGTGCTGCAGGTGGCGACCAGCAAGCAGGGCTCAAACCACTTCGTGCAGATGAGGCTGCAGTTTCGCAACTTGAGCAACCAGCCCGTGATCCTTGCGTACAAGCAGGGTACTGGGACGCTGCTCGACAACTACGGGCAGAAGTACGCCGTCGGCACGAGTCAGCAGGACGTAAGCGGCATTGGCCAGGTCACCCGCAGTAGCGCGGACCCACAGTTCGTGCTGAGCCCGGGTGAGGCGCGCGCCGCCACGTTCAATTACCACCGCTACGTCGGCAAGACTGCTATCGGAACCGTCTTCAGCCCGGATGTCGTCATCGAGCAGCTCGAAATCCTGCCGAGCCAGCAGGTTCGATCGATGCGGGAATACTCAGTGAGTTTCACTGGGCTGACCGCCGGTATGGTCAGCACAGCGGCCGATCCGGGGGAGGCACTGAAGCAGCTGGGGGATGGGCTCAAGTCGATTTTCAAGAAGAAGTGAAGGACGCAAGGATCTGTTGGGCGGCGGCGAACACGGTGGTTCGGTCGCGCGACAGTCCCGCACTCACCGTGAGTCGGATCGCGGCGTGAGGGTCAGTGGCGCGTCGAAGATTGGTGGGTGCTGACGGGATCGAACCGCCGACATTCTCCTTGTAAGGGAGACGCTCTACCATCTGAGCTAAGCACCCACGGTGGGGCCGGCCGAGCCGGTCCGGCGGCGGAGGTCCGGCGGCGGAGTGTACACGCCCGGCCACGAAAATGCCTGCAGCCCCAGATTCTACGGCGCAGGGGCGCTGGGCTGGAGGGCTCGCTGCCGGGAGGTCGGAGGGGCTGTTCAGCGAAGCGAACACGTCACCGCCATACGTGCGCTCACGCCGTCCAGCAAAACGCGCGTTTCTCCGCGCCCGACAGCCATGAGAGGATCGGCGCGCACCAGGGAGGGCACATGAGCGAACCATCGAGCGGGCGCCGCTTCGGAGAGATCCGGCAGATCGCGAGCCTCATCTTGGGCGGGGCGAATCCGTTCATTCGATTGCGGCTAGCGTTGGTGGTGGCGCTGGTCGTGGCGGCGGCGGCGCTGATGGCGCTGGGTCCGTTGGCGCTGAAGCGAATCGTGGATGGATTCTCGGGTAACACGGCACCGGCGCCTGCCACGTTCTACGTTCTCGTGGCGCTGTACGTCGCCAGCCAGTGGCTCTCCCGCTCGGCGGGAGAGGTGCGTGGCCTCCTGTATGCACGGGTAGAGCGGCGCATGTTCAGCGTGCTGAGCGCGCGCGTGTTCGGGCACCTCATGCGGC
>JBDZVF010000407.1:0-5722 GCA_040255575.1 Pseudomonadota bacterium | reverse complement strand
CTGGCCGGCAAGATTCTCGGCCTCGTGTTTTTCAATCCGTCGCTGCGCACGCTCGCCTCGTTCCAGGCGGGCATGTCGAAGCTGGGCGGCTCGTCATTCGTGATCACGCCGGGGCAGGGCACCTGGCAGCTCGAGACGCGCCTCGGTGCCGTGATGAACGGCGCCGCCGCCGAGCACGTGCGCGAAGGCATTCCGGTGCTCGCCTCCTACTGTGATGCGCTGGGCATCCGCGCGTTCGCGGACGGCAAGAACCTGCAGCACGATCTCAACGAGACCGCCTTCAATGCGATGGCGGAAGTCGTCACGAAGCCGCTCATCAATCTCGAGTCGGCGATGAACCATCCCTGCCAGGCGCTCGCGGACTGGAAGACGATGGACGACCTCGGCATCGCGCGGAACGGCAAGTTCGTGCTGTCGTGGGTGTATCACCCGCGTGGCCTGCCGCTGGCGGTGCCGTCCGCGGCCCTTCACATGGCCGCACAGCGCGGCATGGAAGTCGTGGTCGCGCGGCCCGAAGGCTATGCGTTGCCACCCGAGATCATGAGCAAGGCACGCAAGGCCGCGGAAGCCTCCGGCGGCTCGGTACGCGAGACGACCGATCGGCGCGAAGCGCTCGAAGGTGCGCACGTGCTCTATGCCAAGGAGTGGGGCTCCACGCAGTACTACGGCGACCCGGAAGCGGACGGCCGCCTGCGCGCGAATCTCACCGACTGGTGCGTGAGGAATGACTGGTTCGCCACCGCTGCCGCGGACTGCAGGCTCATGCATTGCCTGCCCGTCCGGCGCAACACCGCGGTGGCCGATGAAGTGCTCGACGGCCCGCGCAGCGTCGTGCAACGGGAAGCGTACAACCGCCTCGTCGTCCAGATGGCTGTGCTCTACAAGCTGCTCAAGGGAAGCTGAAGATGAATCGTTCCGACCAGACTCTCGCCATTGCCGCGCTGAAGAGCGCCGCCCCGTACATCCGCATGTACAAGGGCAAGACCTTCGTGGTGAAGGCCGGCGGTGGCGTGTTCGCCGACACGGAGTCCACCCGTGTGCTCGTCGAGCAGATCGCCATCCTGCATTACTTCGGCGTGCGCGTCGTGATGGTTCACGGGGGCGGCCCGCAGGTGACGGAGCTGCAGACGGCCCTGGGTCTCGAGTCGCGCATGGTTCAGGGCCGGCGCGTGACGGATCAGAAGTCGATCGACGTGACTGCCATGGTGCTGAGCGGCCTCATCAACACCCGCATTCTTTCCATCTGCCGCCAGCTCAACATCGACGCGGTGGGTGTGAGTGGTGTGGATGCGGGGCTCATCCGCGCGCATCGCCGCTCGCCGGTGAAGCTCGAGGATGGGCAGGTGGTGGATTACGGGTTCGTCGGCGACATCGTCGGTATCGACACCAACGTGATCCGGAAGCTGCTCGATAACGGGCTGATGCCGGTGGTGAGCCCGCTCTCCGCTGACGAGAACGGCACGCTCCTCAACATCAATGCGGATACGGTCGCGGCGGCGATCGGCGCCTCGCTCGATGCGGAGAAGTTGATTCTGTGCACGGGTGCGCCGGGGATTCTCGAACGCGTCGAAGATCCGGGCTCGCTCATTTCCTATACCGACCTCAAGGGCCTGAAGCGCCTGAAGGACGAGAAGCGCATGGTCGAAGGCATGCTGCCGAAGGCGCGCGCGATCGAAGAGGCGATTCGCGGCGGAGTGCGCCGTGTGCACGTCGTGTCGTACAAGTCGCCCGAAGGCATCCTGGGCGAAGTGTTCACGAATGAAGGCACCGGCACGCTCATCGTGGCCGACGTGAACGCCATTCCGGCGAACGAGCAGCAGCCGGGCGGCCGGTAAGCGCATGACGCGACTCTGGGACAAAGGTGCGCCGCTCGACGATCGTGTGCTCGTGTACACGGCGGGCGAGGATTACGCGCTCGATGAGCGCCTCGTGCGCTATGACGTGCAGGCCTCCATCGCGCACGCCGAGATGCTGAATGCCCAGAAGTTGCTGTCGGATGCGGATCTGCAGGCGATTCGCTCGGGCCTTATCTCCATTGCGCAGGAGCATGCCGATGGCAAGTGGCGTATCGAGCTGAACGACGAAGACGGGCAGACCGCGCTGGAGAAGCGGCTGACCGCGCGCATCGGTGAAGCGGGTGGCCGCGTGCATCTCGGCCGCTCACGCAACGATCAGGTGCTCACGGCTCTGCGTTTGTACCTTCGGGATGCGGTTGTGTCGTTGAGCGATGCCGCCGCGCGCGTCGCCGATGCGTTGGATCGATTGGCCGCGCGCGAACAGGCAACCGTGCTGCCCGGCTATACCCACATGCAGCAGGCGATGCCCAGCTCCGTCCCGCTGTGGGCAGGTGGGTTCGCGGCCGAGATTCGTGACGATGCGGAAGGCATTCGCCTCGCGCATCGCCGGCTCGGCAAGAATCCGCTCGGCTCGGCGGCGGGTTATGGCACGCCGGGTCTGCCGCTGGATCGCGCGCTCACCGCCTCGAAGCTCGGCTTCGGCGGCGGTGCGCAGGAACCCGTGACTTCCGTGCAGCTTTCCCGTGGCAAGGCGGAAGCGCAGATTCTGTTCGAGACCGCGCTGCTGATGCAGGATCTCGGGCGGCTCGCGGCGGACGTGCTGCTCTTCTACACGCAGGAGTTCGCGTTCGTTTCGTTGCCGGATGCCTTTACCACCGGCTCGTCGATCATGCCGCAGAAGCGCAACCCGGACGTGTTTGAGCTGATCCGCGGCCGTTCGGCCACCGCGCTCGCGTGTCTTTACGAGGCGCTCGGCATTTGCGCGAAGCTGCCGTCCGGCTATCAGCGCGACCTGCAGCTGCTGAAGGTGCCCCTGTTTCGTGGCATCGACATCGCCACCCAGACACTGGACATCCTGTCCCCCGCGATCGACGCGATGAAGTTCCGCCCGGAAAACATCACGCTCGACCCGGCGATTCACGCCGCCGAAGAGGCGAATGCGCTGGTGGTGAAAGAAGGCATTCCTTTCCGCGAAGCGTATCGGCGCGTGGGCGCGGCGCTGAAAGCGCGCGGTGCCGATGTCCGCGGCGGCGATGCCCCCAGCGCCGATGTCCGCGGCGGCGATGCTCAGGGCTCTGATCCCGGCGCCGCGGCGCGAACCTCGAAGCGAACCTGACGAATGATCAAACGGTTGCGAGGCTTTCCGCCGGTCCGGCTATGCGACAGCCGTCCCGTCGCGTAACGCAAGCGTTCTGAAGGCCTGCTCCGCCTGACACCTGATTCCTCTCGTTGCCGCTGGAAGACTCGCTACGCCGCAGCCCTGCCCACATCGCCCGCCATGCCCCGGATGCCCGCGCTTCGGCGAGCGCAGTATCGCTTCGAGTGCGCGTGACACGCTGAACGACCTGGCTGCGGCGCATGGATTGCCGCCAGTCACCACGGTTTCGGGAGAGCTGGCGGGCTTCCGCCATCGCGCGCGCCTCGCTATCCGCGGCCGCCTCAACTCACCCAGGATCGGCCTCTTCGAGCTCGACACGCACCACGTCGTGCACATCCCCAACTGCGTCGTACAGCATCCGCTGATCAACCGCGTCGCAGGCGTCGTCCGCCGCGCGCTCGTGGACGCGAGCATCACCACGTACTCGGACCAGGCTCATCTGGGCCTCGCCAGGTACCTTCAGGTAGTGATCGAGCGCAGCTCGCAATCCGCGCAGGTTGTGCTCGTGGGCAACAGTGAAACCGCAGAACTGTTCGCGCGGTGCCTCGACCTGATCCGGGAGCGGCTGGGCGCAGACCTGCACAGCCTCTGGTACAACTCCAACACCGAACACACCAACACCATTCTCGGCCCGACATTCCAGCATTGCTGCGGACCGGAGAGCGTAGTCGAGCGCTTCGGCGGGGCGGCTATCCACTACCCACCCGGCGCATTCGGCCAGAACAACCTGGAAATCGCTGAGCGGATCGTGGCTCACGTGCGTGAGCAGATTCCGCAGGGGGCTCGGGTTGCCGAGTTCTACGCGGGCGTTGGCGCCATCGGCCTCTCGGCGCTCGATCGCATCAGCGAGCTGCGTCTGAACGAAGTGAGCCCGCAGTCCCTGCATGGCTTGGAGATGGGCCTTGCTCAGCTGAATGCCGCGGACCGCGCACGCATCTCGGTAACCCCCGGCACTGCAGGCGAGGCGCGAGAGGCGGCGACCGGCGCAAACATCGTAATCGCGGACCCGCCGCGCAAAGGCCTGGATCCTGGCCTGACGGCCTGGCTCATCGAGCATCCGCCCGAGCGTTTTCTTTACGTCAGCTGCGGCCTGGATTCATTTCTCGAGGACACGGCGCGACTCACGTCGACCGGCAAATTGCAGCTAACGGCACTGACGGCATTCAACCTGATGCCGTTCACCGAGCACGTCGAAACCGTCGCGCGATTCGATCGGGCGTGACGGGTGAGGCGGTCGCCCGGCCAGGGCGCTCTCGCCGACGCGGCGCCCCGAGTTCTTCAGCCTCGGCAGCGGCCGCGCCACCCCATCAACCGATCGGCTCCGAATCCGGCTGCAATTCCGGCGCGGCCTTGATGAACGCGGGCAGCGACTCCAGGTGCGCGCAGATCCGCCGCAACGTGGGAAATCCCGTGACATCGCAATGGAAGCGCAATGCGTTGTACATCTGCGGAACGATGAACACGTCCGCCATCGTCAGGCTCGTGCCGAACATGTGCTTCTGGTCGCCGGAGAAATGCTTCGCCTGCGCCTCGAGCCCACGAAATCCCGCGTCGATCCACTTGCGATACCACGTGCCGGTGACTGTCGACTCGTCGTGCCCCAGCGGATCGCGCAGGAAGTTGAGCACGCGCAGGTTGTTGAGCGGATGCATGTCCGCCGCAACGCTCAGTGCCATCGAGCGTACCTGAGCGCGATCGGCCGCGGCCCGCGGCAGCAAGGGCGGGTCCGGGAATTTCTCTTCCAGGTACTCGATGATCGCGAGCGACTGCGAGATCAACACGCCCTCGTCATCGAGCGCGGGAATCAATCCCTGCGGATTGACCGCCCGATACTCCTCGCTCTGATGCGCGCCGCTGCGCAAATGCATCGAGATGGACTCGTACCGCACGCGCTTGAGATTGAGGGCGATGCGCACGCGGAAGGCAGCAGTGCTGCGATAGTAGGTGTAGAGCTTCATGGGCGCGGACTTTGCCACCGGAGCGTGGCCGGGGGAAGCGAGCAAGCTGGTAGACTGCCGAGCCATGAGAATCTGGTATTCCGATTTGAAGCTGGAGCACATCGTCGACCGAGGGGTCAATACGCTCGTCGAGCACCTCGGCATTCAGTTCACCGAAGTGGGCGAGGATTACCTCCGTGCCACCATGCCGGTGGACAATCGCACCCGCCAGATCATGGGAGTGCTTCATGGCGGTGCTTCCGTCGCGCTCGCGGAGACCATCGGCAGCTTCGCCGCGAATCTGTGCGTGGATCACAAGCGGCTGATGTGCGTTGGGCAGGAGATCAATGCCAACCATCTGCGGCCGGTGGCGAGCGGGCTCGTGACCGCGACGGCGCGGCCGTTCCATATCGGCACGCGCAGCCAGGTGTGGCACATCGAGATACATGATGAGCGGCAGCGGCTGATTTGTGTGTCCAGGTTGACGATGGCGGTCGTCGAGCGGCGGGAGAACGGTAATGGTGGGTAAGTTCGCGGCACTGATTGCGGTCGCAGGCGTGCTCGCGGCGTGCGGGCAGACGCCGGCCGTGGCCGTCTACCTGGGCGTGACC
>JBDZVF010000406.1:0-5735 GCA_040255575.1 Pseudomonadota bacterium | reverse complement strand
CTCTAAAGCTCACGCGCAGCACTCGCCACGGCACGCCGCAGAGCGTGCCGCTACGCACGTGCATGTGCGGGAAGGCATCCCGGCTGAGGTCGATATCGCAGGGCAGGCGAGTGAGTAGTTCGCGTGCACGCGGACCTGCCACGTTTATCGTGGCCCACCCGCTGGTTACATCGGTCACGACGACCTGCAGCTGCGGCCACTCGCTCTGCAGCCATTCCTCAAACCACGCGGAGATGCGGCCGGAGCCACCGCTCGTGGTGTTAACCCAGAACTCCTCTGAAGAGAGCCGTGCGCAGACGCCGTCGTCGATGACGATACCCTGCTCGTTGAGCATGAGGCCGTAGCGCACGCGGCCGATGGGGAGCGTCTCCACGCTGTTGGCGTAGATGCGGTTCAGGAACTCGGCCGCGTCGGGGCCGCGCACCAGGAACTTGCCCAATGGCGAGGCGTCATAGAGACCCACTCCGGCGCGGACGGCACGCGCTTCGCGCTGAATAGCGGAAGAGTGGGATTCTCCAGCACGGGGATAGCAGGCCGGGCGCTGCCAGCCGCCGTAGTCTTCAAAGTATGCGCCCAGACGTTCGTGATGATCGTGCGCGGGTAGCAGTCGTTTGGGCTTGTAGAACCGGCCGTTGCGACCGCCAGCAATTGCACCCAGCGTAACCGGCACAAACATGGGACGGAATGTGGTCGTGCCTACCTGGGCGATGGTTCTGTGGGAGCGATGCGCTAGCACCGCGAGCGCGTTGAGATTGGATGTCTTGCCCTGATCGATGGACATGCCGACGGTGGTGTAGCGCTTCACATGCTCCACCGACACGAGATTTTCGCGGACGGCGAGGTCGATGTCGGCGACAGTGACGTCGTGTTGGAAGTCCAGCCAGGTGCGGTTGCGGAGAGCGGGCTCGTTGTAGCCCAGGGAGCCCGTCGCGGCACGCTGGCGTGAGGGGTTTTGAGACCGCTGGGCCGCTGTGGCGGTAGTCGCCATTTCGGTAGCCACTGTGGCGCCGCTTCGCCCGCCGATGCTCGCTCGGGCGCTGCTCGGTACGCCGGCGCTCTGTGCCCGGGTGTTCAACTCGCCGGCAGACTGTGAACCTACGGTGGGTGCACCAATGCCCGCAAGTTCTGGCCAGAGAGACGGGCCTGCATACATCTGCAGTCCCAGTGACTCGAGCACGGCTGACAGTGTGGCTCGTGTCTCTTGCAGAGCCGTTCGCTCGTCGAACAGCGCCGCGGCGGCACCGATGGCATGCACGGTCTCATGCTTCCCGTCAGGAACGAGGCACGCATCATGCGCATTGAAGCGCAGACGTCCGCCAGCCTGACAGTAAAGATGTGCAACGGGATTCCACCCGCCAGACATGCCGAGCGCGTCGCATCGAACGCGCGCGCGGAATCGCTCAGGGGATCCCGCGCCCGCCCCCTTAGCGTCCGCAGCAGCGCTGAACTCGATCGAGTGGATGCTGGGGTCGCCGTATGCCCGCACGATCTGCGCGTGCCCGTGCACAGTGACGCCCGCGCTCCTGACTGCGGCTATAAGGTCCTCGGGCGGATGAGGGCGAGTGTCCAGCAGAGCTGGCACGTTGATCCCCGCTGCGCGCAGGTCGAGAGCGACCTGATAGGCGGAGTCATTATTGGTGGCCAATGCCACGCGTTCGCCAGCCGCCACCGCGTAGCGATTGAGATAGTGCTGAATCGCACCGCAGAGCATGATGCCCGGCCGATCGTTGAACGGAAACGCAAGCGGCTGCTCGAAAGCGCCGGTGGCGAGCACGATGCGCTTTGCGCGGATGCGCCACCAGCGCTCGCGCACGCCCCCGCTGCTGTCCCCAGCGCCGCGAGCTGCACTCATTGCGCTGCCGACTGTTGAGCCGCTGCCTGTTGAGCCGCCGATTTTTGAGCCGCCGGCCGTCGAGCTGCCGGCTCTTGCGCTGCCGGTTGTTCCGCCGCTGGCTGCTGCACCGCTGCTTGTTGGGTCGCCGTAGGGTGTTGCACTCGATGCGATATTCCCGTTCAGCTTCTCGAGCGCCGCAACGACGCCGTGGTCGTAGAAGCCCACTGCAGTGGTCTGCAGCAGAATGCGCAGCCCAGGAGTCGCTTCCAGTTGCTGAATGGCATGGTGAACTCGGGAGCCTGGTGTCAGACTGGTCGGCGCAGGTGTGCCCAATGGGTCGTCTTGCAGCGTGGAAGCACTCAGGGAAGCCGCGTCCGAGTCCGACGTCGCGCTGCTCGACGCGCCCTCCCAATTCATCCCTCCGCCAGGCCTTGTATCGCTTTCCAGTAGGATAACGCGCGCCCCACTGCGTGCAGCCAGATGTGCGGCGAGCATCCCAGCGGCACCGCCGCCCACCACAAGCACATCACAATGCGCATTCCGCCACTCATATCGATCCGGATCTTCCCCCTCAGGCGCGACGCCCAAACCAGCAATCCGGCGGATGGCCGGCTCGAACGTATGCCAGCTCGGCCAGATGAATGTCTTGTTGTAGAACCCAGCGGGGAAGAGTGGGTGAAGCACATCGTTCAGCCGGCCGATGTCGAACGACAACGAAGGCCAGCAGTTCTGGCTCGTAGCTTCGAGCCCGTCGGAGAGAGGCTGCATCGTTGCGCGAACGCAAGTTTCGCGGCGCGCGCCGGTACCGATCGTGACGAGGGCGTTCGGCTCCTCCATGCCAGCGCTGAGGATCCCGCGTGGGCGGTGAAACTTCATCCCGCGTCCGACGATTCGCACACCCGCGCCGAGGAGCGCTGAGGCCAGTGTGTCTCCCGCGTAGCCGGTAAGCGCAGTGCCGTCAAACGTGAAATGCACCGGCCGCGTGCGGTCGATCTGCGCAGGACGCTCAATGCGGAAAGGGCCAGCCATCAGCGAGACCCCGTTGTGGACGAAGTTGCAGCTGCAGATGCAGACGCCACTGCAGATGTAGAAGTACAGGTGGGCGACGTTGCTGCGCCGGCCCGGCCCGTAGCCCTTGAGGGGTTCATATCGCTTGCAGGACTGTGGCCGCTCGCATGGCTCGCATGGCTCGCATGGCTCGCATGGCTCGCTGCACTCGCGGCGCCCGCAGCAGTGGCAGCGCTCGTAGCAGTCGCGGTGCCCGCAGCAGTCGCGGTGCTCGCAGTAGTCGCGGTGCTCGCAGTAGTCGCGGTGCTCGCAGTAGTCGCGGTGCTCACAGTAGTCGCGGTGCTCGCAGTAGTCGCGGCGCCTGCCGTGGTCGCGGTGCTCGCAGTAGTCGCGGCGCCTGCCGTAGTCGCGGCGCCCGCAGCGGCTGCGACGCCCAGCTGCACCTCTGGAACCGTGCTCGGTCGTGGCTCCGTTGCCCGATAGAACGCCAGAAACTGGTGAGTGGCGGTATTACGCACGGCGTTAAACCACTGCCCACAGCCTCGCGTATGACGCCACCGCTCCGCATGCACGCCCTTCACGTTGTTGCGGAAAAAGAGGTACTCCGCCCACCGCTCGTCATCGACATCGAGAGCAGGGCGCGTGATATGCGCTTCGCCGCCGTAACCGAATTCGGTTTCGTCACGCCGGCCGCAGAAAGGGCAGTCGATCTGCATCATGATGTCAATCTCCGAATGGTGTTCAGGCGGCGGCGCGCGCGCGGACACCAGGTCAACTCACAGCGAGATGCCGGCAGCGACCGGCTCACGTCAGTGCGCCACACCAGCAGCAGCTCCTTCGTCCACCAGAGCGCCGCGTGCGAACCGCTCGAGCGAGAACGCCTCCACAAGCGGGTGAGGCTTGTCATGAACGATGGTGTGGGCAAGCGTGTCTCCACCCGCAGGAATCGCCTTGTACCCACCCGTGCCCCAGCCGCAGCTGACATAGAGGTTCTCAACGGGCGTCTTGCCGATGATGGGGCTCGTGTCAGGGCTGATATCGACAATGCCACCCCACTGGCGCATCAGCCGCAGCCGACTGAAGCTGGGGAAAAGTTCCAGCAGCGCAGCAACAGTGGCTTCGGTAGTCGCAAGACTCCCGCCTTGCATGTAGGAGTGATACACGTCTGCCCCGGCACCGATGACCAGCTCGCCGCGATCAGACTGACTCACGTAGACGTGTATCGCAGGGGAGATGAGCACCGTATCCAGCACCGGCTTGATGGGCTCCGTCACCATCGCCTGCAACGTCATGCTGGTGAGCGGCAGTCGAAATCCTGCGAGCCGCGCGATATGCGAGGAATGCCCAGCGACAGCGAACGCCACCTTGCCGGCGCCGATGTTCCCGCGGCTGGTGCCCACCCCAATGACGCGATTCCCACTCTTATTAATAGAGTGGACTTCGCATTCTTGGATTATGTCCACACCCAGGGAATCAGCCCCGCGGGCGAACGCCCAGTTCACAGCATCGTGGCGAGAGATCCCGGCGCGTCGCTGAATGAACCCGCCGACGATCGGCACGCGCGCATTGAGGTTAATTCGGGGAAGCAGACGCTGAATGTCCGACGGCGTGAGCATCTCCGCATCGACGCCGTTCAGGTAAATGGCATTCGCCCAGCGCCGCATGATCTCGAGCTCGTGTGGGCTCGATGCAATGTTCACCAAACCACGCTGACTCAGCATGACGTTGAAGTTCAGATCGCGACTCAACGTCTCGTAGAGTTTCAGCGAGTGGTTGAAGAACCGAGTGCTTGACGGGTAGAAATAGTTAGAGCGCGTCACCTGGGTGTTGCGCCCCGAGTTGCCTCCACCGAGCCAGCCTTTCTCCAGCACGGCGACGTTCCGTACGCCGTGCCTGGCCGCGAGGTAATAGGCCGTAGCGAGGCCGTGCCCACCGCCACCGATGATGACTACGTCGTACGTGCGCTTGGGTGTGGGCGCCCGCCAGATCGGAGTCCAGTTTCGATGTGCGGTGAAAGCGTGGCGGAGGAGGGCGAGAGCGCTATAACGCTGCATGGGTCAGTTGAGCACGCTAGGAAGTCCTTACGGTTAAGGACTATAGACGTCCGGTACGGTGAATACCGTTAGTGCAGAGCTCAACACCACTGGTGTAGAGCTGCCATGCAGCAGCGACTACGCTTCGAAGCATTCTTGAGCGTTTCGGTTGTGGCGAGTGTCAGCACGGGCGGCTCAGCGGAATTCCTCTTCGGCAGACCATATGCGGTCCGGCTGGGCCTGCGGCGAACGTGACATACCCCTGGCCTGTTCATGCTCCGCGTGTCCTTTACCTCGCATGCCCTCCAGAACACGCGGGCTAGCGAGTCCACACACTTATAAAACGCACATAGCTCATTCACTGACATCGGAAAATCGCCCTTCGCTCAGTTGACAAGCGCTGCACGCGAAACAAGGATAGGCGCCCGTCCAACATCTCATGGAGGAGAGCTCGGTCATGGCATTCGAAGAGGACGACGACAAAACCATCTATCTCGTTCTGATGAACTGCGAGGAACAGTATTCCCTGTGGCCGAAGCACATCGCTGTTCCGAACGGCTGGAAGGTGTGCAAGGAAGGCACGAAGGCCGAATGCGGTGCGTACGTCAACGAGGTGTGGACGGACATGCGGCCGCTCAGCTTGCGCAAGCACATGGAAGAGTTCGAGAAGAAGAGGCAGCAGAAACAACAGGCGATCTCGGAGGCCCATAACACGCCGGGCGGTCAGCAGCCGGCAGGCTAAGAGGTATCGCGACAAGCGCAATAGCCCTCAGTCGCCGCGCGGCTTGGAGCGCCTGCGCAGCGCTTCCGAGCCGCCCGGCGATTGAGAACGTCCTGCGCCCACGCCGATCCAGAGCCCC
>JBDZVF010000405.1:0-5763 GCA_040255575.1 Pseudomonadota bacterium | reverse complement strand
CACCGGCCCGTGCCAGGAGTTCCCGGGTGGCCGCGTTGTCACTCAACCCCATCATGGCCCGCACGAGATTATCGACAGCCGATTCCGGGTAACGGCCGGCATCAACGTCCTGGGCCACCACCATGGCGACCAGGATCTTGATGGTCGATGCGGCGGAAAGCCGCTCAGCACCGTTGACGGAAATCGATTGGCCGGACTGTAGGTCGGTAACACCAATGGCGACGCGGCCATCCCAGCCCGCGGAGAGCGCGGCAAGATCTTGCTTGAGGCTCTCGAGATCAGCCGGCCCGGCCGGCGAATCTGACCCGGCGGCACTGTCCGGCGTGGGGAAATCGGCATCAGCAATCGAGGCTCTGGTTACCGGAATGGAACCACCGCCGCAGGCGCTAAGCATCACGGCAAACAGTATCAGCAACGCTACCGTGCGTCCCAATCACCCCATCTCCCTTCCCCCGGCAGGCAGCCCTTCCCTGGCAAACCGCCGGTAATCGCGCACCAGGGCGCCGCCCTGGGTCGACCAGGCATTGCTCCATGATCCAGGCGCCGGGATGCCGCGGTGGACAGAAAGAGGCGTGGTCCGTACGAAGCAATCGGGAGAGAATCATACCTTTTCGCGGGGTGATGTGCCGCATTGTCACAATCTACGCAAATCCACCACTACATATGGGGTTGACAAGGATTCAGGAGCACAATATATTGTGCTTACTGTCGGTTCGCTGCCCGGCGAGACATTCGACGGTCAGCGACGCAAGAGGGAACCCGGTGTGAAGCCGGGGCTGCCCCGCAGCGGTGTGGAGAAACGACCGCCGTCATACGCACTGGCTCCCCTGAGAGTTGGGAAGCGACGGCCAGTAGGAAACCGGATCAGGAGAGCCGGTCTGTCTCCAAGCCCGAAGACCTGCCGATGGCCCGCGCCTCGAACGGCGCGGCAACGACCCGGACCTTCGCGGGAAGGTGGACGGGCGTATCGCCGGCTCTCTTGCTCGGCGGATGCTCCTCTAGCTCTCCCCAACTGGTCTGAAGGTCGCTCGCGGGAGCGACGGTCGGCGGAGTCCGCACACCCGTAACGGAGCCAAGCTCCCCGCGGTAGTGAGCGCCATCGTCTTCTCCCGGCTGGCACATGTCGTCAAGGATTGAGGAGAAGAGGATGAGAACCCCGCCGCCGTCCCTCGCCGGCATAGGTTTGGAACCACCACCAGGAACTCCAGAATCCGCGAGCATCGCGACTGTAACCCGCACCGTTATGAAGCGTGATGGACGAACGGTCGAGTTCGACCGCTCGCGGATCAGCCACGCGATTGAAATGGCCTTCCGGGCGGAAATCGGCTGTCCCTTCCCGGACCCGCTCAGGGCCACCGTCGCCGACCAGGTGGAATCGATCACCGGAGCAGTCATCGAATGCCTCCCCGGACACTCCGCGCCAGGCGCGCCGCTCAGTGTCGAGGCAATCCAGGATGAGGTCGAGCGTCAACTGATGGCCGCCGGAGCGTTCGCGGTGGCCCGCCGCTACATCCTCTATCGTGAAGCCCGCGCCCGGAGACGGGAGGAGCAATCACTCCGGGTGCGCGATGGCGACGGCAACGAAATCCTCCTCAACCAGTCTCTCCTCCGGACATGGATCGATGAACTGTGCGAGGGCTCGCAACAGCGGACGTTTGCCAAAGGCATCTACGAAGAAGTCATCAGCAGCGTTCCTGCGGGCGCGCCGCTCCAGGATGTCGATCGTGCCATCATCTTCGCGGCACGGGCACGGATCGAACAAGATCCGGCCTACTCGTTCGTTGCGGCTCGCGCCCTCCTGAGGAGCCTTTATACCGAGGTGCTCGGTCGCCGGGTTGCCCTTATCGAAGCCAACGAACGGTACGCGGGAGTCTTCAGCGCCTTCATCCGAGAGGCGGTCGATCTCGACCTCCTTGACCCCGAGCTGAAAACATTCGATCTCGACCGGCTCGCTACGGCCATCGATCCCGGGCGCGACCATCTGTTCCAGTACCTCGGCCTCCAGACCCTCTACGACCGCTACTTGATTCACTACCGGCAGCGACGGTTGGAACTGCCCCAGATGTTCTGGATGCGCGTCGCGATGGGACTCGCGCTCCACGAAACGAACCGTGAGGAACGCGCTATTGAGTTCTACAATCTCATCTCAACGTTCCGCTTCTGTCCCTCTACTCCCACGCTCTTCAATGCCGGCACCCGCCACCCACAACTCTCCTCCTGTTACCTGACGACAATCGGTGATGACCTGGCTCAGATCTTCAAGTCGGTCCGCGATAACGCGCTCCTTTCAAAATGGAGCGGCGGCATCGGCAACGACTGGACCAACGTCCGGGCGCTCGGGAGCCACATCAACGGCACCAACGGCAAGAGCCAGGGCGTCATCCCCTTCCTCAAGGTCGCGAACGACGCCGCAGTCGCGGTCAATCAGGGTGGGAAGCGCAAGGGCGCGGTCTGCGCCTATCTGGAGACCTGGCATCTCGATATCGAAGAGTTCCTGGATCTGCGGAAAAATACCGGAGACGAACGGCGCCGTACCCACGATATGAACACCGCCCACTGGGTACCCGACCTCTTCATGACACGGGTTCAGCAGGATGGCCAGTGGACACTCTTTAGCCCGGACGACGTTGCGGACCTCCACGACTTCTACGGCCGCGAGTTTGAGGAGCGGTATGTCGCCTACGAGGCACTGGCGGATCAGGGGGCGTTATCGCTGTTCAAACGGGTCCGCGCGGTGGATCTCTGGCGCAAGATGCTGACGGCACTGTTCGAAACCGGCCATCCCTGGATCACCTTCAAGGATCCATCGAATATCCGGAGCGCCCAGGACCACGCCGGGGTCGTCCACAATTCCAATCTCTGCACCGAGATCCTGCTCAACACCAGTGAGGACGAGGTCGCCGTCTGCAACCTCGGCTCGATCAACCTTGTCGCCCATATCGAAGACGGGCAATTCGATCTCACCCAGCTCCGGGCGACAGTCCGGACCGCCGTCCGGATGCTCGATAATGTGATCGACCTGAACTACTACCCCATCCCAGAGGCGCGCGCGTCGAACCTCCGCCATCGGCCGATCGGTCTTGGCCAGATGGGCTTCCAGGATGCGCTCTTTGAGTTGGGGCTGAGCTACGCGTCGGAAGGCGCGGTCGAGTTCGCCGACCAGACGATGGAATCCATCGCCTACTACACGATCCTCGCCTCCTCCGAACTCGCCCAGGAACGCGGCACGTACCCGTCATACGCCGGGTCGAAGTGGGACCGGGGACTCCTGCCGCTTGACACGATCCAACTACTCGGCGAAGAACGAGGAGAGCCGGTCGATATCGACACGTCCGGTTCCCTCGACTGGGCTGTGGTTCGTAAGGCGGTCCAGCAGCACGGCATGCGGAACAGCCACACGATGGCGATCGCGCCCACCGCCACCATTGCCAACATCCTGGGCGTCAGCCAATCCATCGAGCCGCTCTATACCAACCTGTACGTCAAGAGCAACCTCTCCGGCGAGTTCACCGTGGTGAATCACTATCTGGTGCGCGATCTCGTGGCACGAGGGCTCTGGGATAACCAGATGCTCGACGACCTGAAGTACTTCGATGGGTCGGCCCAGCCGATTGACCGCGTTTCCCCAGAATTGAAGGAGCGGTACCTCACCGCGTTCGAAGTCGATCCGGAGTGGCTGATCAAGTGCGCTGCACGGCGGCAGAAGTGGATCGACATGGGGCAGTCGCTGAACCTCTACGTCGCCGAGCCGAGTGGCCGGAAGCTGAGCGAGATGTACTTCCATGCCTGGAAAAAGGGCCTCAAGACGACCTACTACCTCCGGAGTCTCGGCGCTACGCGGAACGAAAAGTCGACCATCGACATCAACAGCCGTGGGATTCAGCCCCGCTGGATGAAGGCGCGGAGTGCTTCGAGCGATCTGCATATCGATCGCGATGAGCCCGCTGGACGTCAATGGCCCGCCAATGACGCTGGTCCCACCTGCAACCTCGAACCCGGCTGCGAAAGCTGCGAGTAACTCGTCAGTTCGAATCAGGCCCGTCGGCCTGACCATGGAGCGCCGGCTGCCGGTCATCGTCAATACGCGAAAATAGGAGAAGGGAAACCCATCAAATGTCACGGAGCCACGGTCAAATCATCGACGCTCCCACAAACCCGGCCCAAAAGCGGCTGATCAACTGCGAGACGGTCGACGTCAACCAATTGATGCCATTGAAATATCACTGGGCCTGGGAACACTACCTTAATGGCTGCTCGAATCACTGGATGCCCAACGAAGTGCCGATGGCGCGGGATATCGAGGCGTGGAAGGGGAACCGGTTGAGTCCCGACGAGCGCCAGGTGATCATGCGGAACCTGGGATTCTTCGCCACCGCCGAAAGCCTGGTCGCGAACAACATCACGCTCGCCATCTTCCGCAACGTGACCAACGCTGAATGTCGACAGTACCTCCTCCGGCAGGCCTTCGAAGAAGCGCTCCACACCCATGCCTTCCACTACATCGTCGAGAGCCTGGGTCTGGACGAGTGAGAGGTCTTCAACATGTACCGCGAGGTTGACGCGATCGCCGCTAAGGACGCATTCGAAATGCAACTAACGGCGGACCTGCTCCGGCCCGGCTTCACGACCAAGACCTTCGAGGGCAGCCAGCGCTTCCTCGAAAACCTGATCGGCTACTACGTCATCATGGAGGGCATCTTCTTCTACGCCGGCTTCGCGATGATCCTCTCATTCCACCGCCAGAACCGGATGACCGGAATTGGAGAACTGTTCCAATACATCCTGCGCGATGAAACCGTGCACCTCAACTTCGGGATCGATTTGATCAATGGGATCAAGGCAGAGAATCCCGGCATCTGGACGGCCGACTTCCGGGACACCCTGGTGGAACGCATTCGCCACGCGGTCGAGCTTGAGATCGCCTACGCGCGTGACTGCCTCCCCTCCGGCGTGCTCGGCCTGAACGCCAATCTCTTCCGCGATTATGTCCAGTACATCGCCGACCGGCGCCTTGAGCGGATCGGATTACCCCGCCAGTACCATTCCCGCAACCCCTTCCCCTGGATGAGCGAGACGATCGATCTCGGCAAGGAGAAAAACTTCTTCGAGAGTCGCGTCACCGAATACCGCAGCGGCGCGACCCTGATCTGGGAATGACGAGATGCGTTCCTGAACGGAACCGGGCCAGCCGGAGAGAGCGGCGCGATGTACGATTATCCGCGCCGCCCTCTCCGGCCAAGGTGGTACCCAGGCATGACAGCCAGCGGCAACGAGAGGCGTGTTTGCGCCCGAATCCGACTTGACGGTGACGGATGCAGCCAGTCCTAACCGGAGGCTTGCGCAGCGGTCGTCAGAAGGACCACGAATCCGGCCGGACTCACGACATGGAGGGGCACAGGTTGGCCGAGCGGGAAGACAACCGCCTCGACTTCGCACGGCGGCGGCTCGAAGCGTTACGCCGGCGTCACCTTCACCGCCACGTCAGCCCCATCGCCAATGGCGTCGATTCGTGGATCGAGATCGATGGCCGGCGGCTCCTGAATCTCAGTTCCAATAACTACCTTGGCCTAGCTATGCATCCCGACGTGACCGCGGCAGCAGCGACTGCCGCCCAGGCTCTCGGATGCGGTACCGGCGCGTCGCGCCTGATCTCAGGCACGAGCGAGCTTCACCAGCGCTTAGAAACGCGACTCGCACGGTTCAAGAAGGCCGAAAGCGCGTTGCTCTTCAATAGCGGCTATAACGCGAATACAGGGGTGATCC
>JBDZVF010000404.1:0-5788 GCA_040255575.1 Pseudomonadota bacterium | reverse complement strand
CTCGTGGTGAATGAAGTGCTGCCGGGCTCCGCGAGTGACGATGCGATTCAGCCGGGCGACATCCTGGTGAAGGTGAACGGCAAATATCTCGCGCAGTTCGAGCCGCTCGACGACATCTGCGATACCTCGGTGGGCAAGACCGTGGAGCTCGAGCTCGAACGCGGTGGCAAGGCGATCTCCGCCAAGCTGCCGGTCACCGATCTGCACTCGATCACCCCGAGCTCGTACATCGAGTTCGGGGATGCCGTCGTGCATACGCTGTCGTATCAGCAGGCGCGGCACTTCAACGTGCCAGTGCGTGGCGCATACGTCGCGAACCCCGGCTACGTGTTCGGCGCGTCCGGCGTGCCGCGTGGCGCGGTGATCACGTCCTTCAATGCGAAGGACATCGCGACGGTCGATGATCTCGAAGCCGCCCTCACGGACCTCGGTGACGGCGATCGCGCATCCGTGCGCTACTTCACGATCGACGACCCCAATGGCAGCCAGCTGCGCTCGGTGCGCATGGATCGTCGCTGGTTCCCCGCGCGCCACTGCGTGCGTAATGACAAGGAAGGCATCTGGGACTGCAACGCGCTCGCCGCCGGTCCCGCGCCGAAGCCGGAGAAGGGCGGCTCCACGGAGTTCCCGGTTCAGAAGGATCCGCGCCTCGCGAACGTGGCCGCTTCGCTCGTGCAGGTGACGTTCGACATGCCGTATTCCGTATCCGGCATCACGGAGCGCAACTATCACGGCACCGGCCTCGTGGTGGATGCCGCACGCGGCCTCGTCGTGGTTGACCGCAACACGGTGCCTGTGTCCATTGGCGATGTGACGGTGACATTCGCCGGCACGCTCCAGATTCCGGGGCGAGTGAAGTACGTGCACCCGCTCCACAACCTCTCGATGATCGAGTACGACCCGAAGCTCATCGGCACCACGCCCGTGAAATCGGCGAAGCTCGAGCCGCGGCAGATCTCGCCGGGCGAGTCGGTCACGGTCGTGGGGCTTGGCGGGGACAGCCAGCTGCGCTCGCGCACCACGGAGATCGCCGATGTCGAGCCGATCCTGCTGCCGTTGTCGCGGACCATGCGTTTCCGAGACAGCAACGTGGAAGGTATCGAGCTCGTGAATCCGCCGCTCGACTACGATGGCGTGCTGCTCGGCAAGTCCGGCAAGGTCATCGGGCTGTGGTCGAGCTTCGCGTACGAGAGCGGCCGCGAGCTGACGCAGGACAATCGCGGCGTGCCCATCGATCTCGTCGACGACATGCTTCGCCGCGTGGAGGGCAACTCGCCGCTGCACTCGCTCGAAGTGGAGTTCGCCACGTCGCCGATCGCAAGCGCGCGCGAGTTCGGGCTCACGGACGAGTGGACGAAGAAGCTCACCCAGCACAGCCCGTCGGAGCGCAGCGTGCTCACGGTCGTGCGTCTGGTCGGGGGCTCACCGGCCGCCAAGTGGCTGCAGCAGGGCGATCTCGTGCTGGCCATCGACGGGCAGGTGGTCACGCGCTTCCGCGAAGTGGAGCGCGCGGTGGCTGACAAGAAGACCGTGAAGGTCACCGTGTGGCGCCAGCAGTCCGAGAAAACGCTCGAGATCGACACCGTGGAGCTGCCGAGCACGGACATCGACCGGCTCGTGCAGTGGGCGGGCGCCACGCTGCAGGCGCCCCATCGTGCCATGGCCGCACAGCGGGGCATCCCGCCGCTCGGCGTGTATGTCGGCTACTTCTCTTATGGCTCGCCGGCCACTCGTTACGGGCTCTATCCGGGCCGGCGCATCGTGGAAGTGGATGGCATTCCCACGCCCGATCTCGACGCCTTCCTGGCGGCCGTCACCGGGCGCGAGGATCGCGCGTCGGTCCGCTTGCGCACGATCACGTGGAACAACGCCCCTGAAGTCATCACGCTGAAGCTCGACAAGCACTACTGGCCCGCTTACGAGCTCGTTCGCGGCCCGAATGGCTGGGAGCGTCGGGCGTTGGAGTAACTGTCAAGCTGTATGTTTGACGCGACGGCCGTCGCGTTTGGCGCATTCCCAGACGGGTTGCCGCGGAAGCCTTGCTAGAATCCCGGCCCCATATGGTTCGCATCGTTCGGGCAACACAAATCGAGATCGAGACCGCCGTGCAGGCCTTGCGCGACGGCGAGCTCGTGGCCTTTCCCACGGAGACCGTTTACGGGCTCGGCGCGAATGCGCAGAACCCTGCGGCGGTGGCCCGGATCTTCGAGGTCAAGGGCCGGCCGAAGAACCATCCGGTCATCGTGCACCTCGATTCGCCGCGCTTTCTGCACCGCTGGGTCTCCGAAGTGCCGGATGTCGCGACGAAGCTCGCCGAGAAGTTCTGGCCCGGCCCGCTCACCATGGTGATGAAGCGCGGCCCGAACGTGCACGACATCGTCACCGGCGGGCAGGATACCGTGGCCATTCGCGTGCCCTCGCATCCGATGGCGCAGCAGCTTCTGACGGCGTTCGGTGGCGGCATCGCAGCGCCGTCGGCCAACAAGTTCGGGCGCATGAGCCCCACGCGGCCCGAGCACGTGCGCGATGAGCTCGGCGACGCGGTCAAAGTGGTGCTGGATGGGGGCGAGAGCCAGATCGGCCTCGAATCCACTATCGTCAGCGTTGAGGGTCCTTCGGTGCGCTTGCTGCGCCCGGGTGCGGTCACCGCGGGGCAGCTGCGCACGGTTGTGGGTGAGCTGCTCATGGGGCCGAATCTCGAATCGCCCCGCGTGCCGGGCAGCACGCCTTCGCACTATGCGCCGGTCACGCCGCTCGTCATCGTGCCGGCGGGCGAGATCGATGCGCAGGCGGCAGCGCTCTCGGAAGGGGGCAAGCGCATCGCGGTGCTTGCGCAGCGTTTGCCGCTGAAGAGCCACAAGTACGTCACCTGGATCAATGCGGGTCGCCGCCCGGAGCAGTTCGGGCACGATCTGTACGCAAACCTTCGCACGCTCGACAAGGCCGGCTGCCAGAAGATCCTGGTGCAGGACGTGCCGCAGGACGAGCGGTGGGACGCCATCCGTGATCGCCTCACCCGCGCGGCCAGCAGCATCAGCGATGGCGATGACACGGGGTCGATGGCGGTATTGCCCTGATTGGAAGAGAGTCGCCTGCGGCACTTTTTTCGAGACCTGTGGCGATTCCGGCGGCGAGACGATCGACTCCTGCCGCCCATGCTGGTGGGTGGCGACTCCGGGGCGCAGGTCTGCGAGACGCCGCGGCTTGCGATCCGGCGCCTCCTCGTGAGCGACGCGCCTCTCATCCTCCGGCTCCTCAACGAGCCTTCGTTCCTCGAGAACATCGGCGACCGCGGTGTGCGGTCGCTCGATGATGCGCGCACGTATCTGGCCAGGGGGCCCTGGGTGGGCTACGCGCGGCACGGGTTCGGGTTGTTCCACGTCTGCCTCAAGGCGAGCGGTGAGGCCATCGGTATGTGCGGCCTGATCCAGCGCGACTGGCTCGATGCGCCCGATGTGGGCTTCGCGTTCCTGCCCGAGTTCTGGTCGAAAGGCTACGCGTACGAATCTTCAGTCAGCGTGATCGAGTGGGCGCGACGCACGCGCAAGGTCACGCGCGTCGTCGGCCTCGTGAAGCCCGGCAACACCGGTTCGATTCGCGTCCTCGAAAAGCTGGGCCTCGCTTTCTCACGCGTGGTGACTTCGCCAGAGGGGCAAGTCAGCAATCTGTACGTGCCGAAGTAACTAGCGAATCCCCGCAGCGAGTACACGCTGCCGGGCCTGCGAAACAAGGCGAAAACGACACGAATGCGGCTTCAGCTCATGCGCCGCACGCGGGCACACTGGAGCCCTGAATCGTTGTGTCCCGGGCCCGAGTCGTCGCGTAGACTGAAACTCTTCCGAGGTATGGCATGAGCGCCGCAATGATGGAAGACGAGCCACGCCGGCATCGCATCACGGTCGATGAGTACTACCGCATGGCTGAGGTAGGCCTCCTTGATCCGGAAGCGCGGGTCGAATTGATCGACGGAGAGATCATCGACATGCCACCGATCGGAGATGCGCACATGGCAACCGTGGATCGCATGAACGAGTTGCTCTTTCAAAGCGTGGGTCAGCGCGCCATCGTGCGCTGCCAGGGTGCGCTCCAGCTCGGCGATTATTCGGCGCCCCAGCCGGACTTCACTTTGCTCGAGCGGCGGGAAGACTTTTACGCCACCCGCCGTGCGCAGGCGTTCGACACACTGCTCATGATCGAGGTGAGCGACTCAACGCTGAAGTACGACACCGGCCGCAAGATGGCCCTGTATGCGCGTCACGAGGTACCCGAGTTGTGGGTCGTGGACATCCCGAATGCCCGTATGCATCGGTTCCGGCGTCCGGCTGGCGAGGGGTACCTCGAACGCTCGATCCTCGAAGCGCCGGACAGCCTGGCGATCGAAAGACTGCCGGGCGTCACGGTGGACCTTTCGACGATCTATATCCGTTGATTCGCGGGAGCCGCTAGTCCGCGGGAACGGTCCGGTCCCTCGCCCACGCGCGTAGCGCGGCGACTTGCTCGCCCATCACCACGCTCAGCGGCTGCGTGGCTTTCAGCTCGCGCGCGATCATGGCGGCGCTCATCGGCTGCTGCAGGGAGTGGGACGTGTACAGCGCGGCGACAATCGCCTGTTCGAGCTCCGCGCCCGAGAAGCCTTCGCTGCGATCGGCGAGTGCCTGCGCTTCCTGTGGGCTCAACGCGACGTTCCGCTTGTGCGCGTGAATGGTGACGATGTCGGCGCGCGCCGCGCGGTTCGGCAGATCGACGAAGAAGATCTCGTCGAAGCGCCCCTTGCGAACCAGCTCCGGCGGCAGGGCGGTGATGTCGTTCGCAGTGGCCACCACAAAGATGCGCGCTCGCTGATCCGCCAGCCACGTGAGAAACGTACCGAGCACACGTCGTGACACGCCGCCGTCGCTTTCGCCGCTGCCGGCGAGCGCCTTCTCGATCTCATCCACCCATAGCACGCAGGGCGCGAGGCCTTCAGCGGCGCGCAACGAGTCGCGCAGGTTCTTTTCCGATTCGCCGTGCCACTTGCTGTACAGACTGCCGAAATCGAGCCGCAGCAACGGCACGCTGAGAATGCCGGCCGCGGCACGAGCGCACAGGCTCTTCCCGCACCCCTGTACACCGAGCAGCATCATGCCCTTCGGCGCATCGAGCCTCGGCGCGGAGCCATCGAATGCCGGCTTGCGGCTGACGAGCCATTGGCGCAGGCGCGCAAGGCCACCGATATCCGCGAACTTCGCGGTGTCCGGCTCGTACGAGAGCGTGCCGCTGCGGTTCAGCAGTTGGTACTTCGCGGCGAGCACGTCCGGCATATCGGCCATCGTCACGGCCCCATCGTTGTAGATGGCCTGGCGCGCGAGGCGCTCGGTATCGGGCGTCTCGAGTCCCGCGAGGTTGTCGACGAGGTGCTCGAGCGCAGTGGAGTCGATCTTCACCGCGCGACGGTTCTGGTTCTGCCATTCCTGCGCCACCCGATGCACGACCCGCGCGCGCTCATCGCGCGTGGGCATGCCGAGCTTCAGCCGCGCGGTGAGGTGCTCGAGCTCCTGCGGCACGTTCACTTCGTGGCTCAGGAGCACGAGGGTGATCGGCGTTTTGTCGTAGCCCTGCGCGACGTCCTTGATCATCCGCACGTGCACGGGGTCGTTCAGGAAGGGATGGAAATCGAGCAGCACGTAGATGCCCGGCGTCGGCGTGGCCCGCAGGTGTCGCAGCAGCGCGGCGGGCTCCGCCAGCGTCTTCTGCGGCGGCAGATCCACGTCGGCGCCGCGCAGCACCGCCATCGCCTGCTGCAGGTCGT
>JBDZVF010000403.1:0-5791 GCA_040255575.1 Pseudomonadota bacterium | reverse complement strand
GGCGCTGCTGAAGACGATGGCCCATCGCATCCCCAACAGCCTCTTCCCCAAGGCGTGGCGATGGGTTGCGGAGATGCAGGAGATCGCCGAGTTCGCCAAGGAAGACCCGGCCGCTCACCAGATCTGGATGGGCATCTCGAAACTGTGCGAGCGAATCGCCGAAGATGTCGGCGGCGAGCGCAAGGAAACCGAGGTGCTCGCACACTTCTTCGCAAGCAGGAAACCCAACGGCTGAAAAGGGAGCGGCGCGCGCTGACGCGAAAGCGCGACCATTTCACAGCCCGCGAGGGCCGCAGGTTGAACCCCCCGCCGCGTGAGGCGATACTCGCCGTCAGCATGTTCCGCAACCGCTCCCCACTCCTGAGAGTCTGGATTGCGCTGATTTCGCTGGCCGTGATGGCCATGCCGGTCAGTGGAGCGCACCTGCACCTGTGCTTCGACGGCATGGAGCCACCGGCGACGTTCCATGCGCTCGAGGATGGCTCCGCGCACGATTTTCCGGCCGCCACCGGCACGCACAACGACAAGGACGTGAGTCTCCAGAGCGCCGCGCTCGCCAAGAAGCACGACGGCGCGCGCGACCTGTCCGCGCCACTCAGCCTTGCGGCGATCATCATCCGAATGCCGGTAACCGTGCCGGTTCCGGCGTTCGACACTGACGTAGCCACGCCGCAGCCTCTCCGAGGCTCGCGCATCTTGCCACCGCTACGCGCGCCTCCCGTCTAAGCCTCCATCCACTGGTTTGATCGTTGGCTTGCTCGCGCTCACGCGCGTGCGAGCGCTTGCCTGCGGAGGCTTGCATGTTCCCGTTTTCAGCGCGCCTGCGTTGCGCGCGACCCGCGCTCGCGGCACTCGCCGCTGCGGCGCTATCTCTGAGCACACCGCTCGCCGCGCAGAACGGCGCGCGCACGCTGACGCTGGATGAGGCATTCACGCGCACCCTGGCCCGCCACCCGGATCTCGCGCGTTTTCGCTATTTGCACGAAGGCGCGCAGGCGATCCGGGACGAAGCCGCCCAACGGCCTGGGCTCAGCGCCGGATTGCAGATCGAAAACGCGCCGGGGAACGGCGCGGCATCGGGATTCGATCAGGCGGAAACCACGTTGAGCCTGGCTTCGGTGCTCGAGCTGGGTGGCAAACGAGTTGCGCGCGAAGCCGTGGCGAATGCCCAGATGCGCTCGCTCACGCTCGAGGAGGACGCACGGCGGCTGGATCTGCTGGCCGAGGTCGCGCGCCGCTTCCTCGACCTGCTCGCCGCGCAATCCTCGGTGCAGATAGCCGACTCAGAGATCACGCAACGTGAGCGTGTTGCCGAGGCGGCAGCCCAGCGCGTTCGCGCCGGCGCGTCCCCGGAGTCCATTCGGCTGAGCGCGGAAGCCGCTCTCGCTCGCGCACGGCTGATCCGCGAGCGCTCACTGGCGCAGACTCAGGCGGCATCACGGCGGCTTGCGGCCTTGTGGAACGATCGCAATCCGGATTTCGATCGCGCCGCCGGCGATCCGCTCGCCATGCCCTCGGTGCCTTCGCTGCAAGCATTGCAGACTCTGGTGGATCGCAGCCCCGAGCTGCGCCGCTTCGCAGATGAAGCACGCCTGCGCGAAGCGCGCGTGCAATTGGCGCGAACCGCGCGCACGCCCGACATCCAATGGCAGGCCGGCATTCGTCGACTGGAAGAGACGGATAACTGGGCCGCGGTCGTCGGCGTTTCCGTCCCGCTCGGGTCGGCAAGCCGCGCCGCGCCCCGCGTGCGCGCGGCCGAAGCGGAGCTCGCCGCGCTCGCACTGGAACGCGAGTCGGAGGAAATCTCGCTCTACGCCACGCTCGCCGATGCTCAGTCGCGCCTGAGCGTCGCCACTGCCGAAGTCTCGCTCGCGCGCACTGACGTGTTACCGCGGCTCGAGCAGGCGGAGCGAATGGCGGAGCGCGCCTACCGGGCCGGTGCGTTGAGCTACCTGGAGTGGGCCCAGGTGGAAGCCGAAATCACAGCCACCCGGCGCGAAGAGCTTCAGGCTGCCCTCGAAGCCCATCGCGCACTCATCGAGATCCAGCGTCTGACGGGCGAATCCTTCATCGCTCCGGGGACCTCCAACCGTGCGGAGAGACAGCCGTGAGCCGCCGATTCCTGCGTACCGTCCTGCCGATTCTTCTCGTCGCCGTTGCACTCGGCAGCTGTGGGCGTTCCCCCGAAACGAATGGGGGCGAACCGGAACACGAAGCGCATGAGGCGCACGAGGAAGCAGGCCACGTCGATCACACCCTCATCGAGGCCAAAACCGCCGAGGAGATCGGCATCCGCACGGCACCGGTCGGCTCAGGAATCATTCGAGACGCACATGAAGTGCAGGGACTGCTGACGCCCGTCGAAGGTCGCCACGCGCGCATCCGCGCGCGTTTTCCCGGCCCCGTGAGAAGAGTGCACGTGGGTGTGGGCGATGCCGTCAAGGCGGGCCAGCCTCTGGCCGTCATCGAGAGCAACGCGAGCCTCGCACCTTACGAAGTCATCGCGCCGTTCTCCGGCACGATCCTCGATGTCGCCGTGGGCACGGGCGATCTTGCGGGAGACGGGCCGCTCTTCGAGCTCGCCGATCTTTCCGTCCTCTGGGTTGACCTGCATCTGTTCGGTGCCGACGCCCAGCACATCACGCCCGGCTTGCCAGTCCAGGTCACCCGATTGAGTGACGGAGCAAAGGCCGACACGAAGCTCGATCGGGTTCTGCCCGGCACCGCAACGGCAAGCCAGAGCACGGTCGCACGCGCGACCGTTCGCAACGCCGACGGACGCTGGCGTCCGGGATCGGCCGTGCGTGCGCGCGTCACCGTAGCGGAGCGGCAGGCGGCGCTCGTCGTGCCCATGAAGGCGTTGCAGACGATGGAGAAGCAGACGGTCGTCTTCGTGCGATCCGGCGACACCTACACCGCAAGACCCGTGCGCCTCGGTGAGCGCGATGTCGAGAACGCGGAAGTGCTCGAAGGCCTCAAGGCCGGCGAAGAAATCGTCGTGGAGCAGAGCTACGTCATCAAGGCCGATCTCGAAAAAGCGAGTGCCGCGCATGACCACTGAGCCCGTGACACGGCTCGAACGGCTGGTTCGAGCAGCGATCGCGCATCGCTGGCTGGTGCTGCTGCTGACGCTCGGCGTCGCGGCACTCGGCGCCTGGAGCTTCACGAAGCTCCCCATCGACGCAACGCCCGACATCACCAACGTTCAGGTGCAGATCAACACCGAAGCGCGAGGCTACTCGCCGCTCGAAGCCGAGCAGCGCATCACTTTCCCGATCGAAACGGCGCTTGCCGGCATTCCGAAGCTCGACTACACGCGATCGCTTTCGCGATATGGATTGTCGCAGGTCACGGTGGTCTTCAAAGACGGCACGGACATCTACTTCGCGCGCCAGCAAGTCTCCGAGCGCATTGCGCAGGTGAGATCGCAGTTGCCGCCCGGTGTGGAACCGGAGCTGGGGCCCATTGCAACCGGCATGGGGGAAGTCTTCTTTTACACCGTGACCGCCGACCCCGACGCGCGCCGCGCCGACGGGAAAGCCTGGACCCCAACGGACCTGCGCACGCTCAACGACTGGGTCGTGCGCCCACAACTTCGCGGCGTGCCGGGCGTCACCGAGGTGAACACGATCGGCGGGTATTCACGGCAAATTCTCGTGGCTCCCGATCCCGCGAAGCTGCTCGCCTACGGTTTCACGCTTGCAGACGTGGTGGAGGCAGTCGCCGAGAACAACCGGAACGTCGGCGCCGGCTACATCGAGCGCAACGGTCAGGAGCTTCTGGTTCGCATCCCAAACCAGGCAACGGATCTGCGTGCGCTCGAAGACATCGTGCTCGACCGCCGCGACGGCATCCCGATCCGCGTGCGAGACGTGGCCACCGTGGGCGAGGGCACGGAGCTTCGCACCGGCGCCGCGACTCAGGACGGGCGCGAGGTCGTGCTCGGTACCGTGGTCATGCTCATCGGCGAAAACAGCCGCGCGGTCGCGCGCGCAGCCGCGACGAAGGTGGCAGACATCCAGAAGAGCCTGCCTGAGGGCGTTTCGATTCACGCGGTCTACGACCGTACCGCGCTCGTCGATCGCACCATCGCCACGGTGCGAAAGAATCTCGTCGAGGGCGCGCTGCTCGTCATCGCCGTGCTGTTCCTGCTCCTCGGCAATCTGCGTGCGGCGCTCATCACGGCGGCGGTAATTCCGCTCGCGATGCTCATGACCGTGATGGGCATGGTTCGCGGCGGCGTCTCCGGCAATCTCATGAGTCTCGGTGCGCTCGACTTCGGCCTCATCGTCGATGGCGCGGTGATCATCGTGGAGAACTGCCTGCGCCGCTTCGGCGAGGCGCAGGGCCGTCTCGGTCGCGTGCTCGCTGCACAGGAGCGCTTCGAGCTGGCCGCCACGGCCACCGCGGAGGTGATCCGGCCCAGTCTCTTCGGTATCGGCATCATCACAGCGGTGTATCTGCCGATCTTCGCGCTCACCGGCGTCGAAGGGAGAATGTTCCATCCGATGGCGATCACCGTGGTGCTCGCCCTGGCGAGTGCGATGGTGCTCTCGCTTTCCTTCGTTCCCGCGGCCACGGCGATGTTCCTCAGGGGCCACGTCGCCGAGCAGGAAAACCGCGCGTTGCAGGCCACACAGCGAGCGTATGAACGGGCTTTGCGATGGTCACTGGCCCATCGCTGGCGGGTGATCGGCGGCGCGCTCGCGCTCGTGGCCTTCACGGGGTTTCTCGCAACCCGGCTCGGCTCGGAGTTCGTGCCGAGCCTCGACGAGGGCGACGTGGCGGTGCATGCGTTACGCATTCCGGGCACGGGTCTCACTCAGGTGCTCCACATGCAGAAGATCCTGGAGCAGCGGCTCGGTCGCCTGCCTGAAGTCGAACGGGTCGTCAGCCGCATCGGCACCGCGGATGTCGCCAACGATCCGATGCCGCCCTCGATGACCGACACCTTCGTGATGATGAAACCACGGGACGCGTGGCCCGATCCGCGCAAGCCCAAAGCGCAGCTCGTCGAAGAGATCGAACGGGTCGCCCGCTCGCTCCCCGGGAACAACTACGAGTTCACGCAACCCATCCAGATGCGCATGAATGAACTGCTGTCGGGTGTTCGCGCCGACGTCGCGATCCGCATCAATGGCGATGACCTCACCACGCTCGCGTCGCTGGCCGCGCGGGTCGCGCGCATTGCTAATCAGGTGCCAGGTGCCGCAGACGTGCGAATCGAGGAAACCACCGGATTGCCGATGCTCGTGGTCGTGCCCGATCGGCAGGCCCTGTCACGCTACGGCCTGAACCCGGCCGACGTGCAGCGGACCGTGGGCACCGCGATCGGGGGCACGCCCGCCGGGCAGTTCATCGAAGGCGATCGTCGCGCCGAGATCGTCGTGCGCCTGCCCGATCACCTGCGGCAAAGCCCGGAATGGCTGGCCGACCTGCCGGTGCCGCACGGCAAGCGGCCGAACGAGGACGAAGTCTCGCGCGGCGCCAACTGGGCGGGCGGCGAGCCGCAGTTCGTCCCGCTGCGCGAAGTGGCACGGATCGAAGAGCAGGAAGGCCCGAACCAGATCAATCGCGAGAACGGCAAGCGGCGCGTGGTCGTCACCGCCAACGTGCGCGGGCAGGACCTGGGAAGCTTCGTTTCGGAGCTGCGCTCGCGCATCGACGCGCAGCTGCAGCCGCCGCCCGGCTACTGGGTCGACTACGGCGGCGGCTTTGAGCAGCTCATCTCCGCGGGCGAGCGGCTCAGCATCGTCGTGCCCGTGACGTTGCTCCTGATATTCGGGTTGCT
>JBDZVF010000402.1:0-5834 GCA_040255575.1 Pseudomonadota bacterium | reverse complement strand
AGGCGTATGGCCCACTTGAGGATCATCCGGTCTCGCTGTTTCGAGCCGCCCTCTCGATCGGCCCGAGCTGAATGGTCCTGATCACACGGCCGAAACCGGCTATGGGGGGCTCTGGCAGGCTCGATACTCCCCTTCATCTTGCGCCTGCGCAGGCTCGATCCTGCCAGTGCCTCGGCGCCCTTCGTCGCAACGCTTGTTGATGTGACAGGATTGATCATCTATTTCAGTATCGCCGGCCTCGTTCTGCGCGGTACCTTGTTGTGATCCTGTGCAGCAGCCTGTCGTTCCCGAGCATGCGGCGCCCAAAAGTCCAGTCGCGGACCGATGGGAACGATGCCGGTCGGATTGATTGTCTTGTGACTGCGATAGTAATGGTTCTTGATGTGGTCAAAGTGCACGGTTTCCGCGATGCCCGGATGCTGGAAAAGATCGCGCGCATAGGCCCACAGATTCGGATAATCGACCAGTCGGCGCACGTTGCACTTGAAATGACCATGATAGACGGCGTCGAAGCGAACCAGCGTCGTGAACAACCGCCAGTCCGTTTCCACCGGGCGATCGCCGAACAGATAACGGCGATCCGCTAAGCGCGTCTCGAGTTCATCGAGCATCTCGAATACCCCGGTTACGGCCTCCTCATATGCCTCCTGAGTCGTCGCGAAACCGGCCTTGTAGACGCCGTTGTTGAGCAGGTCATACGTACGCGCATTCAGTGTATCGATCTGCTCACGCAGCGACTCAGGATAGAAGTCCCCTGGCTGCGCGCCGACGCCGTCGAACGCGCTGTTCAGCATCCGCATGATCTCGGCGGACTCGTTGTTGACGATGCGATTGGTCCGTTTGTCCCATAGCAACGGCGTCGTGGCGCGTCCCGAGGCTCTCGGATCATCCGCGAGGTAAATCTGATAGAGCGTACGCGCTCCGTTAATCGAATCGGCGATTACCCCGGGCGCTGCGTCGAAGGTCCATCCGTTCTCGCCCATGTACCAGTGGGTCACCGACAACGAGATGTGATTCTGGAGGCCCTTCAGCGTGCGCATGATCAGCGTCCGATGCGCCCACGGACAGGCATAGGACACATAGAGATGATACCGACCTGACTCAGCGGCAAACCCGCCCTCGCCGGTCGGCCCCGGCGCCCCGTCCGGAGTTATCCAGTTGCGATACCGCGATTCCCGGCGGACGAAGCGCCCTCCGGTCTCGCGGGTCTCGTACCACTTATCCTTCCAAACCCCATCAACTAAGACGCCCATGTGGATTCCCCATTGCGTGCGGGCCGTGTGCCGGAACCCGTTTATGCCAGTCGGACTCTTGCTGAAAGGCATGACCGCTGGCCAGCAGCGCAGGCTCAGAGAACGGCCGCCCCACGAGTTGCAGCGATAGTGGCAGGCCGCGCGAGTCGAATCCGCACGGCACTACCAGCGCCGGCACGCCCAGGTAGTTCACCCATCGTGCTAAACGCGTCACCTCCTGAACGCGTCGAGGCACGTCGGGGCCGCCGTTCGACCCCGTCTGCTCGCGCGTCGGAAGGCGCACGGCGATTCCCGGCAGAAGATACAAGTCGGCACCGCCGAGTGTTTGATTGCAGAAGTGATCCAGCCACAGCGCTCGCGCGCGCAATACCTCCAGATACACGGTCGCCGGAATGGCGTAGCCGAGCTCGAGCCGCGCACGCACTGCAGAGGAGTAATCGCCTGGCCGCTCGCGCATCCAGTGCAGGTGCTGGGCCGAAGCCTCGGACTGCATCACCACCAGACAGTGCGCCGACAAAGTGTCGAAATCGGGCGCTTCAACCTCAACGAGTCTGGCCCCGGCGGAAGCGAGCAGTTGTGCCGCGGCGAGTACCGCCGTTCCCACTTCCGGATCGGTATGACGTTCGATCCAGGCCGATGAGATCGCTATGCGAACGCGATCATGTTTCTTGATCGAGTAGTCCGGCGCGGGAACGCGCGAACTCACGGGGTCCCTGGGATCGAAACCTGCGATGGCCTGCAGCAGGAGAGCGCAATCCTCAGCACTGCGAGCGATCGGGCCGATGGTGTCGAGCGAAGGCGAGAGCGGCATCACACCGTGTCGCGAAACGCGCCCCCACGTGGTCTTGAGGCCAGTGACACCGCACGCTGCCGCCGGCAGGCGCACCGAGCCGCCCGTGTCAGTGCCAAGCGAGCCGAACACCATACGCGCGGCGACCGCTGCGCCCGAGCCGCTGGATGAGCCCGCTGCGATGTAATCAGGATTCCAGGGATTGCAGCAGTCGCCGAAATGCTCATTGTGCCCCGTCGTCCCATAAGCGAACTCGGACATGTTGAGCCGACCGAGATCAGCGAAGCCCGCTGCGTCGAGGCGCGCAAGCGCGGCGGACGTATCGCTCTGCACCCGATCCCGCAGAATCTTCGAGCCGCAGCTCGACACGCGGCCTGCACGACAAAAAATATCCTTGTGCGCAAGGGGTACGCCCGTGACAGGACCCTCCTCGTAACCCAGAAACGCATTCGTGCGTGACTGCCACTGGTCGATGCGCGCGCGGCACGCCTGCATCAACTCGCGCGCCGGGAGTTTCCGAGCTTGGATGATCGAGAGCAGCGCCGGGTCGCTCATTGTGTCTGTGCCATTGTCCTTGCAAGGGCCAGATGAAAGCCGTAAGGATCGGCCTGGAACTCGACAGAGGCAAGCAATGGATCGGCCGCACTCGCCTCCAGCAGGGCCTGAAGCTCACGCGCAAGACTCTTGGCGCGGCCAGGCGCAAGCGCGATGCCTTGCGTGGAGAGCGCCGTCTCGACCGCCTCTTCGCGCCATTGTTTCGGTGAGGTCACTTCATGCACTCCGGTCACCGCTCGAAAACTCGAGGCCCGGTTTCTCGCTTTCAGCGATCCTCGGGGCGCGCCGTTCCGGCGAAGGGGTAGCGCCGCCGGAAGTCCTCCGCGACCTCCTCCATGGTGACCCAGCGCACGCCCTCGTGGCCGCCGATGTATTCGATCAGCCGTTCCAGCATCAAGAGTACCTGTGGGCGGCCGCTCACGTCGGGATGGATGGTCAGCGGATAGACCGCGAAGTCGAGCTCCCGATATACCCAGTCGAACTGGTCGCGCCACAACTCCTCGATGTCGCGAGGGTTGACGAAGCCGTGGCTGTTCGGGGAGGCCTTCATGAACATCATGGGCGGCAGATCGTCGATGTACCAGTTGGCGCCTATGTCGACGAGGTCGATCTCCCGGCTGTGCTCGAGCGGGTGCATCCATTGCGCCGCGGGCTTCGAGTAGTCGATCTTGCTCCACCGGTCTCCCACGCGCGCATAGAAGGGAATGAAGTCGCGATAACTCTGGCTGTGGTCGTAGCTGAATCCGCACTTGAGGAGCAGCCCGGCAGTGGCGTTGGACATTTCCCACCAAGGGGCGACGTAGCCGCGCGGGCGTTGGCCTGAGATCTTCTCGACGAGCTCCACCGACCGATTGAGGACGTCCTCCTCCTGTTGCGGCGTCATCGCGACCGGATTCTCGTGCGCGTAGCCGTGCGCTCCAATCTCATGGCCCGCATCGGCGACCTCACGCATCTGACGCGGGAATGTCTCGATCGAATGCCCGGGAATGAACCAGCTCGTGCGCAGGTCGTACTTCTTGAACAGCTTGAGCAGGCGCGGGGTACCGATCTCTCCGGCCCAGACGCCACGCTGGATGTCAGAAGGAGAGTCCTGCCCGCCGTAGGATCCGAGCCAGCCGGAAACCGCGTCGACATCGATGCCGAAGCTCGCAAAGATTTCTTTGGCCATGGGAGCAAGGCTCCTTGTGGTTTGATCCATGACTCGCGCCAGACAAGTAGGACATCTGAACGCCTGCACCTTGCAAACGCGACCCTTGGGCGATCGTTCCGGGTGACTCGAGTACGCCGAAGCAGGCAGACAATCCAGCCAGGTCGGCAGCGGATGGTCAGGCCTGGTGAACGCGATCTGCGCTGTCCGTTCGAGCGAGACCTCGGTTGAGCTTACGTCTGCTTCGCGCCCTCGCTCAATCGCCTTCCCGGTCCATATCCTCTACCAGCGCCTGCAGACCTGCAGACACCCTGACATCAAACGGCTCCGCGCATTCTTCCAAATCGAGTAGTTCGAGGGGCAGTTCAGCCACCTTCTGCCGACACGCTCTGCGGCTGTCTTCCAGAGTCGGTAGTAGCCCGATTCGCTTTCCTTGTCGAAACACAGGCTCCAGCAGGGGAACGCCGGCAAGCGCCTCATTCGACAAAGCGATGTAGTCGCGAGTCACCATGCCGGCTGAATCGTACCCACGAAAAACCTGCTTCGCGCCCGGCCAGGTCTTCTTGCCAGGAGAACGCTTGCGTCTAGGCCGACCATCGTACTCCTCCAGCTTGTACGCGATATCGAGCGCAGGAACATCTTCCGACACGTCAAGACTGGTGCCGACGCCGAACGCATCCACCGGCGTTGGGCGATCGAGGAGAGCCTTGATCTTGTGCTCATCGAGTCCACCGCTGAGGACGATCTCGATGTCGTCGCGCCCCTCCGCGTCCAGGATCTGCCGAACCGCGGACGCTTGCGCGGCGAGGTCGCCGCTGTCGATCCGGACACCTCCAACCCAACCCCGCCCGTCAGCCGCGGACAGCTCACGGCACAAGGCGGCCAGGCGATGAGCCGCCCGCTCGCTGTCATAGGTGTCGATGAGCACGGATGTCCGCTGACCGAGCGCAGTGATGAAAGTCCGCAGGGCATCTGCTTCCCGGTCGTGCGCCTCGATAAAGGAATGCGCCATCGTGCCCGTGAGCGGCACACCGAAGCGGCGACCGGCCTCCACTGTAGCGGTAGAGTCGAATCCCGCCAGATATGCCGCACGCGCTGCAAGCAGAGCGGCTTCGGCGCCATGCGCGCGACGCATACCAAAGTCGGCGAGCCGCTTTGCGCGCGCGGCGATGACGCATCGGATAGCCTTGCTCGCAATCAGCGTCTGAAAATGCACGAGATTGATTAGGCGGCTCTCGATGAGCTGCGCCTCGAGGATCGGCGCCGACACCTGCACAATCGGCTCGTTCTCGAAGAACGGCGTGCCTTCGGCCATGGCATTCACCGATCCGGTGAATCTCACGCGACCGAGGTAGTCGAGGAACTCCTGCTTGAACAGCTTGGTGCCCGCCAGAAAGTCGAGATCCTCCGGCGCGAACTGGAGCGCTTCGAGATATTCGATGAGCTGCTGCAACCCGGAAGCAATGAGAAAGCGCCGCTGTGGCGGAAGTCGCCGGACGAATAGCTCGAAGACGGCCGTACCCCGCATCTGCGAACAAAAGTAGGCCTGCGCCATGGTCAGCTGGTACAAATCCGTGAGAAGGACCGAGTGCGGTTGCATGGTATGGCAGGCCGACACGGAGATCAGAGCGGCGGGAAATCTTTCAGTATCGCGGCTATTGAAATCACCGGGAGAGCCACAGGGGACGATGAATGCCTCGGCAATTCCTCAGCCCTGGCAGCAACGGCGGCGATGAGGAGCAGAATCAGAACGATCAGCGTCGCCACAATCACATGGCGGAAATGCGCTGGCGAGGTTTGTGGGTACGCACGGGAGCGCGTCGGCTTTCTCTTCGTCATGGCTGTTCTCCGGTAATCACACAATGCTCAGCTTGTCCCGCCCGCGCACCCCAGAACGGTTCCGCGCTGAACGGCTCCGCCGATGGGCCCCTCCCCTAGCAGGTGGGGGGGATCTCCTGTTCCGCACAGATTCGTAGCCCACGCCACCACCACACAACTTCGCAGCACTCACGCTATGACGTTCTGAAGTCTCGTGACGAGCGCCCCTCGTGCAACCATCTCCGCCAGAGCGCGGGCCCCGTCGCGGGAT
>JBDZVF010000401.1:0-5837 GCA_040255575.1 Pseudomonadota bacterium | reverse complement strand
GCGCAACACAAGCGAATCGCCCGCGCCGCGCCGATCGCGCAGCCCGCGCGGAGCGCACTCCGGTGCCATTGCGTCAGTTGGGCGTAACAACAACATCCTGCACCAATTCGGTTTTCCCATAGCGGGCGGGCTTCAGCTCCGCGAGCGCCTTGAAGCTTGCGCGCACGCCGTCGTCGTAGACGCCTTCCTTCGCGCGCGCGACGTTCAGCTCGTGCACCTGGATCGCCTGCTCCTCGAAGGGGAACACCTGCTCCTCGAGCAGCGTGTTGTACTCCTCGAGCTCGTCGCCCTTCAGGCTCTTCGGCCGCTCGGAAGCCAGCAGGTCCTTCGCGAGCGTGCGATACAGCTCCGCCGTCTCGTAAGTGGCGGCCGTCGTCACCTCCGCGATGTTGTACGAAGCGGCCTGCTTGTAAGCATTCAGCGCCTTGTCGAGGGCCTGACGCTTGCCGACCAGGCTCTTCTTCAGCGGCGCGGTCAGCCGCACGCCGCGAAACGCGTCGCGCACCGGCTCGGCCAGGGCGAGCTGCGCCTTCGCGGCCAGATACTTCGTGCGATCGGTGCGCGCGCTGCCCGCGGTCGCATCCGCTTTCACGATCTCGCGATACCAGTTGTCGCGCTTCACGACGTCGCCGTTCTTGCCCGCGATGTCGGCGAGCCGCTGGCGAGCCTCCATCGCATCCGAAACCGGCGTCGGATTGGTGGCGACGAACTTCTCGAGCATGCCCACGGCCTTCGGCATGTTGTTCGCCTTCGTGTACAGGTCCGCCGATTGCAGCAACGCCTCACGCTGAACCTGCTTTGATTCTTTCGGGTCCGCGGCGATGCGCTCGAACTCCGTGGCGGCCGAGCCCGGCCGGTTGCCTTCGGTGTAGGCCACGGCGAGCTTGTGAGTCACATCCTGCTGCAGCTCGCTCTTCGGATAATCGCGGCGAAAACCCTCAAGCACGCCGATGGCCCGATCCCACTGCTTGAGCGTGATCAACTGCGCAGCCGCGTCGTACTCCGCGGTCGAGCGAATCTTCGAATCCGGCGACACGCGCGCCACGCGCAGGAAGTCCTCGACCGCGCCCGCGCTGTCGCCCGCCTTTTGCTTCGCTTCACCCTGCTTGTACACAGTAGCCGCGAGGCGCTCGGTGAGATCGGCCTTCATCTTCTCGTCGTTGCCGACGAGCTCGCGCGCCTTGAGGAACGCCGGCTCTGCCTTGTCGAACTGGCCGAGATCGAAGTTCGACTGCGCGGTGATCGTCCAAGCGATGCGTTGTTTCGCGGCATCCACCGGTGGATTGCGATCGAGGATCATCTGCGACACCTGGATGGCGCGCGGCAGATCCCGGGCGGCGAAGATCTCTTCAGCCGCACGCGTGAGCACGCCCGCGCTGTCCGGATGCTCAGGGAAAGCCTGCGCGAACTTCACGCCCGCGTCAGTCGCCTTCGCGTGCCACTCGGTTTTGGCCGTGCCGCTCAGGCGCTCTTCCTCGTTCCTGTAGGCGACCAGCGAGGCATACCCGGCCGTCGCCGACTTCTCGTTCTTCGGATAGAAATACGCCGTGCGCTCGTATTCGGTGGCCGCTTCCGCGAACTGCTTGCTCTCGAACAGCGTTTCGGCCAGCAGGTAATTGGTGGCGGAGGAGTCCGGATCGTCCGGGAAGGACTTCAGGTAATCCCGATACCACTTCGCGGCTTCGGTGTAGTCCTCGGTCTTCTTCGACTTCTGCGCGCTCGCATGGAAGTACGTCGCGACATCCTTCAGATTGGTCTTCAGCTCCTTGACCACCTGCGGATACTTCGCGCGATCCCGGCCTTGCCAGAACGTGGTGCCGAAGTTGTATCGCTCGACATACTCGTGCTTGCCTTCGACCACGAGCTGCGTGAACCCGCCCTTGTTGTACGCCTCGATGCCTTGCATCGCGAGATTCGGCGCGTAGTCGCTGTTCGGGTCGCGAGCAACGTAGGCGCGATACGTGGCGGCCGCATCCTGATAGCGCTGTTTCTCGACGTAGAGATCACCGAGCCCTGAATAGAGCAGATGCGAGTACGGCGTCGGCTTGCCGCGCTTGTTCAGGAAGCTATCGAGCGACTCGCTTCCATCGACGTACGAGAACGTGATGGACATGACGCGCAGCGTGTCTTCCACCAGCTCCCGATCAGCGCGCTTTAGCGACTGCGGATTGCGCACGCTGCCCGACTTCGTGAGCAGCTTCTGATCGAGCACGCCCGCGAACGACGGCAGACTCTCTTCGTTCAACGATTGCTTGAAGAGCGACCAGCCGTGCTTGTAAAGGCTCTGCTCGTAGAACGCCGACGACGGCCCGCGACTGATGACGACAGCATAAGCGTCCTGCGCCGGTCGATATTGCTTCGCCGAGAACAGGATCTCGCCGCGCCGGAACTGGATCTCATCGAGCTGCGGCGTCTGCGGATACTGCTTCACCACCCGATCGAGCGTGGCGAGCGCCTGCTCCGGCTGGCCCGTCGTTTCATACGCACGCGCCAGCTGGTAGAGCACCTGGTCGTTGCGCGGATAGGTCGGGTACGCCTTCAGCAGGGTGGAATAGAGCTTGATCGCCTCGCCGCCCTGGATATCGACGGCGGTGACCTCGGTGGACATGCGATCGAGCTCGCCCGCTTCGAGGTTCAGGTCGCCGAGGCGACGCATGGCTTCCGCGCGCAGCTCGGGATCGGTTTTCTGCAGCTCGAGAAAGCGCTTGTAGTTCTCCATCGCCTTGGACGCGGTCGCGGACACCTGCGTGTCCTTGCGCACCTCGACCGGTTTGGCCTTGAGATCGCCGATGGTCTTCGGGCCCTTCCTGTCGGCCGCGCCGACCGCGCCCTGCGCCAGTGCGAGAGCGATCGCCAGTGCGAGCAGATGCGAGCGTTTCGTGAGGCGCATCATGGCTTGGGTTCCTGAGCGCCCGGCGCGGGTTGCGCCGGGGTCGGCGCAGGCGCTCCGGGTGGCGCCGCGCCCGCGGCGCCGCTGTCGCCCGTAGCAGGTTTCTCGCCCGAGGCTGTCCCACTGTCGGGCGCCTGTGCCTCATCGCCATTCGCCTGGCCCTCGGGAGCGGCGCCTTCCGTCGCGTCCGGGTCGCCTTCGGTCTTTTGCTTCGGCTTCGTGTCCTTGTTCAGCTGGTCCGCGTTCGCCGCGCGGTCGTACATGCTCGCGAGCGCGAAGCGGGCCTGGATCTGATAGGTGGCGAGCCGATCCTTCTGGCCCTGCAATTCCTTCACGGCCAGCGCCGCGAGGAAGTCGTTCTGCTTCTTGGCGACCTCCACGAGACGCAGCTGAATCGCATCGATGCGCTGCTGCAGGGAGGCGATGCGCGCATCGAACTCGCCCGTGTTCGTCGGCACGCTCTTGCGCGCACGGTCCACGCGAATCCAGCGGGACTGGGCTTCGTGCAGGGCGAGGTCCAGGTCCTTGATCGTGCGGCGTTCGCGCCAGACGCGCGCCTTGAAGGATTCGTTCAGCCGGAAATACAGCACGCCCTTCACGAGGCGCAGCCGATCGCGAAGTGCGGCATTCTCCTCGTCGTTCGGCAGATCGGCGAGCGTGCTTTCGATCTTCTGGATGCGCGCCCACTGATCGCGCTCCTCGGGCGAGCCGAGTGCCGCGACATCGCCAGCAGCCTCGATCGTCTTGAGACGCGCGTCGAGATCGTCGCGCACCTTCTGCTGCTTATCGAGCACGTCGCTGGCGAGCAGTGCATCCGTCTTCGGCAACCGCTCGGCGTACGCTTTCTCGCGCGTGTCGATCATGTTCGAGAAGGCCTGCATGCTCTCGGCCCAGCGATCGAGCGTCTTGCCGAGGTACGCAAGGTCGCGATAGTTCTTGAGACCTTCCTGGAAGTCGTGACCGGCGAGCACGGTATAGAGATAGCGCGACTCCGGCGCATCCGGCACGTTGCGCAGCTGCCAGAACCAGCCGTAGTGAGCGTCATCATCCTTGCCGAGCAATGAGTCGAGCATGTTGCCGCTCTGGATACGGCCGATCGCCTCATCCAGTTTCAGGCTCTCGGCGTCGAACGACGTCACCGCCTGCTCGTAGTATTCCGCCGATTGCGAAGCGGCCTGCAGCTTGCCGAACGCGTACGGCACGGCGAGGTAAGACTCCTGCACGGCGGCGTCGAGCATGTCTCGGCCCTGCAGCTCGAGCCAGGGGCTCAGCGCTTCCTGATACTGGCCGAGCGCGGCGCGGGCCCAGCCGGTGCCGAGCAACGCCTTGTTGGAGTAAGGGCCATTCAGGCGCACGCGCTCCAGCGCGACGAGCGCGGGCTGCGGCTGATCGGCCTGCATGTGCGCGAAGCCTAGCGCGAGGTTCGCGCGGTCTTTCAGCGCGAGAAGCTCGGGACGAGACGTGGTCATCGTGCCGACCTTCGTGAGGTACGGGTCGGCCTCGGCGAGCTTGCCCTCGCGCACGTACGCGACGCCGAGGTTGAACTGCGCGTAGGCCATCCAGTCCGCCGGGCCTCTCCAGTTCGCGAGCAGCGCGGCGGCTTCTTCGAAGCGGCCCTGGCGCAGCAGGATGTTGGCGAAGAGGTGCTGCTTTTCCGCTTCGAGCTGCGTGGGCAGCCTGCCCTGCACCTTGCGGATGGATTCTTCGGCGCGGTCGAGATAGCCGCGGGCGTACCAGACTTTCGCGAGATAGAACCAGGCGCGGTTGCGAACGCCTTCCGGCGTTTGCGGGGTCAGCAGCGCCTGGAAGCGCTTGCCGGCTTCGTTGTGCAGGCCGAGCGAGAGATAGAGGCCGCCGAGCAGGAGCTGGGATTCGTCGTGGTGGTGCGAGAGCAGGCCCCATTGCTCGTAGGCGTTGAGGCGGGTGATCGCTTCGAAGTCCTCGTCTTGATAGAAGTAAAAGAGGACGTCGCCGTAGTGCAGGTCCTGGATGGTGGTTTCAGGAAGCGCGTCGGGGTTCTTTTTGGCCGCGGTGGCAGGCGCGGAAAGAAAGGCCGATGCAATAGCAGCGCATGCGAGCGCGCCAAGAGGCGTTGCCAAGGATGCATAGCGGCGTGCGCTGAACGTCGCGGCAGCAGCAGTCGCGGTCGCGCCCATCGCGGTCGCGCCAGCTGCCGTTGCGCCAGCTGCGGTCGCGCCAGCTGCGGTCGCGCCAGTGCCGGAAGCCTCATCGCTCGCGCCGCAGGCGCAAGAAATCGACTCGCGGCCTGGCGAGCGCGAACGTCGCGCGGCGCCGAGGGCCGCGAAACGAAGTCCAACGAGTGTGAGCAGGCTGCGCATGGGTCGGGAGGAGCGCCGCGCTTATTCCCAATCCTTGATCTCGAACTCGGGCTGCTGCTTTCTCTGCCGGTCGTTGATCTTGAGCTCGAGGTACTTGGCGCCGATGCCCTTCTCGAAGCGGATGGTGGCACCGCGCTTGTAGTCGCGATCGTTCGGGCCCTTGCCGGTGAAGAAGGCCACGAGCTCGTGCTCGCCCACCTTCAGGTTGCCGAGATACAGGCGGTGCACGCCGCCCTTCAGCAGGGCTTCGGCCTCGCGCGGGGTGTAGAGGTAGTTCGCGACTTCCTTCTGGTCGATTTTCAGCGTGACGTTGTCGATGGCGAAGAACTCGCCGACATCCATGGAAACGAACACGGCAACCTGCGTGTTCGCGGGGAACAGCAATTCCTCTTCGAGGACGAAGAGATCCTTGTTCAGGTCGACGACGTCTTTCTTCAGGTCCTGGATTTCCTCGTCGAGACCGCGCGTGTCGGCGGGCGGCTCGGCGGTTGCGGCGTCTGTGGACGCGAGCGTCGCGCCCGAGGCAGCACTTGGCGCGGCGGAGACACCGCCTCCAGCGGTGTCGGCACCCTGCGAAGCCGGCGCCGCCTGCGGCGAGTCGGGCGCTG
>JBDZVF010000400.1:0-5840 GCA_040255575.1 Pseudomonadota bacterium | reverse complement strand
TTTCTCGAGATCGCCGATCGCGGCCCCGGCGTCGGCAACACGGATATCGAGCGCATCTTCGAGCCGTTCTTCACGAGCGGCCGGGGCGGCACCGGCCTCGGCCTGTTCCTGGCGCGAGAGCTCGCGCAAACGAACGGCGCCTCGCTGCTGTATGAAAACCGTGCGGGAGGCGGCAGTTTGTTCCGCCTGGTATTCGCCGATCCCACCCGCTGGGAGTTACGATGACGGTATCGATTTTCGATCAGGCCCGCATGACCAAACCGACCGTACTCATAGTGGACGATGAGCCGGATCTGCTCGAGCTCGTGAGCCTCACGCTCTCGCGCATGAGCATGGAGACGCGCACCGCTGCCGACGTGGGCACCGCACAGAAGCTGCTGAAGGGCGGCCACTTCGACCTGTGCCTCACCGACATGCGCCTGCCGGATGGCGACGGGCTCGATCTCGTCGGCTGGATCCAGGAACACCGCCCGCAGGTGCCGGTGGCGGTGATCACCGCACACGGCAACGTCGAGTCCGCCGTGCGCGCACTGAAGCTCGGCGCGTTCGACTTCGTGTCGAAGCCGCTCGACCTCGGCGTGCTGCGCAAGCTCGTGGGCAGCGCCATTCGGCTCGGCACGCGGGCAGACGGCGCCCCCACTACCGAAGTGCCCGGCCCGCGCCTCATCGGCCGCTCGCAAGCCATGCAACAGCTGCGCGAGATGATCGCGCGCGTGGCGCGCAGCCAGGCGCCCGTGCACATCTTCGGCGAATCCGGCACGGGCAAGGAGCTGGTCGCCCGCCTCATCCACGACAGCGGCGCGCGCAGCGAGGGGCCCTTCGTCGCCGTGAACTGCGGCGCCATTCCGACCGACCTCATGGAAAGCGAGCTCTTCGGCCACAAGCGCGGCAGCTTCACGGGCGCGGTGGCGGACAAGATGGGCCTCGTGCAGAGCGCGGAAGGCGGCACGCTGTTTCTCGATGAAGTGGCGGACCTGCCATTGCACATGCAGGTGAAGTTGCTGCGAGTGGTGCAGGAGAAGACCGTGCGGCCGATCGGCGAGTCGCGGGAAGAGACGGTGGATGTGCGGATTCTTTCAGCGACCCACAAGAATCTTGCGGATCTGGTGGCCGAAGGACGGTTCCGCGAAGACCTTTTCTACCGCATCAACGTGATCGAGATGCGCGTGCCCTCGCTACGCGAGCGAACGGAGGACATCCCCGAGCTCGCGAGCAGCATCCTGCAGCGACTCGCGCGGCGGATGAAGATGGAGCCGCCACAGCTCAGCGCGGAAGCGCTGCAGATGCTGGAGGGGTATCCATTTCCCGGTAACGTGCGCGAGCTGGAGAATGTGCTGGAGCGGGCGGTTACGCTGTGCGTTGGGGGGGTGATCACGGCGGATAACATCAAGGTGCGGGCGACGGTGCGGCCGGCGGCTGAGGTGCAGGCCCCCGCCACTTTGCCTGCCGCCGGCGGGGGTGGTGCGCTCGGTCACCAGCTCGAGGAGATCGAACGGGATGCGATCGTGAAGGCGCTCGAGAAAACCCGCTACAACAAGACAGCAGCCGCGAAGCTTCTGGGCATGAGCTTCCGCGCGCTTCGATATCGCATCAAGAAACTCGGAATCGAATGACTCGGGCACGGGTAGCCCACGCGGATTCTTCGAAAAATGCCGATTCAGCCACGCCGATATTGTGTCAAACGCGTCTATAGTCGCCGCCACGAACACTGAACGTGACGCATGCACGGTTCTGGCTTGCCCGTGCCGACGCGTTTCGCAATGACCTTCTCGGCGGGAGTATTGGATGTCGATGGTGCCTATGGGCCGCGCACCAGCAGGTGTGGTTCTCTTGGCTGCCGGTCGCGGCAGCCGCCTTTCCTCGCTCACCCAGCACACACACAAGTCACTCCTGCCAATCGCGGGCAAGCCTGCCCTGCAGTACGCCATCGATGAGGTGCTCGCGCGCCAGGTGCGGGATGTCGTCATTGTCACTGGCGACAAGCATGAGGCTATCGAGCGGTTCGTGCGGGATCGATATGCAGGGCGCGTTCGCGTCGCCTACAACGAGCTCTACGCACGCGATACGAACATCCTGTCCACCGAAACCGGCGTCGCGGCGCTCGAGGAGCCGTCGCAGGGCTACCTGATCGTCGAAACAGATCTGATTGTGGCGCCCGAGGGCTGGTCTTCTATCCTCGACGTCGGCGATGGGCGCGAGTCGTTCTGGGTCACTCGTGGCAGGTATAACCGGATGCTCACCGGTGGAGCGCTCGACACCGATCAGGCCGGCCGTGTTACCGATCTGGTTTATGCGCCAGAGTACGAGCCGAGGTACGAGGGATACCAGAAATTGCTCGGCATGCTCTACGTGGGTAGCGACTGCGTCGCGAAAGACAGGCAGTTGCGACAGCTCGGCCTGCAACGAACCTTCGCGCAGTACTACATGACACCTTGGGTCGAGCACCTGTCGCAGCTCCCCTGCCGGGCGGTTTCTCTGGGATCGACGTTCGCGGCATCGTTCAACGACATCGAGACATATCGGCAGACCGACCGGTGCTTCGCTGAGCTGCTGAACACCAGCAGGAGAGCCGTGTGAAGATCGTGATGATCAATCCGGCCCGGTTGCGGCACATAGAGGGATTCAGCAAACACCGCGTCGGCTGGCTGCGGAAGAAAGTGCAATCGGAGGGCCGCTGGGTCAAACCGATCGCGATCGACGACAAGCACAACCTCGTCATGGATGGCCAACATCGGATGGAAGTCGCGCTGGCCCTCCGCCTGAAGCGCGTGCCCGCCGTGAAGTTCGCTTACTCCGATGTGGAAATCTGGAGCTTGCGGCCGCGCCAGTACTCGTTCACGTGGCAGGACGTCGTTGCGCGCGCCCTTTCAGGTGACATCTATCCATACAAGACGGTCAAGCACCGTTTCCCCGAAGACCTGCCGGAGTGCGACTTCCGGCTTCGCGAGCTCGAGACATGAGCGGCGTCGGGCAGGCAATCCTCCTCGCCGCGGGACGAGGCCATCAGGTCGACGGCATGGCCAAGGTGCTGATCAGGCATCCGGTCAGCGGCAAATCGATCCTGCAGCACGCCATCGACGCTTTCGCCGGCAAGCGCATCGTGGTCGTCGTCGGGTTTCGTGCCGTACAGGTCATGGAGTCCGCGCCGGCGCTCGACTACGTGATCAACTCCGACTGGGAGCTCACCAACAACGCCATGAGCCTCGGCCTCGCGCTCAGCGAGGAGCCTACGTACGTCGTCTCGGGCGACATCTTCTTTAACCGGGCGCTGATCGAGCATCTCGATACGCAGGCTCCGGATCTCGCGCTGACCGAGGCGCGAGAGAACCGCGCGCTGAGCGCAATCCATTGCATGCTGCGCGATGACGGGTCGATCGCCGAAACGTATCAGGGCGCAGTTCGCAACATCGCGCATCCCGAGGCGATCGGCTTGTTCAAGATCTCGAACAGCGAGCTGCTGCGCCGCTGGAAAAGACTGTGTATCGCCCACGGCAATCTGTTCGTGGGCCAGACCCTGCCCTGTGACGGCGCGCCGATCGTCTCGGTGCCGCGCGGCTCGTTCGAGTTCAGCGAGATCAACACACCGGCCGATTATTTGCGGCTCATGCAACGGCATCGCACCCGATGATCCGCTCACTCACCATCGGGCTGCCGCTCGGCGTGCTCTCCACGACGCAGATCCAGGCGCGTGTGAGCGGGCTGCTCCGTGCAAAAGACGAGATTCTCGGCGACTGCAAGGCGCGAACATTGCGCTTTACGCTGCCCGCAAGTGGCTCCGAGGGTGAGGCGGAAGGGGCTTTGCTCTCCCGCCTGCGCTGGGTGGACGAGCTCGCCGCCTCCACGGGCATCCGCTGGTTCTGTCTGCCGCTCGATTTCGTCGCAGCCGGACCGCGCCGCGGCCGCATCGCCGCCGCACTCGATGCCATCGCCCGGTTTGAGCGGATGTTCCTGAACCTGATACTGGCTGGGGACCGTCAGATCGCCGTGAACGCCGCGCAGGATGCTGCGAAGCTCATTCTCGACATCTCGCGCAAGAGCAACAACGGCTTCGACAACTTCAGGGTCGGAGCTTCCTTCAATTGCCCGCCGAACGCGCCGTTCTTCCCGTTCTCCCGTCATCACGGCGACAACGTGGCGTTCAGCTTCGCGCTCGAGACCACGCCGCTCGCCATGCAGGCACTACGCGAGCTCGAGCGGCCGCACGACGCCGGAGCGGCCCGTGACCGCATCGTCGAGCTACTCGCACCACGCTTGCGGCTCATCGACGATCTCGGCAACAAGCTGGCGATTGCGAGCGGCACGGAGTACCGCGGCCTGGATGCCTCATTCGCGCCCATGCCGGTCGATGACGTATCGGTCGCTTCGCTGATCGAACGCATCGTGGGCGCACCCACCGGCAGTCACGGAAGCGTATTTGCCACCGCATTTCTGACGGACGCGTTGAGAACCGCGGTCGCCGAAAGCGGCGCGCGGGCTGTCGGTTTCAACGGCGTGATGTACTCGATCCTGGAGGACCCGATGCTCGCCGCATCGAGCAACAAGCGCCGCATCGGTCTCGACTGCCTTCTCGCAATGGCCACGGTATGTGCGTGCGGCCTGGACATGGTGCCGGTGCCCGGCCTCAGTTTCCCGGAAGAGATCAGCGCGGTCATGCTGGATGTCGCGGCGCTGTCTTGCGCACTCGACAAGCCACTGGGTGCGCGCATGCTGCCGATCCCCGGCGCTCACGTGAACGAGCTCACCAAACTCAATCTCGACTTCCTGTGTGATAGCCGGGTGCTCGGGCTCACGGCCAACGACTGTCGCCTCGAGAGCTCGCAACACCTGCTGGGTTTGCGAGTACCGCGTCGTTGACGCATCTGTTCGGAGAGAACCGTGATCGATCAAGACAAGGTGAAGGCGTTCTGGGACGCGCGCGCGCGTACCTTCGGCTCGCTCGACTTCGACAGCATCGCCAATCTCGAGCAGGACCCCGAGAACCTGGCTCTGAAGGTGCGCCTGGAGTCGGAGAAGGTGTTCGCCTACCTGGGCCCGATCGCGGGGAAAAGCATCCTCGATCTTGGCGCCGGCGTCGGCCAGTGGGCGTTCCGCTTCGTGGAGCACGGGGCCGCACACGTCACAGCCGTGGAATACTCGGCACAACTCGCTGAGATTGGTCGACTGGAAGCCGCTCGCCGAGCCGTCTCGAACCTCGAGTTCGTGATATCGCCGGCTGAAGCCTTCACGTCGAATCGTTCCTTCGACATCGTGTTCATCTCCGGCTTATTCGTCTACATGAACGATGACCAGGCCGAGAAGCTGGTATCGGGGCTGAACCGATTCTGTCACGTGGGTACGCGCGTGCTGCTGCGGGATGGAACGGGGATTGGCAAGCGGCACGAGATCAACAATCGCTTCTCGCAGCACTTGCAAACGGATTACTCGGCAACGTACCGGACGGTGGAACAATACCAGGCGCTCTTCAATCGTCACGGACTCCACTTCCTGCGGCACGAGAACATGTTCCCCGAGGACTGTGTACTGAACAAATACCCGGAGACACGGCTACGCATCTACGAGATCGGCCGTGCCTAGAGTTGCGCCACCCGGCGGTCCCGTCGATTGGCCCGCCAGTGAAGGAACGCTCGGCGTCGTTGGCGTGGCGCCTTGGGCAACACTCGACTTCTGTCGCGCGCTGTACCGAGAGGTGGCGGCGCTGAAAGACTGGCATTTCCCGCGAGTGCTGCTCGATATCAACACCAAGATACCGAGCCGCGGGCGGCACCTGGAGCTGGGTGAGACAGATCCTTCCGCAGCGATCGCGGCCACGATCCAGGAGCTCGCGAATCAGGGGGCAACGC
>JBDZVF010000399.1:0-5846 GCA_040255575.1 Pseudomonadota bacterium | reverse complement strand
CATGACCCCGCCACACGAGCCCGGCAGCCTCGAAATCCCGGCGCGGATTGAGCTCGCCATCCCTTCGCTCCAATCCCGATTGATCACGATGGAAGCGGCCGAGTGCCGTAGCAGCGGCGCAAGATCCGCCGCGTGCGCGCCTAACACCACGGACACCGCATGCCCCGCCACCTCAACCGCCCGCGCGACCGCCGCGTGCAGCAGCGGCCGGCCATCCACTCGCACCAATTGCTTGGGCGAGCCGAACCGGGTCGAAGCGCCCGCGGCCAGCACGATGGCGTGGAGAGAAGGGGCTTCTTCCGCGTCGCTCATCCGGTCGTGCCGGTGAACGGCCCGCCCTCGGAGCCATGAAGGAATGCATGGATCTCCGCGACAATGGCGAGCGCAATCGACTCCGGCGCGCGTCCGCCGAGCGCAAGGCCCACAGGAGCCCGCAATCGCGGCCGAAGCGCGTCCGCGTCAGCGCCCATGTCCGTCAGCAATTTCTCGCGCCGAATGGCCGGGCCAAGCAACCCGACGTAGGGGATCTCGCTCTTTGCAAGCCCCGTGAGATACGTGAGATCCGACACGAGGTGATGACTCATCACCACCGCCGCGTTGAAGCCCCGCGTGTCGATGCTCTTGCCGAGCTCTTCCGGCCGCGCGTGAATCACCTTCTCCGCAGCGGGGAAGCGGCTTGGCTTTGCGTACGCGGGACGGTGATCGACGAGCGTCACCTTCCAGCCGAGCCGTGACGCGAACTCGACGATGGGCAGCGTGTCCGGCCCCGCGCCGCAAATGAGCACGCGCGGCGGAAGCGCGTGCGAGAGGCCAAAGATCTTTGCGCCAGGCTCGTCGACATCGAGCCATGAGGCCTTTCGGCGCGTCGCCTGCTCCAGCAACGCAATCTCGACCTGGTTGAGAGGTGGCTCCGGCGGCACCGAAGAGGGCGCTCGGGGCAGTATGATGTCGCCCGCCGCGCGCCCGGACGTGCCCCCTTCGACCACGATGCCCACAGCCGTCGCCCGATGCGAACTCAGTGAATCCAGGAAATGTGCGATGGGCTGCCAGCCATTCACCTCGGCCACGCGAATGAGCAGGATGTTCATCGCGCCTTCGCAGCCGACACCGAGGCCCCAGAGCAGATCGTCGGGCCCGCGCAGGTCGTAGCTCACCATCTTGGGAACGCCGGTCTCGCGGACGGCGGCAGCATGCTCGCGAAGGTCGCCCTCGAGGCAGCCGCCGGAGAGAAGACCGGCATAGTCCCCGTCCGAGGCGATGAGCATGAGCGCGCCCGGCTTGCGATAGGTCGAGCCAGCGGTTTCCAGCACGATGCCGAGCACGAGTGCGCGCCCCGCCGAGCGCTCGCGCTCGTAGAGGGCCAACAATGGAGCAAGAGAAGATTCCACGCGGCGGGATTATGCCGAGGACGGGCCCGGACGGGGCAATCCTCCGGTTTGGAAACCACATGGCGTGCGTGGCGCACCGCCAGGGGCCGCAAGGCGCCGGTGCCGGGCGTCACAATCACAGCATCGACTTGCAGAAGCGGCCGGGCTGAAGTTGCGGGGGCAGAAGGCCATCTGTAGAGTCCCACGGCCTTTTTTCGCATCCTCCTAGTCGCAGAAAAGTCTCCAATTCGATGACCAATACCGCTTCCTGGGTCGTCCACAAGTTTGGCGGCTCCAGCGTCGCTGACGCTGAGTGTTTCCGCCGTGTCGCGGAGATCGTCGAGTCTCAGCCGCCCGGCCCGCAAGGCATCGTTCTTTCCGCCTGCCGTGGCGTCACGGACGCCCTGCTCAGGCTGGTCCACCTCGCCGAGCAGCAGGACGAAAGCTATCGCGCGGAGCTCGCCAAGCTGCGCGCCCGCCACGCCACCATCGCCGAAACGGTGTTGCGGCCCGAGTCCGCGCGCCTCTTTCTTGCCGGGTTTGACCGTGACTGTCACGACCTCGAAGGCATCCTGCATACCGTCCGGCTCACGCGCGCGGCAGCCCGCAATGTCAGCGACCTGATCGCGGGCTATGGCGAGCTCTGGTCGACGAAGCTGTTCCACCGCTACCTCGAGGAGCGCGGCAACCGTCCAGGGCCGGTGAAGTGGATCGACGCGCGCACCGTGCTCGTCGTGGAGTGGGGACCGCTGGGCCCCGCTGTGCAGTGGAGCGAGTCGCACGAAAAGCTCGCGGCGGCCGTGGGCGAGGGCTTCACCGGCACGCTCATCATCACCGGCTTCGTCGCCTCCGACCGTCGTGGCGTGCAGACGACGCTCGGCCGCAACGGCAGCGATTTCTCCGGCTCCATTTTCGGCGCGCTGCTCGAAGCGCGCGAGATCCACATCTGGACGGATGTTGACGGCGTGCTGTCCGCCGATCCGCGTCGAGTCCCCGATGCCACCGTCATCGACTCGCTCTCCTACAACGAGGCGATGGAGCTTGCGTATTTCGGCGCCAAGGTGATCCACCCGCAAACGATGGCCCCCGCCATCGGGCGCGATATCCCCATCTGGATTCGCAACTCGTTCGCGCCCGAGAAGAAGGGCACGCTGATCTGCTCGAAGCCCCACTCGGCACTGCCGGTGAAGGGCATCACGACCGTCGAGAACGTCGCGCTGATCAATCTGGAAGGCGCCGGCATGATCGGTGTGCCGGGCACCGCGCATCGCTTGTTCGGCGCGCTGCGCGAAGAGCGCGTGAACGTCATCCTCATTTCGCAGGGCAGCTCCGAGCATTCCATCTGCTGCGCGATTCCGCAGGATCAGGCAGCCCGCGCGGCAACCGTCGTGCGTGAAGCGTTCGCGCGCGAGTTGAAGGAAGGGCAGATCCAGAGCGTCGATGTGGACCCGGATCTCGCCATCCTCGCCATCGTCGGTGACGGCATGGCCGGCGCGCCCGGCGTCTCCGCGAAGGTGTTCAATTCGCTCGGCGCGGCCAGCGTGAACGTGCGCGCGATCGCGCAGGGTGCCTCGGAGCGCAACATTTCCGTCGTGATCGACGGGAAGGACGCGACCAAGGCGATTCGCGCGGCGCACGCCGGGTTCTATCTTTCGCCGCACACGCTGTCGATCGGCATCATCGGCCCGGGCACCGTCGGTCGCGTGCTGCTCGATCAGCTCGCCGCCCAGTCCGCGCACCTCAGAGAGAAGTTCAAGGTGAACCTGCGCGTCCGGGGCATTCTCGCCTCGAAGCGCATGGTGCTGTCGGATATCGGCATCGACCTGTCGCGCTGGAAAGAGGCGCTCGAGACGAGCGGCGTTCCGGCGGATCTCGACAAGTTCGTCGAGCACGTGCGCGTGGACTATCTGCCGCACTCCGTGCTCATCGATTGCACGGCCAACGAGGCCATCGGCCGCCGCTACAGGGAGTGGCTGGCGAAGGGCATTCACATCGTCACGCCGAACAAGAAGGCGAACAGCGGCGATCTGGATTATTACCGCAGCCTGCACGAGGCGCGCCGCACGAGCGGAGCCCACTATCTGTACGAGACCACCGTTGGCGCGGGCCTGCCGGTGGTGCAGACACTGCGCGATCTGCGGGATACCGGCGATGAGATCACGAGCATCGAAGGCATCTTCTCCGGCACGCTGGCGTATCTCTTCAACGTGTACGACGGCAAGACCGCGTTCTCGGCGATCGTGAAGGACGCAAAGCTTCGCGGGTACACGGAGCCCGATCCGCGTGACGACCTTTCGGGCACGGACGTGGCGCGCAAGCTCATCATCCTCGGTCGCGAGGCCGGCATGGCGCTCCGACTCACCGACGTGAAGGTGGAGAGCCTCGTGCCGCCCGGGCTCGAAAACGGCTCGATCGACGAGTTCCTCGAGAAGCTGCCGCAGTACGACGCCACCATGCAGGACCGTTACGAATCCGCGAAGAGCCGCGGCAAGGTCCTGCGCTACGTCGGCCGGCTCACGTCGGACGGCAAGGCGACCGTGGGTCTGGTGGAACTCGATGCGAAGCACGCGTTCGCGAACATCGCGCTGACGGATAACGTCGTGCGCTTTGCGACGCGCAGGTACTGCGACAACCCGCTCATCGTGCAGGGGCCGGGCGCCGGGCCGGAAGTGACGGCCGGCGGCGTGTTCGCGGACCTGCTGCGCCTTGCAGCCTATCTCGGAGCACACCTGTGAGCAGTCGCGTGGATCGTGTTACCGCCTTTGCGCCGGCGTCGGTCGGCAACGTCGCCATTGGTTTTGACATTCTGGGTTTCTGCGTCGACGCGCTGGGTGACAAGGTCACCGTCACGCGCAAGGAAAAACCCGGCGTCACCATCAGCGCCATCCGCGGCGTCGTGGGCGATCTGCCGCTCGAGGCCGAGAAGAACACGGCCGGGCGGGCGCTCATCGCGATGAGTGAACGGCTGAAGCTCTCGTTCGGCTTCGAGATGGAGATCGAGAAGGGCATTCCGCTCGGCTCCGGGCTCGGCGGGTCGGCTGCGTCCGCGGTGGGCGCCGTGGTGGCCGCGAATGCGCTGTTGCCGCAGCCCTGCACCAAGCTCGAGCTGCTCAAGTTCGCGATGCAGGGCGAAGCCGTCGCGAGCGGCTCGCTGCACGTCGACAACATCGCGCCGTCGCTCTTCGGCGGCCTCGTGCTGACGGTCGGCATCGATAACCCGCGCGTGAAGCAGATTCCGGTGCCGAAGGGCGTGCGCGCGGTGATTCTTCACCCGCACATGTTCCTGTCGACGAAGCAGGCGCGTGCCATCTTGCGCGGTACCGTCGAGATGTCGGACTTCGTCTGGCAGACCGCGAACCTCGCCGGCTTCATCTCGGGCTGCTACACGAACGATCTCGACATGATCCACGCCTCGTTCGATGACGTCGTCATCGAGCCGCAGCGCCAGGCGCTCATTCCGGGCTTCCCGGAGGTGCGCAAGGCGTCCATGGCGGCGGGCGCGCTGGGCTGCTCCATTTCCGGTGCGGGGCCCACCATGTTCGCCTGGGCGCTCGAGGAGCATGCATCGGCCGTGCGCGAGGCCATGAAGGGCGAGTTCGCCAAGCGCAACATCGAAGTCGACGACTGGATCGTCGACATCAATGAAACCGGCGCACGCGTGCTGCCAGCGACAGCGTAATGCGGCTAGGATGACGACCATGCGTTTCGAGAGCACGCGTCGCAATGCGCCCGCCGTGAGTTTCAGCGAGGCCGTCGTCAACGGCATTGCGCCCGATGGTGGCCTGTATCTGCCGGCCGGGTGGCCGGGTGCCGACCTCGCACGCTTTGGCGAAGCGAGCGACCTTGCGGGCGTCGCCGCCCGTTTCATGGCCCCGTATGTCGCGGGAGATCGGCTGGAGTCGAAGCTCCCCGAGATCACGCGCGACGCCTTCAACTTTCCCGCTCCGCTGGTGCCGCTCACGCAGGATGAGCGTTTGAGCGTGCTCGAGCTCTTCCACGGCCCCACCGCGGCGTTCAAGGATTTCGGTGCCCGCTTCCTCGCGGCCACCATGGCGCGCGCGCGTGGGCCGAGCGATCCGCTGCTGCAGATTCTCGTGGCGACTTCGGGGGACACGGGCGGAGCGGTCGCGGCAGCGTTTCACAACCGGCCGGGCATCGGCGTTTCCGTGCTGTTCCCCAAGGGGCTCGTTTCCCCGACGCAGGAGCGGCAGCTCACCTGCTGGGGCGGCAACGTGCGCTCGTTCTCCGTGCGCGGAACGTTCGACGATTGCCAGCGCATGGTGAAGGAAGCTTTCGCGGACGCGCAGCTTCGCGCGCGCATGCAGCTGTCTTCGGCCAACAGCATCAATCTCGGCAGGCTACTCCCGCAGGCCGTGTATTACGCCGCGACCAGCCTCGCCATCTGGCGCAAGCACGGCGAGAAAGCATCGTATGTCGTGCCGAGCGGAAATCTGGGCAACGTCATGGCGTGCTTCTGGG
>JBDZVF010000016.1:12770-31044 GCA_040255575.1 Pseudomonadota bacterium | reverse complement strand
GCACTTGAGCTTCTGTTGAAAAGATTTTTTTCCCGACTTCATGGACACCCCGGGATGCGGGCCCTAGAATTTCCCCGTAATCCGTAAGGGTTAGTCCATGCAAGGCGGGAGGATGTTCGAAAGAACTCCTCCCGCTTTGTATATGCGCGCGCAGCGCATATGCGGGAGCGGTTTAGGCGGAACGACGAGGGGAAATGGTAGTGACTGTACCAGCCGTGCTGGCGCTGGCTGACGGAACGATCTTCCGAGGCCAGTCAATTGGGGCGAGGGGTAATACTACCGGCGAAGTCGTTTTCAATACCGCACTAACGGGCTATCAGGAGATCCTCACCGACCCGTCCTACGCCCGGCAGATCGTCACTCTCACGTATCCCCACGTCGGCAACACCGGCGTCACACCCGAAGATCTCGAAGCCTCCCAGATCTATCCCGCGGGCTTCATCGTCCGCGATGTGCCGATGCTCGCGAGCAGCTGGCGCATGAACGAGTCGCTCAGCGACTTCCTCGAGCGCGGCAAGGTCGTGGCCATCGCGGGCATCGACACGCGCAAGCTCACACGCATCCTGCGGGAGAAGGGCGCGCAGTCCGGTTGCATCATGACCGGCGAGAACGTCGACGCGCAGGCCGCTGTGAAGGCAGCCGGCAAGTTCCCCGGCCTCAAGAACATGGATCTCGCCAAGGTCGTTTCGACCAAGCGTTCGTACCAGTGGAACGAAGGCAGCGTGTGGCAGGACTCCGGCCGCATGCCGATCCGCTCGCAGCAGCGCTTGCACGTGGTCGCGTACGACTTCGGCATCAAGCGCAACATCCTGCGTCTGCTCTCCGACTTCGGCTGCCGCATGACCGTGGTGCCGGCGCAGACCACCGCCGTGGAGGCGCTGAGCCTCCAGCCCGACGGTGTGTTCCTCTCCAACGGCCCCGGCGATCCGGAGCCGTGTGACTACGCCATCAAGGCGACGCGCGAGATCATCGAGACCGGCATGCCCGTCTTCGGCATCTGCCTCGGTCACCAGCTCATGGGGCTGGCCTGCGGGGCGAAGACCATCAAGATGAAGTTCGGCCATCATGGCGCGAACCATCCGGTGCAGGATCTCGACAGTGGCCGCGTCTTCATCACGAGCCAGAACCATGGCTTCGCGGTGGATGAATCGACGCTGCCGGCGAACGTGCGCGCGACGCATCGGTCGCTGTTCGACGGCTCGCTGCAAGGCCTTGCGTACAAGGACAAGCCCGCGTTCAGCTTCCAGGGCCATCCCGAAGCAAGCCCGGGCCCGCACGACCTGAAGCCCCTGTTCGAACGCTTCAACCACCTGATGCTGCGCCGGCTGCAGAGCCAGCTGCGCGCCGCGGAAGAAGCCATCCGCCGCCAGAACGCAAACTCTCCCCAGACGGCGCAGAATACCGCGCCCGGCGCAGGCGCGAGCACCGGCTAGGGAGCAGGACGACGGAAGCCTCCAACGGCAGTGACTGGCTCGCGCGGACGCCGGGTGGGCAGCCGCGCTTGATGCGCAGGCGCCCGACGCACGAATTGATTCATACGGGCCTGAGGCCACAAACCTCGGGCCCGTTTCACAACACACGGTAACCATGCCCAGACGCACAGACATCCAGAGCATCCTGATCATCGGCGCCGGCCCGATCGTCATCGGTCAGGCGTGCGAGTTCGATTATTCCGGCGCACAGGCCTGCAAGGCGCTCAAGGAAGAGGGCTATCGCGTCATCCTGGTGAACTCGAACCCCGCCACCATCATGACCGACCCCGGGATGGCCGACGCCATCTACATCGAGCCCGTCAACTGGCGCACCGTCGCGCGCATCATCGAGAAGGAAAAGCCCGACGCCGTGCTGCCCACCATGGGCGGCCAGACCGCGCTCAACACCGCGCTCGATCTCGTGCGCGAAGGCGTGCTCGAGAAGCACGGCGTGGAGCTCATCGCCGCCTCGCGCGACGCCATCGACATGGCCGAGGACCGCGAGCTCTTCCGCAACGCCATGCGCGACATCGGCCTCGAAACGCCGCGCTCGATCGTCGTGCGCAGCCTCGAGGAAGCGCTCTCGCGCGTTGCCGAGATCGGCTACCCCGTGATCTTGCGCCCCTCGTTCACCATGGGCGGCACCGGCGGCGGCATTGCGTACAACCGCGAAGAGTTCGAAGTCATCATCGCGCGCGGCCTCGATGCCTCGCCCACCAGCGAAGTGCTGATGGAAGAATCGGTGATCGGCTGGAAAGAGTTCGAGATGGAGGTGGTCCGCGACCGCAAGGACAACTGCATCATCGTCTGCTCCATCGAGAACTTCGATCCGATGGGCGTGCACACCGGCGACTCCATCACCGTGGCGCCGGCGCAGACCCTGACGGACAAGGAATACCAGCGCATGCGCGATGCCTCCATCGCCGTGCTGCGCAAGATCGGCGTGGAAACCGGCGGCTCGAACGTGCAGTTCGCCGTGAGCCCGACGGATGGGCGCCTCCTCGTCATCGAGATGAATCCGCGCGTGTCGCGCTCGTCCGCGCTCGCCTCGAAGGCCACGGGCTTCCCGATTGCCAAGATCGCCGCGAAGCTCGCCGTGGGCTACACGCTCGATGAGCTGAAGAACGACATCACGGGCGGCACAACGCCCGCCTCGTTCGAACCGACGATCGATTACGTCGTCACCAAGGTCCCGCGTTTCACGTTCGAGAAATTCCCGGCCGCGAACGATCGGCTCACCACGCAGATGAAGTCGGTGGGCGAAGTGATGGCCATGGGCCGCACGTTCCAGGAGTCGGTGCAGAAAGCGCTGCGCGGCCTCGAGACCGGTCTCGATGGCTTCAGCCCGGTGATCGCGCTGCCGCTGACGGAAGAGTCCACCACCAAGCTCACCTACGAGCTGCAGTCGCCCGGTGCCAATCGCATCCTGTACATCGCGGATGCGTTCCGCGCGGGCTGGTCGCTCGAGCAGGTCCACGCGCTCACGAATATCGATCCGTGGTTCCTGGTGCAGATCCAGGACGTCATCCTCGAAGAGGAGAAGATCAAGGCCGGCGCATCGACCGCCTTCACGGCGGATCGCCTGCGCTGGCTGAAGCGCAAGGGCTTCTCCGACATGCGGCTCGCCAAGCTCACGGGCGTGCAGGAGAAGGTCATTCGCAACAGACGCCGCGAGCTCGGCGTCGTCCCTGTCTACAAGCGCGTTGATACGTGCGCCGCGGAGTTCTCCACCTCCACGGCTTACATGTACTCCACGTACGAAGACGAGTGCGAGGCCCATCCGACGAACCAGCGGAAGATCATGATCCTCGGCGGCGGCCCCAACCGCATCGGCCAGGGCATCGAGTTCGATTACTGCTGCGTGCATGCCGCGCTCGCGCTGCGCGAAGACGGGTTCGAGACCATCATGGTCAACTGCAACCCCGAGACGGTTTCGACGGACTACGACACCTCCGACCGTCTGTACTTCGAGCCGCTGACGCTCGAAGACGTGCTCGAGATCATGGCGAAGGAGAAGCCGGAAGGCATCATCGTGCAGTTCGGGGGCCAGACGCCGCTCAAGTTGAGCCGTGCGCTGGAAGAGGCGGGCGCGCCCATCATCGGCACCACACCGGATGCCATCGACATCGCCGAGGACCGCGAGCGCTTCCAGAAGCTCGTGAAGCAGCTGAACCTCAAGCAGCCGGCGAACGCGACCGCGCGCACCGAAGATCAGGCTGTGCAGCTCGCCCGCGAAGTCGGGTTCCCGCTCGTGGTGCGCCCGTCCTACGTTCTGGGCGGCCGCGCGATGGAAGTGGTCTTCACTGAAGAGGACCTGCGCACCTACGTGCAGACGGCAGTGAGCGTCTCCAACGATAGCCCCGTGCTGCTCGATCGCTTCCTCGATGTCGCGATCGAGGTGGACGTGGATGCTGTGTGCGACGGTGAGAACGTGCTCATCGGCGGCATCATGGAGCACGTGGAGCAGGCGGGCGTGCACTCGGGCGACTCCGGCTGCTCGCTGCCGCCGAACAGCCTGTCTAAGGAAATCCAGGATGATCTGCGCGAGCAGACGCGCAAGCTCGCGAAGGGCCTGAACGTCGTCGGGCTCATGAACATCCAGTTCGCGATCCAGAACGGGGTCATCTACATTCTCGAAGTGAACCCGCGGGCCTCGCGCACCGTGCCGTTCGTGTCGAAGGCCACGGGCGTGCCGCTCGCCAAGGTGGCGGCGCGCGTGATGGCGGGCCGCAAGCTCGCAGACCTGGGCTTCACGACGGAGCGCGTCCCGCCGTTCTTCTCGGTGAAGGAAGCCGTGTTCCCGTTCACCAAGTTCCCGGAGGCCGATCCGATCCTTGGTCCCGAAATGAAGTCCACCGGTGAAGTGATGGGCACCGGCCGCACGTTCGGCGAGGCATATGCAAAGGCGCAGAGCGCCTCGGGCGTGGAGCTGCCGCGCAAGGGCGTGGCGCTGATCAGCGTTCGCGAGCGCGACAAGCCGGGCGCCATCGCGCTCGGCCGCCGGCTCATCGCCTACGGGTTCGAGCTCGTCGGCACCGAGGGCACCGCGAAAGTGCTGAACGATGCGGGCGTGGCCTGCCGCCGCGTGAACAAGGTGCGCGAAGGCCGGCCGCACATCGTCGACATGATCAAGAACGACGAGATCGACCTGATCGTGAACACGACCGAGGGCAAACTCGCCATCCGGGAGTCGAACTCCATCCGTCGGGAAGCGGTCCATCGCCGCGTCACGTATTACACAACGCTGGCCGCCGCGCTTGCGACGTGCGACGCTCTGGACCATCTCGACGACGTCGAAGTCAACCGCCTGCAGGACCTTCACAGGGAGGCCACTCACGCATGAAACGTACACCGATGACCGAGCGCGGGGCCGAAGCCCTGCGCGCCGAGCTGCGCAAACTGAAGACGGAGGCGCGACCCAATGTCATCAAGGCCATCGCCGAAGCGCGCGGTCATGGCGATCTGTCCGAGAACGCGGAATATCACGCCGCGCGCGAGCAGCAGGGCTTCATCGAAGGCCGCATCAGCGAGCTCGAAGCCAAGCTCAGCACCGCCGAGATCATCGACCCCACGCGCATGGCCGCCACCGGGCGCATCGTGTTCGGCTGCTCGGTGGAGCTCGAGAGTCAGGATGACGGCGGCGCCGTGCGCTACCAGATCGTCGGCGAGGACGAGGCCGACATCCGCGCCGGCCGCATCTCCATCACCTCACCGATCGCCCGCGCGCTCGTCGGCAAGAGCGAGGGCGACGTCGTCGACGTCGACGCCCCGGGTGGGGTGAAGTCGTTCGAAGTCGTCTCCGTCCATTACGAATAGACGTATCGATTTCCTTGGCTCGCAGATCCAAGAGCTCGGGACGCTGGCTGCAGGAGCATCACTCCGATCCGTACGTGCAACGCGCACGGGCGGAAGGGTGGCGCTCCCGCGCGGTGTTCAAGCTGCAGGAGATCGACCAGAAGGAGAAGCTGCTCTTCCCCGGTGCGGTGTGCCTCGATCTGGGCGCCGCCCCCGGAGCCTGGAGTCAATACGCCGCGCGCCGGGTCGGCCCGAAAGGTCGCGTGGTCGCCTCCGACATCCTCCCCATGGACGGCATCACCGGCGTCGAGTTCGTGCAGGGGGACTTCCGCGAGGAAGCGGTCTTCAACGAGATCATTGGCCTCGTGCCCGCTCGCGAAGTGGACGTGGTCCTGTCCGATATGGCCCCCAACCTCTCCGGCATGGACGCGATCGATGCGCCCCGCTCCATGCATCTCGTGGAACTGGCGGTAGATATCGCCGAGCGTGTCTTGAAGCGCGAGGGCGCGACCCTGATCAAGGTGTTCCAGGGGGCCGGCTTCCAGGAGCTTCTCGCCTCGGTTCGAGGCAAATTCGACAAGGTAAAGCTTTGTAAACCGGAGGCTTCCCGCTCCCGCAGCCCCGAGTTGTATTTGCTGGCGAAGGGTTACCGGTTGGTGTAGGGTCGATTGAACTGCGCGCCGTACAGGCGTGAAGAGGTCCAACCTTTGAACGATTTGACCAAAAATATCCTGCTTTGGGTCGTCATCGTGCTGGTGCTGCTGGCTGTGTTCAGCCGGTACATGCCCACCGTGGCCCAGGCCGAGGACGTATCCTATTCCGCCTTCCTGAAGGATGTGAAGGCGGGAAGAGTCGATAGCGTGGTGCTCCAGGGCGAGATCATCTCCGGCACGCGCAAGGACTCCACCAAGTTCCAGACCTTCAATCCCGAGACCGACTATTCGGCCCTGATCGGCACGCTCGACAAGGCGGACGTGACCATCGTCGGCAAGCCGCCGAAGCCGCCGAATTTCATTGGTCAGCTGCTCCTGCAACTCGCTCCGGCGCTGCTGCTGATCCTCGTGTTCGTCTACATGCTGAGACAGATGCAAGGCGCGTCCGGAGGACGCGGAGCCATGAGCTTCGGCAAGAGCAGGGCACGGCTGCTCGGAGAGGACCAGGTCAACGTCACCTTCGCAGACGTGGCGGGGGTCGACGAAGCCAAGCAGGAGGTCGGAGAGATCGTCGACTTCCTGAAGGACCCGGGCAAGTTCCAGAAGCTCGGCGGCAAGATCCCCAAAGGCGTGCTGATGGTCGGCTCGCCCGGCACCGGCAAGACGCTGCTCGCCCGCGCGATCGCGGGTGAGGCCAAGGTCCCGTTCTTCACCATCTCGGGCTCGGACTTCGTCGAGATGTTCGTCGGCGTCGGCGCCTCACGCGTGCGCGACATGTTCGAGCAGGCGAAGAAGCACGCGCCCTGCATCATCTTCATCGACGAGATCGACGCGGTCGGTCGCCATCGTGGCGCCGGTCTTGGCGGCGGTCACGACGAGCGCGAGCAGACCCTGAACCAGCTGCTCGTCGAGATGGACGGGTTCGAAGGCAACGAGGGCATCATTGTCATCGCCGCCACGAACCGGCCGGACGTGCTCGATCCTGCGCTCCTGCGCCCGGGCCGCTTCGACCGCCAGGTCGTCGTGCCGCTGCCGGACGTGCGCGGTCGCGAGCAGATTCTGCGCGTTCACATGCGTCGCGTGCCCCTGGCCGAGGATGTGAAGCCGGCGCTCATCGCGCGCGGCACGCCGGGCTTCTCCGGTGCGGATCTCGCGAACCTCGTCAACGAAGCGGCGCTCTTCGCCGCGCGCGCCAACAAGCGCATCGTGGGCATGGACGAGTTCGAGCGCGCGAAGGACAAGATCATGATGGGCGCCGAGCGGCGCTCCATGGTGATGACGGAGCCCGAGAAGCGCATGACGGCCTATCACGAGGCCGGTCACGCGATCGTCGGCATGACGGTTCCCGAGCACGATCCGGTCTACAAGGTCACGATCATTCCGCGTGGCCGGGCGCTCGGCGTCACGCAGTTCCTGCCGGAGCAGGATCGGTACTCGCTCTCGAAGCGTCGTATCGAGAGCTCCATCGCGACCCTCTTCGGCGGGCGCGTGGCCGAAGAGCTCATCTTCGGGCCCGAGTCGGTGACGACCGGTGCTTCCAACGACATCGAGCGTGCGACGGACCTCGCGCGCAACATGGTCACGAAGTGGGGCCTGTCGGACAAGCTCGGTCCTCTCACATACACGGAAGAGAGCGGCGAAGTGTTCCTCGGCCGCAGCGTCACGCAGCACAAGCAGGTGTCGGACGGCACTGCGCAGGCCATCGATGAGGAAGTGCGCCGGGTGGTTGAGAGCAACTACAAGCGCGCGAAAGAGATCCTCACGAGCGCTCTCGACAAGCTGCACGTGATGGCGGAGGCGCTCATCAAGTACGAGACGATCGATGAGCAGCAGCTGAAGGACATCATGGAAGGCCGCACGCCGCGTCCGCCTTCGGACTGGGACGACACGCTGACCAACAAGCCGCCGAAGGCGCCCTCCGAAGGCCCCTCGGGGCCGATCGGGTCGCCTGCCGGCCAGCACTGATCGGCTGGTGAGATCGGGAAAAGGCCCGCCTCGCGCGGGCCTTTTTCTGTCCGGAAGAATCGCACTGAGGGCTTCTTCGCGCCGCCGAGCGTAAGATCGCGCCCCCGATGTACCTCCAATGTGGCAAGCAGAAGCTCGACCTGTCGCGCCCGGTCGTGATGGGCGTGGTCAACGTCACCCCGGACTCCTTTTCCGATGGCGGCCAGTTTCTCGAACGTTCGCGGGCGGTCGATCACGCCCTGAAGCTGATCGAGGAGGGCGCGGCCATCCTCGACATCGGTGGGGAGTCCACGCGGCCCGGCGCGGCAGACGTATCGCTCGATGAGGAGCTGCGCCGGGTGATCCCGGTGATTGAAGCGCTGGCTGGCCGGGGTGCGGTGATTTCCGTCGACACGAGCAAACCCGAGGTCATGCGGGCCGCGGCCGCCGCGGGTGCCGGCATTCTCAACGACGTGCGCGCCCTTCAGACCCCGGGAGCGCTCGAGGCAGCTGTCGAAACCGACTGTGCCGTGTGCCTCATGCACATGCAGGGCGAGCCGCGCACCATGCAGGCGAACCCGAGCTACGGCGATGTCGTGAACGAGGTCAAGGCATTCCTGCTGGAGCGCGCGCAAAGTTGTCGCGCCGCCGGGATCGCTCCCGAACGGATCTCTATCGATCCGGGCTTCGGGTTCGGCAAGAACCTGCAGCACAACGCGACCCTCCTGCGCGGCCTCGACGCCCTCGCCGATACCGGTTATCCGCTCGCCGTGGGCCTGTCCCGCAAGTCGATGCTGCAGAAGATTCTCGGCCGTCCGGTTGGCGAGCGCCTCTACGGCAGTCTCGCTCTCGCCGTGATGGCGGCATTGAAAGGGGCCCACATCGTGCGCGCGCACGATGTGGCCGCCACGGTCGACGCGCTGAAGACCGTGTCGGCCATCCAGAACGAAGGTTTGAAGTAAGGAGTGTGACGTTGTCGCGACGATATTTCGGCACCGACGGGGTGCGCGGAAAGGTCGGAGATCACCCGATGACGGTGGACTTCGCGCTGAACCTCGCGAGCGCCGCGGCGCGCGTGCTCGCGCCCCAGGGCGGCACCGTGCTCATCGGCAAGGACACGCGCCTTTCCGGATACATGTTCGAAGCCGCGCTCGAAGCGGGTTTCGTCGCTGCCGGCGTGAACGTGCTCCTGATCGGGCCGTTGCCGACGCCGGGCATTGCCTACATCACGCAGCTTTTCCAGTGCAGCTTCGGCGTGGTGATCAGCGCCTCGCACAACCTCTACGACGACAACGGCATCAAGTTCTTCGATGGCAGCGGCGCGAAGCTCTCCGATGAGCTCGAGGAGCGCATCGAGGCGGAGATGGAGCGCGGGGCCACCACGCAGAGCTCGCGCAGCCTCGGGCGTGCGACGCGCGTCGACAAGTCACGCATCAAGTACCAGGATTTCTGCGCTTCCACACTGCCGCCGGGCGTGGATCTTTCCGGCCTCAAGATCGTCGTCGATTGCGCGAACGGCGCGGCGTACAAGGTGGGGCCGCGCATCCTGGCGGATCTCGGCGCGGAAGTGATTCCGATCGGCTGCTCGCCGAACGGGCGCAACATCAATGACGGTTGCGGTTCGACGGCACCGGATCTCCTGCAGCTCACCGTGCCGGGCGTGCGCGCGAATGTGGGCGTTGGGCTCGATGGCGACGGCGATCGGCTCGTGATGGTGGATCACCTCGGGCGCATTCTCGATGGCGACCAGTTGCTCTACATCATGGCCAATGCCCGCAAGAAGGCGGGCACGCTGAAGGGCCCGGTGGTCGGCACCGTGATGACCAACCTCGGGCTCGAAGTGGCGCTTCGTCGGGCGGGCGTCGAGTTCAAGCGGGCGAAAGTCGGCGATCGGTACGTGCTCAGTCTGCTCCGGGAGAACGACGGCGTGCTGGGCGGTGAGACGTCCGGTCACATCCTGTGCCTCGACAAGACGACGACCGGGGATGGCCTCGTGAGCGCGCTTCAGGTGCTCGGGATCATGAAACAGACCGGCCAGTCCCTGGCGGAGCTCGCGGCCGGCATGCAGAAATTCCCGCAGGTCATGATCAACGTGAAGGTCGCGGAGCGCTTCGATCCCAAGACACGTCCGACCGTCACGGCGGCGGTGGCCGACGTCGAGAAGCGGCTGGGGGCTGAGGGCAGGGTGGTCCTGCGCGCCTCCGGCACCGAACCTGTCATCCGCGTCATGGTGGAAGGCCGGGACGAGTCACAGACCCGGGCCCTGGCCACGGAACTGGCTGACGTGGTGCGTGCCGCGGTCTGAAGGCCTCACGAGGCTTTCGTTTCGGGGGCGGCTCGCCAGCCGGTTCGCGCAGGCCGCCATGTCCCGGCGTCCTTGCGCGCTGAGGGTCCGTCTCAGCCGATTGGAGGGGGCCTCGAGCCCGCAACACTCTGACAAAGGGCAACTTTGGCGTTGCGCCCGAGGGGGTGGGTGTCTATCATCGCGCGCCCTTGGCGCCACCCCCGGCGCCGGGACGTCAACAAGAGGTCTGGGGCCCATGCGCCGCCCTATCGTCGCCGGAAACTGGAAACTGCACGGCTCGCGCGCCGAAAACGCGCGGCTGATCGAAGACATCATGGCGCAGGTTCCGTCGAAGCCGGCGGGGCAGTGCATTGTGTGTCCCCCGTTCGTGTATCTGCAGGAGATCGCGCGGCTGCTGCGCGGCTCCTCCGTGGAGCTCGGCGCGCAGGATGTCTGTGCGGAGCCCCAGGGCGCATTCACCGGTGAAGTGTCCGCGGCCATGTTGAAAGACGTGGGCTGCGAGTACGTCATCGTCGGCCACTCCGAGCGCCGGCTGATCTATCGCGAGAGCGACCAGCTCATCGCCCGCAAATTCCAGGCGGCGCAGTCGAAGTCCCTGGTGCCGATCCTGTGCCTGGGCGAGCAGCTCGCCGAGCGCGATGCCGATCGCACCAAGGAAGTGATTGCCCGCCAGCTCGATGCCGTGCTGGAGCTCGCCGGTGTCGAGGCCTTTGCCCACGCGGTGATTGCGTATGAGCCGGTGTGGGCCATCGGCACGGGTCGCAACGCGACGCCCGAGCAGGCGCAGGATGTTCATGCCTTCATCCGCGCCCGGCTCGCAGCCCGGAATGCTAAGATCGCCGCCGAAACGCGCGTTCTGTATGGCGGCAGCGTCAAGGCCGGCAATGCGGCGGAGCTGTTCGCCATGCCCGATGTCGACGGCGGGCTCATCGGCGGCGCTTCGCTCAAGGCCGATGAGTTCCTCGCCATCCTGGCGGCCGCCCGGCCTCACGGTTGACCATGACACAGGCTGCCGCCTGGCACTGAGCTGGACATGTTGCATATTGCATTGACGATCATCCAGGTGTTCTCCGCGATCGCGATCATCGCGCTCGTCCTCCTGCAAAGGGGCAAGGGTGCGGATGCGGGCGCGGGGTTCGGTGCGGGCGCTTCGGGCACGGTGTTCGGCGCTCGCGGGGCAAGCACGGCGCTGTCGCGCGCCACGGCGATCTTCGCCGCCGTGTTCATGCTGAATAGTCTCGCGCTCGTGTACATGGCCACTCGCGCCCCAACTGAGCGTCCGAAGACATTGCTCGATCAGGCGGCGACGTCCGAGAGCACGGCTCCGGGCGTCGGTGCGCCACCGGCACCCGCCGCGCAGACGCCTGCGCCGGCAACACCGGCTCCGGTACCGGAAGGCACGGCTCCGCAGGGCGGAGCGACTGCTCCGGCGACGAGCACGCCGAACACAACTCCTCAGTAATAGGAGTATTCTCCCGGCCGCGCGCAGCGCCCCCGGAGAGACGAAGCGAGTAGTTGATCGAAGTTTGTGATGCAGGCTTACAAGCCTGTGACGATGCGGTCGTGGTGGAATTGGTAGACACACCAGCTTGAGGGGCTGGCGCCGCAAGGTGTGAGAGTTCGAGTCTCTCCGACCGCACCACATAACGTGTTCATCATCTTGTAGAATGCGCGCCGATTGAGGGGGCAGCACGCGGGGAAGCGAACTGCTCCTTTTTACTGTGGCCGCCTTTTAGCCAGATGCCGTAAGTGAAATGCTCTCGAACTATCTTCCCGTATTGATTTTCCTCGTCGTCAGCGCCGGCCTGGCCGGGCTCCTCCTGCTTCTCGGTAGTGGCATCGGCCGGTTCCTGGCGCGAAGCCCGGGCGGCAAAGAGAAACTCTCGCCGTACGAGTGCGGCTTCGAGGCGTACGAAGACACCCGCATGAAGTTCGACGTGCGGTACTACCTCGTCGCCATTCTCTTCATCGTGTTCGATCTGGAGATTGCGTTCCTGTTTCCCTGGGCGGTGGCCCTCGAGCAGATCGGCGTCTTCGGCCTCATTGCGATGGGCGTCTTCCTGCTCATTCTCGTGGTGGGTTTCATCTACGAGTGGAAGAAGGGAGCGCTCGAGTGGGATTAGCAGCTGCCGAAGTCGCGCCGACGGCCACGGGGCCGGAGGGTTTTGCCGAGCGCGGCTTCCTGACGACGCAGGTCGACAACCTCGTGAACTGGGCCCGTACGGGCTCGCTCTGGCCGATGACGTTCGGGCTTGCGTGCTGCGCGGTGGAGATGATGCACGCGGGCGCGTCCCGCTATGACCTCGATCGCTTCGGTGTGGTGTTCCGCCCGAGCCCGCGCCAGTCGGACGTCATGATCGTCGCCGGCACGCTGGTCAACAAAATGGCCCCCGCGCTTCGCAAGGTGTACGACCAGATGCCCGAGCCGCGCTGGGTCATCTCGATGGGCTCGTGCGCGAACGGCGGCGGCTACTACCATTACTCGTATGCAGTCGTGCGTGGGTGCGATCGGGTGGTTCCGGTGGACGTGTACGTGCCGGGCTGTCCTCCCACGGCGGAAGCGCTCGTCTACGGCATCATCCAGTTGCAGAAGAAGATCGCGCGCACGAGCACCATTGCTCGCTAACACATTTCGGGAAGCAGGTTTTGACCGCAAGAATTGATGCACTGGCGGCGAAGGTCGACGCGGCCCTGAGCGGGCGCGTGCGGCGCGCCGTGTCTCTGCCCCACGAGCTCGCGTATGAAGTCGAGGCGTCGAAGCTCGTCGAAGTCTGCAAAGTGCTGCGTGACGCGCCGGACCTGAGATTCGAGCAGCTCATCGACGCCGCGGGCGTCGACTATCTGGTTTACGGCCGCGACGAGTGGCAGACGAGCTCGGCTACGCGTTCCGGCTTCAGTCGCGGTCGCGTTGCCCGCATCACGCCCCCGTCGGATTCGAGCGAGGCGGGCGAGGGCGGTCACGGCCCGGCGGACATTCCGGTCGAGGAGGGCGTCGCGCATCGGCCCCGCTTCTGTGTGGCGTATCAGCTCCTGTCGGTGACCCACAACGCGCGCCTTCGTCTCATCGGCCTGTGCGAGATGAACGAGGCGGACGAGCCCATGATCGATTCGCTGGTCGATGTGTGGGCGTCTGCGAACTGGTGCGAGCGCGAGGCGTTCGATCTCTACGGCATCCTGTTCCGCGGCCACCCGGATCTGCGCCGCATCCTCACGGATTACGGCTTCATCGGTCATCCGTTCCGCAAGGACTTCCCGCTCAGCGGCAACGTCGAAGTGCGGTACGACCCCGAGAAGCGCCGCGTCGTCTACCAGCCTGTCTCCATCGAGCCGCGCGTGCTCGTGCCGAAGGTCATCCGCGATGACCACCGGTACGAAGAGGCGCTCAGAAAACCGAACCTGCCCCGATGAGTGCACCGATCGAAAAAGTGCCCGGTCTCAGCGACGTCGCCGAGATCCGCAGCTACACGATGAACTTCGGCCCGCAGCATCCTGCCGCGCACGGCGTGCTGCGCCTCGTGCTCGAGATGGATGGCGAGACCATCCAGAAGGCCGACCCGCACATCGGGCTCCTGCATCGGGCGACCGAGAAGCTCGCCGAGTCGAAGCCGTTCAACCAGTCCATTGGTTACATGGACCGGCTCGACTACGTCTCGATGATGTGCAACGAGCACGCCTACGTGCTGGCCATCGAGAACCTTCTCGGCATCAAGCCGCCGGAGCGCGCTCAGTACATCCGCACGATGTTCGATGAGATCACCCGCATCCTGAACCACCTCATGTGGCTCGGCGCGCACGGTCTCGATATCGGCGCGATGACCGTGTTCCTCCTGTGCTTCAAGGACCGCGAGGAACTGATGGACGTGTACGAGGCCGTTTCTGGCACTCGCATGCACGCAACCTATTACCGCCCCGGCGGCGTGCACCGCGACCTGCCGGATTCGATGCCGAAGTACCAGCCGTCGAAGTGGCGCTCGCAGAGCGAAGTGAACAAGCTGAACGAGGTGCGCTCGGGCTCGATGCTCGACTTCATCGCCGCGTTCGCGGAGCGCTTCCCGAAGGCGATCGACGACTACGAAACGCTGCTCACCGACAACCGCATCTGGAAACAGCGCACCGTGAACATCGGCGTGGTCTCGCCGGAACGCGCGCTGAACCTCGGCTTCACGGGCCCGATGCTGCGTGGCTCGGGCATCGCCTGGGACCTGCGCAAGAAGCAGCCGTACGAAGTCTATGACCGCATGGACTTCGACATCCCGATCGGCGTGAATGGCGACTGCTACGACCGCTATCTGGTGCGCGTCGAAGAGATGCGCCAGTCGGCCCGCATCATCCTGCAGTGTGTGGACTGGCTGAAGAAGAACCCGGGCCCGGTGATGGTCGACGACCGCAAGGTGCGCGCGCCGCGCCGCGAGCAGATGAAGGGCGACATGGAGTCGCTCATCCATCACTTCAAATTCTTCACGGAAGGCTACTGCGTGCCGGCGGGCGAGACCTACGCCGCAATCGAAGCGCCCAAGGGCGAGTTCGGCATTTATCTCGTGAGCGATGGCGCCAACAAGCCCTATCGCCTGAAGTGCCGCGCGCCGGGCTTCACGCATCTGGCCGCGCTGGATGAAATGGTTCGCGGGCACATGCTCGCGGACGTGGTTGCCATCATCGGCACCCAGGACATCGTGTTCGGGGAAGTGGATCGCTAGTGAGCACCGACAACAGACTCATCAGCCCCTCGATCTCGCCGGCGTTCATCACGCCGCACCATCCGGCCGCGCCGGTCGGCAAGGCGAAGCTCTTGAACGAGCATTCGCGGCACGAGATCGATCACTGGATCACCCGGTTTCCGCCGGGACGGCATCGCTCCGCGTGCATCTCGGCGCTGCGCGCCGCCCAGCACCAGAACAACGGCCACCTGACGCAGGATCTGCTCGAGGCCGTGGCGGAATACCTGAACCTGCCGCCGATCCAGGTTTATGAAGTGGCCGCGTTCTACTCGATGTTCGAGCTGCACCCGTGCGGCCGGCATCACGTGAGCGTGTGCACGAACATCTCGTGCATGCTGAACGGCTCGGACAAGATCGTCGAATACGTCGAGAAGAAGCTCGGCATCAAGACGGGCGAGAGCACGCCGGACGGGCGCATCTTCCTCAAGCGGGAAGAAGAGTGCCTGGCCGCCTGCGTGGGCGCGCCGATGATGATGGTCGACGAGGTGTTTCACGAGAACCTGACGCCGGAAAAGGTGGATAAGGTACTGGACGCGTTGAAATGAGCGCTCTGTCTTGCCCGGCGCGCTTCGCGCCGCTGTTCGGACGGGGTTCGCGCTTCGCGAAGCCCGCAAGTCCCGGCCGCAGGCCGTGGGAATACCTGGATGCGCTGAAGTAAGCACATGGCCGCAGCAGACTACCAAGACAAGATGAATCTCACGGTGTTCGAGCCGTTGCATCTCGAACGCTCGTGGGAGCTCGAGCAGTACCGCAAGATCGGTGGCTATCAGGTGTGGGAGAGCATCCTCGCCGGCAAGCCGCCGCGCGAAGAGATCATCGAGAAGGTGAAGGCCTCGGGCCTGCGCGGCCGCGGCGGCGCGGGCTTTCCGGTGGGCATGAAGTGGAGCTTCATGCCGCGCCAGTCCCCGGTTCAGAAGTACATGGTGTGCAATTCGGACGAGTCCGAGCCCGGCACCTGCCACGATCGGGACATCCTGCGCTTCAATCCGCACTCGCTGATCGAGGGCATGGCGATCGGCTGCTACGCCACGAACTCCACGGTTGGCTACAACTACATCCGTGGCGAGTTCATCGCGGAGCCGGTGCCGCGTTTCGAGGCCGCGGTGAAGGAAGCGTACGCGGCAGGCCTCCTGGGCAAGAACATCAAGGGCAGCGGCATCGATGTAGACATCTACACGTTCGTCGGCGCCGGCGCGTACATCTGCGGTGAAGAGACTGCGCTCCTCGATTCGCTCGAGGGCAAGTCCGGCAAGCCGCGCTTCAAGCCACCGTTCCCGGCTGCCTTCGGCCTCTACGGCGCGCCGACCACCATCAACAACACGCAGAGCTACGCATCCGTCCCCACGATCCTGCGCAAGGGGCCGGAGTGGTTCGCGGCGCTCGGGCCGAAGAACTCCGGCGGCACGGTGATCTTTTCGGTCTCCGGCCACGTGAACAGGCCGGGCAACTTCGAGCTGCCGCTCGGCATCCCGTTCGTCGATCTCATCGAGCTCGCGGGCGGCATCCGCAACGGCCACAAGCTGAAGGCCTGCATCCCGGGCGGTTCGTCCTGCCCGGTGGTTCCGGCCGAAACCATGCTCAAGACCAACATGGACTATGACTCACTGCGCGCCGCGGGCTCCTCGATGGGCTCGGCCGCGGTCATCGTCATGGACGAGACCACGTGCATGGTGCGTGTGCTGGAGCGGCTTTCCCGCTTCTACATGTCCGAATCCTGCGGTCAGTGCACGCCGTGCCGAGAAGGCACCGGCTGGATGAACCGCCTCCTCAAGCGTGTTCTCGCGGGCGAAGCGCGCCGGGAAGACCTGAACCTGCTCGTCGACGTCGCGAACCGCATCGAGGGCCACACCATCTGTGGTCTCGGCGACGCGGCGGCCTGGCCGGTGCAGAGCTTCCTGAAGCACTTCCGCCATGAGTTCGAATACATGGTCGACCATGGCGGGCGCAGCATCGTCGAGAACCTCGGAGCCAAAGCAGCGTGAGCGACGATTTCGTCAACATCGAGGTCAACGGTCAGCCCGTCAAGGCGAAGAAGGGCGAAGTGATCATCAAGGCGACCGATCGCCTTGGCCCGGATGCCTATGTGCCGCGCTTCTGCTATCACGAGAAGCTCGCCATCGCCGCGAACTGCCGCATGTGCCTCGTCGATGTGGAGAAGGCGCCGAAGCCGCTACCGGCCTGCGCCACGCCCGTGACCGAGGGCATGAAGATCTTCACGAAGTCGCCGCGCGCCATCGGTGCGCAGCGCGCGACCATGGAGTTCCTGCTCATCAATCATCCGCTCGACTGCCCGATCTGCGACCAGGGCGGCGAATGCGAGCTGCAGGATCTCGCGGTCGGCTTCGGTCGCGACATCTCGCGTTTCACCGAGCGCAAGCGCTCCGTGCCGGACGAGAATCTCGGCTCGCTCATCGCAACGGACATGACCCGCTGCATTCACTGCACGCGCTGCATCCGTTTCACTGAAGAGATCGCCGGCTTCCAGGAGCTGGGCATGATCGGCCGCGGCGAGAACATGAAGGTTCGCGTCGCGCTCGAGCAGACCGTGCATCACGAGCTGTCGGGCAACGTCATCGACCTGTGCCCGGTCGGTGCGCTCGTGTCGAAGCCGTATCGCTTCAGCGCCCGCGCGTGGGAGATGACTTCGCACCCGCTCGTGTCGCCGCATGACGGCTTCGGTACCAACCTCTTCGCGCACGTCCTGCGCGGCAAGGTCATGCGCGTCGTGCCGCGTGAGAACGAAGAGATCAACGAAACCTGGATCGCGGACCGCGATCGCTTCAGCTACGAAGGCCTCTACAGCGCCGACCGCCTCCGGGCACCGAGGGTGCGCGAGGGCGATGAGTGGAAGCAGGTGGACTGGGAAACGGCGCTGAAGAAAGTCGCCGATGGCCTGCGCGCGAAGGCCTCGAGCCTGGGCGTGCTCGCCAGCGCTTCGGCCACCACGGAAGAGCTTTATCTGCTGGGCAAGATTGCCCGGGCGCTCGGCACGCCGAACATCGATCATCGCCTGCGTCAGCGGGATGTGCGCGATCAGGCGGCCGACCCGCTGCACCCGACCCTCGGCGTGCAGATTGCGGATGTCGAGACGCTCGACTCGCTGCTGATCATCGGCAGCCACCTGCGTCGTGAAGCGCCGATGCTCGCGCATCGCGTGCGCAAGGCGGCTCGCCGCGGCACGAAGGTGCACTTCATCAATCCGGCGAAGTTCGATTACCTGTTCCCGGTGGCGTCGTACACCGAGGCGGCGGCCGCGAACACGGTTGCCGAGCTCTCAGGCGTGCTCGCCGCGCTTGCTGCCGCAGGTGCGCAGCTTCCGGAGAATGTGGTGGCGAGCGTGCAGGGCGTGCAGGTTACCGATGCGCATCGGGCGCTCGCCGAGCGCGA
>JBDZVF010000016.1:0-12760 GCA_040255575.1 Pseudomonadota bacterium | reverse complement strand
GCGCATGGCGTTGAAGGGATTCTCGTACGAGTGCGGGCGCTCGCCGAGCAGCTGAAAAATGCGGGCGGCAATGGCGCTGGCGGGGCTGGCGGAAGCGGCACAAGCGGTGCCGGCGCAAACGCGGGTGGCCCGAGTGCTGCCGGCGCAAGCGGTGCCCGCAAGGCTGTCATTCTGGGCGCGCTCGCCACGCGGAGTGCCGCGTATGCGGACATTCGCGCCCTTGCCGCGGCCATTGCGAGCGCGACAGGCGCTTCGTTCGGCGTGCTCGCCGAAGGTGCCAACGCGGCGGGTGCCTACCTCGCCGGCGCGGTGCCTCATCGCGAGGCGGGCGGCGTGGCTGCCGCGCAGCCCGGCCTTTCCGCGTTCGAGATGCTTCATCAGAAGCTCAGTGCCTACGTGCTGTTCGGCGGTGTCGAGCCCTGGATCGATGCGCTCGACAGCGAAGTCGCCAACACCCTCAAGCAGGCCGAGCTCGTCGTCGCCATCACGCCGTTCGAGAGCGAGCAGCTCCGCGACATCGCGCATGTGATGCTGCCCATCGGCTCCTTCGCGGAGACCTCGGGCACCTATGTGAACCTCGAAGGCAAGTGGCAAAGCTTCCCCGGCGCGGTCGCGCCGCAGGGCGAAGGCCGACCGGGCTGGAAGGTGCTGCGCGTTCTCGGGAACATGCTGCACATCCCAGGCTTCGACTACACCTCATCGGAGGAGGTGCTGAACGAGCTGCAGCGTCTCGTCGGCGACAGCACCGCCGCGGGCTATTCCGGCAGTCACCGCGTGAACGGCTCGCCCGCCGCCGCGCCGCTCGTCGACATCAACATGTACCAGGCGGATGCCCTCGTGCGCCGCGCGCCTTCTTTGCAGAAGACGCGTGAAGGCCGCACGCCGGTATCGCATTACTGATCGGTCCCGCATGAACCCACTTCAGATGTTCATGGAGTTCTGGACCTCGCTGCCCGAATACATTCGGTCGACGGCGTGGATCCTGCTCGTCACTGTCGCGCTGATTCTTGCCGTCGCGTTCACCACGCTCTGGGAGCGCAAGGTCATCGGCTGGATGCAGCTGCGCAAGGGCCCGAACCGCGTCGGCAGCATCTTCGGCTTCGTGCCGGGCATCTTTCAGCCGTTCGCCGACGTCATCAAGCTGCTGCTGAAGGAAGTCATTCTTCCCGAGAACGCGAACAAGGTGCTGTTCCGCCTCGCGCCGGCCATCACGCTGATTCCGGCGTTCGCGACCTGGGCGATCATTCCGCTGTCGCCGGATCTGACGATCGCCAAAATCGACGCGGGCCTGCTGTTCCTGCTGTCGCTCACGTCGGTCGGTGTCTACGGCGTCATCATCGCGGGCTGGGCGTCGAACTCGAAGTACGCGTTCCTCGGCGCCATGCGCTCGGCCGCACAGATCGTCGCGTATGAGATCGCGATGGGCTTTGCGCTCGTCGGCGTGCTCATGGCAGGCGGCAGCCTGAACCTCGGCGTGCTGGTGGAAGCGCAGTCGGGCCATATCGGGCACTGGTTCATGTGGCCGCTGTTCCCGCTCTTCGTCGTGTATTTCATCTCGGGCGTCGCGGAGACCAACCGCGCGCCATTCGACGTGGCGGAAGGCGAATCGGAGATCGTCGCCGGCTTCCACGTCGAATACGCGGGCATGGCGTTCGCGCTGTTCTTCCTCGCGGAATACGCGAACATGCTCCTCATCTCCGCGCTCACGGCAGTCCTCTTCTGCGGCGGCTGGCTGAGCCCGTTCCAGGGGCTGCCGTTCATACCGGAGGATTCGTTCCTCGCGCAGGGGAGCTTCTTCTGGCTGTTCGCGAAGATCTTCTTCTTCCTGTTCCTCTTCCTCTGGTTCCGCGCCACGTTCCCGCGCTACCGCTACGACCAGATCATGCGTCTCGGCTGGAAGGCGCTGATCCCCGTGACACTCGTGTGGATTTTCGTGGAAGGCGTGCTGGCGTACCTGAAGGTCGGCCCCTGGGCCCCGTAATCTGAGCGATCAAATGGCCGCAAACGTATTCAAGATATTCGCCATGCCAGACCTGCTGAAAGGCCTGGCACTCACGGCGCGTACCTTCTTCACGAAGAAGTACACCGTGAACTACCCGGAGGAGAAAACTCCTCAGTCGCCGCGTTTCCGTGGGCTGCATGCGCTGCGCCGTTACCCGAACGGGGAAGAGCGCTGCATCGCCTGCAAGCTGTGCGAGGCGGTGTGCCCGGCGGTGTGCATCACCATCGACTCGGATGTCGCGCCGAACGGCACGCGCCGCACGACGCGCTACGACATCGACCTCTTCAAGTGCATCTACTGCGGGTTCTGCGAAGAAGCCTGCCCGGTGGATGCGATCGTGCTCACGCGAATCCACGAGTACCACATGGAAAATCGCGGTGAGAACATCATGAGCAAGGACAAGCTCCTGGCGGTCGGCGAACGTTACGAAGCGATGATCAGCGCCGACAAGGCCGCTGACGCGCCGTACCGCTGAAGAAAGCACAACGATGCTGGTCACGGGTCTCTTCTGGTTGTTCGCCGCGATCCTGGTGATCGCGGCCCTGGGCGTCATCATCTCGCGCAACCCGGTGCACGCCGCGTTGTCGCTGGTGGTGTGCTTCGTGTCGAGCGCGGCGATCTGGCTGCTGATCGAAGCGGAGTTCCTCGCCGTCGTGCTCGTGCTCGTGTACGTGGGCGCGGTGATGGTGCTGTTCCTGTTCGTGGTGATGATGCTCGACGTCAATGTCGAGTCGTTGCGTAGCGGCTTCACGCGCTATGCATGGCTCGGCTGGATCACCGCGGCCGTCGTGATCGTGGAGATCATCGGCGTCATCACGGCAAAGACCATGGGCGTGGATGTGAGCCGGGCGCCGACGCCGCAGCCGGCGGACTACAGCAACACCACGGAGCTCGGCACCGTGCTGTACACGAAATACGCGTATCCGTTCGAGCTTGCGGCCGTGTTGCTGCTGGTCGCCATCGTCGCCGCCATCGCGCTGACGATGCGCAAGCGCCCGAACTCGAAGGCCCAGGACATCAACGCGCAGACCGCCGTCCGCGCCGAGGATCGCGTGCGCCTCATCAAGATGGACGCCACCAAGAGCGAGCCGGCCGCCGCCGAGCCGGCCGCCGGCACACCGGAGAAGGGCGCATGATTCCGCTGGGTTACCTCCTCACGTTGTCCGGGATTGTGTTCGCCCTGTCCGTGGCGGGCATCTTCCTGAACCGCAAGAACGTGATCCTGCTGCTCATGTGCGTGGAGCTGCTGCTCCTCTCCGCGAACTTCAACTTCGTGGCGTTCTCGCGCTACCTGGGGGACATCACCGGGCAGGTGTTCGTGTTCTTCGTGCTGACCGTGGCCGCGGCGGAGTCCGCCATCGGCCTCGCCATCCTCGTCGTGCTGTTCCGCGAACGCCGGAGCATCAACGTCGAAGACCTGAATACGATGAAAGGCTGACGCGGGCATGAATCCGACATTGCTGCTCGCCATCCCGATGCTGCCGCTGATCGCGGCGCTCATCGCGGGACTTTTCGGCAAGGCCGTCGGCCGGGCAGGGGCGCACACCGTCACCATCGCCGGCGTGGCCGTTTCCACGGTGCTCTCGATCTACGTCCTGAAGCAGGTCTATTTCGACGGCGTGCCCACCTACAACGCTCCGGTCTACACCTGGCTCGTGAGCGACGGCATCACCTTCGAGGTCGGCTTCCTCGTCGATCGCCTCACGGCGCTCATGATGACGGTGGTCACGTTCGTGTCGCTGTGCGTGCACGTCTACACGATCGGCTACATGAAGGACGACCCGGGCTACCAGCGCTTCTTCTGCTACATCTCGCTCTTCACCTTCAGCATGCTGATGCTGGTGATGTCGAACAACTTCATGCAGCTGTTCTTCGGCTGGGAAGCGGTCGGCGTCGTCTCGTACCTGCTGATCGGGTTCTGGTACACGCGGCCGAGCGCGGTGTTCGCGAACCTGAAGGCGTTCATCGTGAACCGCGTGGGCGACTTCGGCTTCGTGCTCGGTATCGCCGGCATCGTGTACTTCACGAACTCGCTCGACTACCGGGATGCGTTCGCGGCTGCGCCCAGGATCGCGGAAGCGACGTTCCATCTCACGCACACCTGGTCGGTGGATGCGATCACGCTCGTGTGCATCGGGCTCTTCATCGGTGCCATGGGCAAGAGCGCGCAGTTCCCGCTGCACGTGTGGCTGCCGGATTCGATGGAGGGCCCCACGCCGATCTCCGCGCTGATCCATGCGGCCACGATGGTGACGGCGGGCATCTTCATGGTGGCGCGCATGTCGCCCATCTTCGAGCACAGCGAGGCGGCCCTGTCGTTCGTGCTCATCATCGGTGGCACCACGGCGTTCTTCATGGGCGTGCTGGGTGTCGTGAACAACGACATCAAGCGTGTCATCGCGTACTCCACGCTCTCTCAGCTCGGGTACATGACGGTGGCGCTGGGCGCCTCCGCATACAGCGCGGCGATCTTCCACCTGATGACGCATGCCTTCTTCAAGGCGCTGCTGTTCCTTGCGGCCGGCTCGGTGATCATCGGCATGCATCACGAGCAGGACATGCGGAAGATGGGTGGCCTCGCGAAGTACATGCCGATTACCGCCATCACGTCGTGGCTAGGCAGTCTGGCCCTCGTGGGTACACCGTTCTTCTCCGGCTTCTATTCGAAGGACGCGATCATCGAGGCCGTCGGCGAGTCGCATCGCTGGGGTGCGACTTACGCGTACTACTGCGTGCTGTTCGGCGTGTTCATTACGGCGTTGTACTCGTTCCGCCTGCTGTTCATGACATTCCATGGGCCCGAACGCTTCCGTCATGCCCACGGGCATGGTCACGGGACCGAAGCCGAGGCTGTGGCCGACACTCACGCCGTGGCAGTGGGCGACGCGCATGGCACGCCGGCCGCGGCGCTGGCCGCCGCGCATGGGCACGACACGCACGCCGCGGCACACGGGCACGCCACGCACGGCGATGCCGGTGCGCACGGGGCGGCTCATGGCCATGACGATGCGCATCACGCCGAGCCGCGCGAGAGCCCACCCGTCGTCACGGTGCCGCTCGTCCTGCTCGCCATTCCGTCGGTGGTCATCGGCTTCCTGACGATCGGGCCCATTCTGTTCGGCGGCTTCTTCGGTGACGCCATTCAGGTCAAGGAGCAGAACGACGTCATCAGGGAAATCGGCGAGCACGGGTGGCACGGCGCTGTGCAGTTCGCACTTCACGGCGCGATGTCTCTGCCGTTCCTCCTCACGGTGCTGGGTTTCGCGACCGCGTGGGTGTTCTTCTACTGGAAGCCTTCGCTCGCCAACTCCGTTGCGCGCACGTTCTCGTGGCTTCGCACGATCCTGGTCAACAAGTACTACTTCGACTGGATCAACGAGAACATCATCGCCGCGGCGAGCCGCTTGCTCGGCCGCAGTCTCTGGCGCGGTGGCGACATGGCGCTGATCGACGGCGGTCTCGTGAATGGCACGGCGGCGACGATCGGCTGGTTCGGCTCGGTCGTCCGGCACGTGCAGAGCGGGTATCTCTACTCGTACGCCTTCTGGATGATCATTGGTCTCGCGGTGATGCTCGGGTATTTCCTGTGGCGTGCCTTCGGGTTCTGAAAGCGTCGCCAGGTACTAACTAACAATGAACTTCGGACTGCTTTCACTGCTGATATGGCTGCCTATTGTCGCGGGCATCGTATGTCTGCTCATGGGCAGCAATCGCATCGCCGCCGTGCGCTGGGTCGCGCTCATCGCATCGCTCGTGACGTTCGTGGCGTCACTGCCGCTCTTCACCGGCTTCGACTCGGGAACGTTCGCGTACCAGTTCGTCGAGAAGCTGCCGTGGATCCCGGCATTCGAGTCGTACTACGCGCTGGGTGTCGACGGCATCGCGATGCCGCTCGTCATCCTCACCACGTTGATGACCATTCCGGTGATCATCGCGGCGTGGACGGTGGTCGACTCGCGCCCGGCGCAGTACTACGCCGCCTTCCTGATCATGGAAGGCCTGATGGTCGGCGTGTTCAGCGCCACCGACGCGCTGCTGTTCTACTTCTTCTGGGAAGCCATGCTGATCCCGATGTTCCTCATCATCGGTATCTGGGGCGGCCCGCGGCGCGTGTACGCGACCATCAAGTTCTTCCTGTACACGTTCCTCGGCTCCGTCTTCATGCTGGCGGCGCTGATCTACATGTACGTGAAGGCGGGCGATTACTCGATCGCCACCTTCCAGGGGATGCCGCTCACCCTCGTGGAGCAGCGCTGGATCTTCTTCGCGTTCCTGCTCGCCTTCGCGGTGAAAGTGCCGATGTGGCCAGTGCATACCTGGTTGCCGGATGCGCACGTGGAAGCGCCCACTGGCGGCTCGGTGATCCTGGCGGCAATCATGCTGAAGATGGGCGGGTACGGCTTCCTGCGCTTCAGCCTGCCGATCACGCCGGATGCGAGCCGCGAGCTCGACATGCTGATGATCATCCTGTCGCTCGTGGCCATCGTGTACATCGGCTTCGTGGCGATGGTTCAGCAGGACATGAAGAAGCTCATCGCCTATTCATCGGTCATGCACATGGGGTTCGTGACGCTGGGTGCATTCATTGCGTTCCAGATTCTGGACAACTCCGGCAGCATCACCGGCGCGGTGCTTGGTATGCAGGGCGCCATGGTGCAGATGATCTCGCACGGCCTCATCTCCGGCGCGCTGTTCCTCTGCGTCGGGGTGATGTACGACCGCGTGCACAGTCGCGAGATCTCCGCCTACGGGGGCGTGATCAATCGCATGCCGAAGTTCGCCGTGTTCATGGTGCTCTTTGCACTCGCGAACACCGGCTTGCCGGCGACGTCCGGGTTCGTGGGTGAGTTCCTCGTGATCATCGCGAGCTTCAAGGCGAACTTCTGGTACTCGTTCCTCGCCGCGACCTCGCTCATTCTCGCTGCCGCCTATACGCTGTGGCTCGTGAAGCGCGTGATCTTCGGGCCGGTGGCGAACGATCACGTCGCGCACATGGAAGACCTGAACATCCGTGAGTTCATCATCCTCTTCGTGCTGGCCGTGCTGGTCCTGCTGCTCGGCGTGTGGCCGCAGCCGCTCATCGGAGTGATGGAGACCTCGCTGCACCACCTGATCGATCAGATGATGATTCACAAGGTTCCGCTCTGAGACTGCCACCGATATGCCGCACACCGACGTCACCTTAGCCAGTCTCGTTCTCGCCCTGCCGGAGATCTATCTCACGGTGATGATCTGCGCGGTGCTGATGGTGGACGTGTTCGCCGGCCCGAAGCGCCGCGGACGCTCCGCCACCTTCACGCAGTTCACGCTCGTGCTGGGCGCCGCGGTCACCGCGTTCTTCTCGCACCCGGATCAGCGCACGGTGATCTTCGACGGCCTCTACGTGGCCGACGAGCTCGCCTGGGTGCTGAAGCTCTCCGGCTTCCTGTTCGTGGCCTTCGCGCTGCTCTATTCGCGCACGTATCTCGAGCGCCGCGGTATCCTGAAGGGCGAGTACTTCGTGCTCGTGCTCACCGCGCTGCTCGGCGTGTTCGTGCTCGCCTCGGCGAACAGCCTGCTCACGCTGTACGTGGGTGTCGAGCTGCTGGCCCTGTCGTGCTATGCGCTCGTCGCGTTCGATCGCGAGAACGGCATCGCCGCCGAGTCGGGGATGAAGTACTTCGTGCTGAGCTCGCTCGCGTCGGGCATCCTGGTATACGGCATGTCGATGATCTACGGCATGACGGGCACGCTGTCGGTGGATCAGCTTGCGGACACCTTGCGCGCCTCGCCGAATCTGGGTGTGCTCCTCGGCGTCGTGTTCATCGTGGTCGCGGTGGCCTTCAAGCTCGGCGCCGTGCCGTTCCACATGTGGCTGCCGGACGTGTACCACGGCGCGCCGACCACTGTGACGCTCTTCCTCAGCACCGCACCGAAGCTTGCGTACTTCGCGCTCGCGTTCCGCCTGCTCGGCCAGGGCCTGCAGGGTGTGGTCGAAGACTGGTCGCTGATGCTCGCGGCGCTCGCCGTCCTGACGCTCATCGTCGGGAACGTGGTCGCGATCGTCCAGACGAACATCAAGCGCATGCTCGCGTACTCGACCGTCGCGAACATCGGGTTCATCGTGCTCGGCTTCGTCGCCGGCACACCGGGCGGCTACAGCGCCGCGCTGTACTACACGCTCATTTACGTACTCACCGCGCTCGGCTCCTTCGGCGTCGTGATCCTCGCGAGCCGCAAGGGGTTCGAGGCGGACCGGCTCGATGACTACAAGGGCCTGTACAAGCGCGATCCGCTGCTCGCCTTCATCATGATGGTCCTGATGTTCTCCACGGCCGGCGTGCCGCCGTTCGTGGGCTTCTGGGCGAAGCTGCGCATCATCGAGGAGCTGTGGGCCACGGGGCACCTGTGGCTCGTGGTGCTGGCGATAGTGACGTCGGTGATCGGCGCGTTCTACTACCTGCGCGTCATCAAGCTGATGTACTTCGACGCGCCGGAGGAGCAGCCTGGCACGGACCGGCAGACGGGCGTGCGCATGGCGCTCGGGCTCAACGCCGCCGCGGTCGTGATCCTCGGGCTGCTGCCGAGCCCGTTGATCGACCTTTGTGCGCGGCTGATATCGTTCAGGTAGCCGCCCGCCGCAAGATTCATACGGCCTGACAGAGGAGCTTTCCGCACATGGCCAAGACCTCCATTGCGGGATACGACGCGGATCACGTCACGATTCGCGGCAAGGACCTCGTTGCCGATCTCATGGGCAAGGTGAGCTTCACGGAGTTGATGCTCCTGCAGCTCACCGGCAAGACGCCCACGCCGGCCCAGGTGACCATTCTCGATGCCGTGCTGGTCACGATCATGGAGCACGGGCTGGTGCCTTCGGCGATCGTCACCCGCCTCACGCATTACGGCGCCCCGGAGTCCGTGCAGGGCGCGATCGTCGCGGGCTTGCTCGGGGTGGGGGACCGCTTCGCGGGTACCGCCAGCGAATGCGCGCAGCTTCTGGAGAAGATCGTCGCGGCCCCCGCCAATGAGCGCGCGAACGTCGCCGTCGAGCTCGTGAAGGATTATCGCGCCCGTAAGCGGCCCGTCCCGGGGTTTGGTCACCCGATCCACCGCGACGTCGACCCCCGCTCCAGGCGGCTCGTGGACATCGTGAAGGGCGCTGGTGCGAAGGGCGAGTTCGTCGCGGCGCTCGAGACGCTGGAGCAGGCGGTCGCGACGGTGATCGGCCGACGCATCGTGACCAACGTGAGCGCCGCGATTGCCGTGGCGTTATGTGAAGCGGGTGTGCCGTCGAAGGTTTCGCGCGGCGTGGTGCTCACCGCGCGATGCGCGGGCCTCGTGGGGCACCTTCACGAAGAATCCGAATCGCCCGCCGGCGAGGCGATGTGGAACGCCGTCACCGACACCGTCAAATACGAGCCGTGAGTTGATTGGAAAAAATTGTCTCCTGACAACTTTTTCGAGACCTCGTCCCCTTTGCCGGCGGCGAAAAGCGTGGTTTTCGCCGCCTGCCGTGGCGCGTCGCTACGCCCGGGCGGCGCTCGAGCGAACGCCAGGGACCAGGACTCAGTGCCCGGCAGCGGTTCTGGTGTAGTCGGCAGGCACCGTGAAGAGTGTCGGGTCCGGCTCGGCGCGGTTGATCTGCTCCAGGCGGTAGGTCGTCTCGCCGATCATCGGGTCGTTGTGCGTGCTCGATACCACCACGCCGAGGTCGGGGCTGAACCACTGATCCGTGCGGACGGTGATCGGCTGTTCGTTGCCCACTTCGCCCGCATCGATCGTGAACTCGAGCCGGCTGCCTGTGACCTTGAGCCCATCGATGCGCCGCTCGCCGATGGAGACCGCCTGCGGCGCGGGCTTCCCTCTCGCCCCGGCGGTGCAGCCCGCGCCGGCAGAGCCCGGTGTCGTCATTGAAGATGTCGCACTGCTGTCACCGCGACCGCGACGCTGCGAGAACAACCGAAAGCCTTTTGACGGCGACGAAGCCGGCGCGAGTCCCGAAGCTGGCGCGAGTCCTGAAGCCGGCGCGAGACCCGGCGTGGCGGCGGCTCCCGACGTCGCCCCCAGGCCCGGCGCGATAGCGGCTCCCGACGTCGGCGCGAGGCCTGATGTGAACGCGGGCGCGCCGATGTTGGTGGATACCCCGCCGACCAGAATGGCTCCGCCTCGCGCGGCGCCTGCCGAAGCCCCTTTCTCCCCCGACAGATCGAACACATCCGCGCGCTTCAGCGAGGGACGCAGCACGTAACGCTTGCCCGCCACGGGATCCGTGATGGTAACGATGCTCTGGGACTGCTCCGGCACAAACGGCCCGATTGCGGCGAGCTGATACTCCGTGCGCAGGCGGCCCGCACTGTCGCGGTAGTAGTGCATGGTGTTCGTGCGCGTGACGCGGTTGCCGTCCGCCATCGTCGTCACGACTTCCGTCGTGCCGACGCCAGAGTACGGAGCGCCCGTGATCGTTTCCGCTGTTGGTTCCAGCGGCTGTGTGCCGGGCGCTGCGCAGCCCGGCGGAGGCGCGTCCCCTGTCGAGCTGGCGTCGCCAGCGCCCAGCGCGAGCGCCGCGACGGGAACGCACGCGAGAGTGGCCCCGGCGGCCATCGCGGCTCCGGCAGTTGTCCATTTTCGAGAATGTTTTCTGCTGGACATGTCGAGCTCCAGAAATTGCGGGTCGCGCGCTACTCGCGCGGCACGACGCGGCCGCGCTCTGCCGGCAGCACCTGCACGATGCGCATCGTGCCGTCGTTCGCGATTCGCACGTCCACCCAGTATTGACGCTCCCCATTGGCCGGCTCGCCCGCCGAAGCGGGCATCATCGCCGCGGCGAGGTTGGCCTTCACTCGAAACACCGCTCCATCCGCCGGAAACAGCGAGACCTGGCTGCCCGTGGCGAGCGGCGACACGGCGGTCCGTGCGGACAGCTCGGGATTTGGCGGGGGCGGTGTGCTCGCCACCGCGGGCGGCGCATCCTGTTCCTCGATCGCCAGCAGGGCGATGCCGCTGGCGATCACAGCCATGGCGGCAGCGGCAACAACCCATGCCATCGGCCGGCGCAGGACGCTGTGCCTGCGATGCTCGCTTGCCCACTGCGCAATGGTCGCTTCCATCCGCGCGTCGAGCTCCGCTGAGGGCACCTCCGCTCGCAGGCTCTCGGCGTAATCGTCCAGCTGGCGAATGACTTCCCGATCCAGCTGTTCGTTGGCGACACGGCTCATGTGAGCGAACCTCGGCAGGAGAGCGAGAGGGCGACTTCATCGACGCCCAGCTCCGTCGGTGCTTCTTCGTCTTCGGGGGGATCGAGCGGCTCGAGCCGGCTGGCGAGCAGCGCACGGGCGCGGCTCAGGCGCGAGCGCACTGTGCCGATGGGGCAGCCGAGGATCTCCGCGGCGGTTGCGTAGGACAGCTCCTCCAGATCACAGAGCACGATCACCTCCCGATGCACACGGGGCAGGTCGAAGACGGCTGCGCGCACCCGCTCGACGTTCCGGGCGCGGTCGATCTCGTCGCCGGCGTCCTGCATGCCATCCACGAGGGCGCTGTCCCCGCCACCGAAGGCGGGGTCGAACGCTTCTGCGGCCGGGTCGTCCGTTCGCACCTCGGTTCCGCGCAACGAGGCGCGGGCCACGCGGGACATACGGTGGCGGGCGATCCCGAAGAGATAGCCAATCACCGACCCCCGCGTCGGATCGAAGCGCACCGGATGCCTGAGAATCTCGACGAACGTGTCATGAACGATGTCTTCGGCGGTCTGCCGGCACTGGCTCATCGCGAGCCCGAAGCGCAGCAGGGCGGAACCATGGCGCTCATACAGCTCCCTCGCGGCGGCGGCATCCCCCCGGCGAAGCCGGGCAACGAGGTCGGCGTCCTCTGCGGTCAGGGCGGTCATGGGCGTTGGGGCGGGCCTTCGGAGCGGGTCCTGCCAGACAGTGCAACGGGCGGCGGGAAAAGTTCCCCTCGGGGGCGGGATCGTGTACAACGCCCGCTCTTGGAAAGGTATCGGCAGCAATAACATCATGGGCGTGGGAGGGCCGCCGGAAACAGGGCGGCACAAACGCAAAGCCAGCGAATCCGGTTCTGCCCGCAGGCGGCGGAATCGGTCGGCTTCTCCTATTCGGGACGACAAGAGCGGCGGTTCGGGGCTGCCGACGCTTTCCGAGGCGCATGCCTATTTCACGAGCACGTTCGGGCCGCCGGAAAATCCGGTGCCGGATGCGAATGTGTTTCTCACGCGCAAGATCATGCGGTTTGCGCGGCGCTGGCGCGCCATTGCCAATGAGCATCTGTCGCGCATCGGGCAGACTCAGGCGCGGTGGGAGGCGCTTTACTGGATTGCGGTTTCTCAGGGTGGGGCTACTCAGCGGGAGCTGGCTGAGTTTGTTGGCATTGAGGAACCTACTCTTGTGCGCATGTTGCATCGGCTGGAGCAGGAGGGGCTGGTGGAGCGGCGTGCCTCTCAGGCTGATCGGCGTACCAAGACTATTGTGCTGACGAAGGCGGCTGAACCTCACATGAAGGCGATGAGTGGGGTGATTGATGACCTTCGGTTGGATGTGTTGCGGAACCTCAGTCCGGAGGAGATCAGGCAGGCGGTGGATGTGCTTGATCGGATGTTGGAGAGGTTGGAGCGGCCTTAGAGCGGGCTGAGGCGCGGACGAGTGGAGTGCTAGGTCCGACGCGCGTCTGGCGGGCTTGTGATTCGCGGCTCGGCTTCCCGATCTCGGATCTCGGAATTCGGAGCGAATTGGCGTCGGCGCACGTGAAGGCTCCCGCGCTCGA
>JBDZVF010000398.1:0-5861 GCA_040255575.1 Pseudomonadota bacterium | reverse complement strand
GCTGCCGAGCACATCGCCCGTGCGCGCCGCGCCTGCAGACCCGGCAACCTCGCTGCTGCGAAGACCGTTCGCCACAGCACCCTCACCGCCGCGAACACCGCCCGCCACAGCACCCTCACCGCCGCGAACACCGCCCGCCACGGCACCCTCGCCGCCGCGAACACCGCCCGCGACGGCACCCTCGCTCCTGCGAAGACCACCGCCCGATCCGCCGCCCGTCGCGGCCGCGCGCGCTTGCGCCGCGCCGCTCACGCGTGGGGCCGGCGCGGCACCTGGCGTCGAGGCGGGAGCCGCATACGTGTCGGCCGACGGCCGAAACACCAGCATGCGCAACAGCGTCATCTCGAAGCCGACGCGCGGTTCCGGCGCCAGCGCAAGATCGCGTCGGCCCGTAATGGCCGTCTGGTAGTAGAGCTGCGCGTCTTCCGGCGAGATCGCCTTCGCGAGCTTCTCAATCAGCTCGGGAGCGAACAGCTCCTCGCTGTCGTAATCACTCACTGCCTGCTTGGTCGCCACGCGCACGAGCAACGACGCAAGCTCGTCGAGCACCTGCGCATAGTCCGGCGACCATTGCTCCAGCGACTTCGCATACTGAAGCAGCGCGGACGGATCCCCTTCGGCGAGCAGCTCGCCGAGCTTCTCCACATGATCCCGCGCAATCGTGCCAAGCATGGCGCGGGTGGATTCTTCATCCACCGTGCCACCGCCAAACGCGATGAGCTGGTCGAGCAGGGAGAGACCATCCCGCATGCTGCCGTCGGCCGCCTGCGCGACGAGACGCACGCCGCCCGCGTCAAAGGGCACGTTCTCTTTCGTCAGGATCTGCTTCATCAACTCCGCGATCTGCGTTACGGGCAATCGCTTGAGGTTGAACTGAAGACATCGCGACAGAACGGTAACCGGCAGCTTCTGCGGATCCGTCGTCGCGAGGAGGAACTTCACGTGCGGCGGCGGCTCTTCCAGCGTCTTCAACAGCGCGTTGAAAGAATGCGTGGAGAGCATGTGCACCTCGTCGATGAGATACACCTTGTAGCGCGCGCGAGTCGGCGCGTACTGCACGTTGTCGAGCAGCTCGCGCGTGTCATCGACCTTGGTGCGTGAGGCCGCGTCGACCTCGATGAGGTCCACGAAACGACCCGCGTCGATCTCGGTGCAGGCCGGGCAGACGCCGCAGGGGTCCGCCGTGACCTCCGTCTTCGACTCCTCCGCCCGGATGCAGTTGAGGCACTTGGCGAAGATGCGCGCGATGGTCGTCTTGCCCACGCCGCGCGTGCCGGTGAAGAGGAAGGCATGGTGCACACGCCCGCTCTCGAGCGCGTTCGACAGCGCGCGCACGACATGATCCTGCCCGATCAGCTCGGTGAACTTCCTCGGACGGTACTTGCGGGCAAGGGCGGTATAAGCCATGGGGACGAGAGTCTAACGTGCTCCCGGTAATTTGCGGCCCTGTTGACAGCCTTCAATCCTGACGGCCTCACCCTGCCGGCCCCCTCAAGCCCGACAGCCCTCCACCATGGCGGCCTTCAGTCCTGACAGCCCTCGAGCCTGACCGCCTCCAACCGTGCGCCCGCCCGGGCGTAGCGACGCGCCAGCGCAGGCGGCAAAAACCACGCTTTTTGCCGCCGTAAACGAAGCCGCCGGTCCGCGCAAAGCGCCGCAGGCGCTTTGCGCCAATAAGGTAAGGAGGCGGCCCGCACCAGCTTGACCTCCGGCACCCGACATCGTCACTACCGTTGCTCCCTTCCGGGCCTGGCGGGATTTGTGGCTGGTCGTCGCGGAGAAACCGATGCGAGCCACCACAGACTGCAAAGGACGCGCGAAGAGCGGAAAACGCCGTCGAGGCACAGCTCGGCGGCCTGCGGGGCGCGGATTATCACAAAAAACGGCGCGGAATGTCAGCCGTTCTTCAGATGGCAGTTCCCGCTCTAGGGAGTCGCGGTATCCACGTTGTAGGTGTCCGCAATCGCGCCCCACGATCCATCCGGCTGCTTCCGGAAGACCGACATCCATTTGCCCGTGTAATGGTTCAGCGTCCCACTCTGCGGATCCGGGCGTGTCTGGCGATAGTCGCCGAATGCGTAACCCATTTCACCAGAGCGCGATACTTCGACCCTCTCGATTCGCATCGTCACGGCATAGCCCGGGGGGAAACCGCCTTTGCGGTCGGCTATGCCGTAATCGATGGCACGATTCGGGAGGACGTGCGCACCTCGAGGGTCGAAGTACCGCAGGTACTGCTTCATGTCGCGGTTGACGACCGCGGCCTCCGTGGCCGCCACCAGATCCCGGATTGCTTTTTCCCCATCCGCCTGCAGGCGCGATGACACGACACTGGTCTGGCAACCTGCGCAAATGACGATGACGCCAGCACACAGAGTCCACCTCAAACGCAGGGAATGCATGCGCATAGGATTGCCTCAGAGCTTCGCCCGCAGACCGAAGTAGAAGCGACGCCCCAGGACGTCGTAATGCCCCGGCATGGTCGCGCCGTAGTTGTTGTTCACACCGGGGTTCGAGTCGGTGACCAGCGGCTGCTTGTTCAGAAGGTTGTCGATGCCTGCACGCACAGACACATTCTCGGTGACGCTCCACGAGCCCTGCAGACCGAAAAGATCGTAATGCTTCACGCCAAGCACGGTCGTGGTGGGAGCCGTGACAATCTGCGCCGGACGCGCGCCAGGCAGGTGCAACCAGGTGAGACTGAGATCAACCGGACCGATGCCGTAACCCCACGTGGAGAAAGCGCGCCACCGATACTGCCCCGTCTGATTCAGTGTTCCGACGCTCTCCAGGAATGGCGATCCCGGCTGGGCCGACGTCTGGAAATGATCGAGGAACGTCAACGCCGCGTCGACGAACACTCGCCCGCTGAGTCGAGTTCCAAAATCCGCGAGCGAGGCGCGCCAGTTGATCGCGACGTCGGTCCCCTCTGTCTTGATTCCGCCGGTATTGAGGTAAGGCGTGTCGACATACATGCGATCGCCCGTGACCGGATCGCGGTGGATCAACGAGCAGTATCCGCCAGCATCGTTTAACGCGTACGTCGGATTGGTCAGCCCATTGGCATTGAAGCAGTGCTCATAGACGGTCAACAGGTCCGTTGGCGCGATCGCGTCCGTGATCTTGATGCTGTACCAGTCGATCGACGCGGTGAGATTGCGAAGTAACGCATGCTCCGCAGGGCTTCTGAACACGAGCCCCGCCGTCCACGTCTTCGCGCTCTCGGAAGTCAGGTTGCGATTTCCCGAGACGATGCCCTGGTCGCTCGGAAAGAAACCATACGCGCCCACGAAGCTGCCCGGACCGCCGGGCCCGATCGTGTATTGCGAGGTGTTGTTGCCGATGATGGCCTCGCACAGTGCCTGCACTTGCGCGCGATTCGGGTTGCTCGCCACGTTGCCCCATGCAGCGATGGTGTTGGACGCACAGGGATCGCCCGTGGCGAGCGTAGCCCCGCGCTCCGTGCCACCCTGGAAGAGTTCGGCGACGTTGGGTGCGCGATTGGCCTTCTGGTAGCCGCCGCGGAAGCTCAACGCGCTGATGGGGCTCCAGTTGAAGAGCGCCTTGTAGGTGCCGACTCTCCCGGTGCCCTCGGTGTTGTATTTCGAGGAGCGATAACCGAGCTCGAGATCGAGCTTGCGGATCAACGGCAGATCCTTGAGCAGCGGCACCAGCAACTCGGCGTATCCCTCTTCCACGCTGGTGCGGCCCTTCGCCCCGGCGGTCGCGAACAGGCCGATCGGATTCTCGACGATCGAGTTGGGCGCGTTGAGCGAGTCCGGATTGAACACGAAGTCATCGTCACGGTAGGAGACACCGACCGCGAAGCGCATCTCACCAGCGGGCAGATCGACGGCCTTGCCCTGCAGATTCGCCTCGTAAACGGTCTGCTCGATATCGGTCGTCTGGGTGAGCTCCGCGCTCAAGGCGTCGATACAGTCCGCGGAGATCTCGAAGCTCTCGAAAATCGGCAGTCCCGAGGTGCACTTGAACGTCTGGCCGTAGGCACCCGTGATACTCACGCCCGCGCCATAGCCCGGCGAGTCGACGAGCAGCTGGTAGCGCTGATACGAAAGCGTCGAGAGGAGCGCAGCGTTGCTGCGAGTTGAGCCGTTCGCCGCGTAGGCCTCCCAGGTCCAGTCCGAGATCGGCACCGAACCCTTCAAACCGAACATCATCTGATAGGCCGTGGTCCTCGCGTCCACTCCCATCGGCGGCAGGAAATCGAGCTTGCGCACCAGGCTCCAGTCGGCCGTGGGGTCCGGACGCGCATCGAGCAGTGTCGCAAGGCCCCCGGGCACCGGGTTCGAGCTGCGATAGGGAACGGAGACACTCCAGATGTTCGTGGCCGGAATATAGGCGTACTGCGTCTGCACCTTCACCGAGGAGAACGTCGCCTGGGCGAACGCGCTGAGACTCTCGTTGAGCTTCCAGTTCGCCTTGCCGAACGTGGAGAAGCGCCGGAGCGGGTCCGACGCCCAGCGATCAAGGAAGCTTTCGTTGACGTTGCCACCCGGCCCGATCTTGATACGGGTGTTCAGCGGGCCGTTGTAGCCGGCCGCGCGCTGGGCCTGCCACGGTGAGCCATCGCTATTGAAATAGAACGTGTTGGCGGGGCTCACGCTGCCCGGCGCCTGACCCGGGAAGAGCGAGTCCACCACGCTCCCGGCAGGCTGGTTCGTGCCGGGCACGTAGCCGGCCTGCGTGATGAGGCCGTAGCCGACCGTGCCCGGATCGCGCCAGCCGTTCTCATAGAACTCCCGTCCGGCATATTCCGCGACCTTGCGATCGGCCACTTCGAGGCCGAGAAAAATGTTTCCCTCGCCGCCGAAGTTCTTGCCGATGGCGGCGCTCAAGCGGCTTTCCGCGCCGTCGCCCTCCTGTGTGATGCCGCTCTGGGCATCCACCTCCAGGCCTTCGAAATCGTCCCGCAGGACGAAGTTGACGACGCCGGCAATCGCGTCCGCGCCGTAGACCGACGAAGCCCCGCCAGTGATCACCTCGATGGATTTGATCGCCGCTGTCGGAATGGTGTTCACGTCGATCGCGAGCGAAGCATTGGCCGGCTGCGCGCGCCGGCCGTCAATGAGGACGAGTGTGCGGTTCGCGCCCAGTCCGCGCAGATCCGCGAACGACACCCCGGGCCCCGAAGTGGCGGTTGCCTGGTTCGCGTTAGTATCGAATTGCGTGCCGCGCGGACTGAACTGCGGCATCCGGTTCAGCACGTTCTCCAGGCCAACGTTGCCGATACGGTCGATCGCCTGCGAGTCCACCGTCATGATCGGGCTGGAGGCCTCGAGGTCGCGCCGCCGGATGTGCGATCCCGTAACGACCACTTCCGCGAGGTCATCGCCGGCCGCTGCCGTCTGCGCTTGCGCGGGAAGCGGCGCCAACGCGGACACGCCAAGGCCCAGAGCCGAAGCGATGAGCACACTGATGGCGCGCCGCGGATTATGCGAAGCGAGCTGGCGACGCACGAACGACGAGACCTTGTTCATTGACAACCTCTGCGAATGGCGGTTGTCCGCTATCGTCACGGCTTTCGTGCCCCGACGCATGACCGCGCTGGCGCCCGCCGTTGTTCGCTTTGGAATAGCTGTATCAACTTAGGACTAATTGAATACAACCCGGACTTTTTGCGATACGCTCGCCGCCGCGCATTCGCCGTAGCCATTGTCTAGCAGTGCCGCCTGCGCCCCAAGCAAGAGGAACACACATGAAACCCGATACCCTGAGACTCATTGCGAGAGGACGCGCGGTGGGCCTGCTCTGTCTCGCGTTCGTCCTGTCAGCGCCTTCGCATGCTGCTACGGTGCTGATCACCGGCGCGAACTCCGGCATCGGACTCGAGTTCTCGGAAC
>JBDZVF010000397.1:0-5922 GCA_040255575.1 Pseudomonadota bacterium | reverse complement strand
TGCACGCACAGCCGCGCGAGCGCGACGTCTTCCTCCGAACATTCTCCGTAGAAGGCATCGCGTAACGCTTCTGCGCGAACAGTGGAGCACGTCTTGTCCTCAGACATCACAACGTTCGGCGGAATGAGCGACGACTCGTCGCTCGACGCAACATCGGACAGGCACTCGCCATTGGCCAGAAGAAAAGCACACAGATAGACAAGCGTCCGCACCCGCTCCGGCCGATGCTCCGCGACTTCACTGATGACGATTCCGCCGCGACTGTGCCCGACGAGCACGACAGGCTCGGGCGCGCTATCCACGATGTTGCACACGTGCCGGCGCCAGGTGGCGAGCGAGACGCGATTCACCGGCGTGCGATCCCGCCCGAGCGACGGCAGGTCCGGCGCGATCACCGTGTGGCCCCGCTTCTGCAGCCGCGGCACGAGCTTGTGCCAGCACCACGCGCCATGCCACGAGCCGTGAACGAGAATGAAAGTGCTCATGGACCTATTGAACCACGCCAGCGCGCCACGATCATGCCCAAGCCCGCTACGCATAGGTACGCGAGGCGCGGGAACTTGTGCGAGTTGCCGCTCATTGGGCTTACGCGTAGCCTGAACCCACGCTCATCGAGCTGATAGACGAGTCGCCAACATGAACCGCTTCAAATCAGGCGTCCCGGTGATTCTCTTACTCTGTGCAGGGGTCGCCGCCGGGGCCGATGAGCCAACGAATGCCGCCGCACGCACCGACGCTGCGGCCACCGCGAGCCCCACGACGTCCGCATCGACTCCCACGACACCGGCTTCGCAACCCGACAAAGTGGAGCAGAGCCAGGCGAGCACGCCGTCGTTGGGTCACCCGTCTGTGCAGCGACTCGTCTGTCTCAACATGACGCTCCAATGCTTCGCGATGAAGCCAAAGGCGGACGATGCGTCAGCACAGGCGAGAACGGCGTCCCTGGATCTGAAAGCACCGGACGTGCGCCGCGTCGCTCCAGCGATCCTCTTGCACGAGCCCGATGAGCCGATCGATATCGAGGACCAGCAGGTGGAAGTGCAAGGCACGCGACCGGAAATCTACGTCCCGGGCGGCATTGCATCGCTGCCGTGGGCAGTGATGCACCCCACGCAGGCGTGGCGCATCTTCATGCCCGTGCCACCCAGCGCTGCGAAGTAACGCTGCAGCTGAGCACGCGGCGCGTTCTAACCTGGGTCAGGCAAAAACTCCTCGCGAGCGCCAAACCCGTGATTCGCCCGCATTGATCGGTCGCGGTGATGGGGCGATTGATCCGCCGCTTCTTCAGGCTGCGGGCACGCCGAGGGCGTCGGTCGAGGAGATCTCCGGTCCGTACTCGCTGATCGTTGCGCGCCGGAGATCGCGTTTGTATTTGTACACGTCGTAACCCGTCGCACGATGCAGCGTGCAGCGGTTATCCCAGATCACCAGATCCCCAGCGCGCCACTTGTGCGTGTAAACGAAGCGCGGCTGCGTGGCGAAGCGATTCAGCTCGCTGAGGAAGGCCTCACTCTTCTCCTGTGGCCATCCGACGATACGGGTCGCGTGCTCGCCGATGTAGAGCGCGTAACGCCCCGACTCCGGGATCACCCGCACGAGATTGTGATAGGCCGGCGGCATCGCGCGCTTCATGTCGTCGGTGATCACGTTGTAGCCCGAGCGTCCGCGCGTCTTCCAGAAGTAGTGCTCAGCGACGGCTCCGTGCGCACGCGCCTGCAGCTCGGGCGGTAACGCGTCCCAGGCCGCGCGCGTATCCACGAAAACCGTGTCACCCCGTTCCGGCGGAACGATGTGCGCCATCAGCAGCGACCACTTCGTGGGCAACATGTTGAAGGAGCTGTCCGTGTGGAACTCCTCATTCGCTCGGATGGAGGCGAGACGGAGCGAATCTTGCGGCAACAGCTCGCCACCGGCCGCGAGGTTGGAGACGTCGTAGAGCTCTCGGGAGATGCGCCGCGGCCCATGCGCGCCCTTCAGACCCATGTGGGGCGGCAGCTCCAGCGGCCCGAACTGACGCGCGAAGCGGATCTGCTGCGCATCGTCGATCGACTGGTCGCGGATCACGAGCACGGCATGGTGCGCCATCGCCTCGTTCACAGCACCGACCAGCTCCTTGGATGGCGGCAACCGCAGATCGGCGCCCAGCATTTCGGCTGCAAACAACGAATGGAGCGGTTTCACGTGCAGCGTCAAAGCGAGCCCTCTGGTTGCGGATTTCTGTCTATCATCCTTCGCGTTTCACGATGCGGACGAGCCCCGAAATGACCGCCCCAGTTGCAGCCAAGCCCAAAAAAGCACGCTATCCCGCCACCGTAAAGCGGGTTGAGCACCTTACACCGCGCATGGTGCGCGTGACCTTCACGAGCCCCGAGCTCGAACACTTCGGCTGGAACGGCCCGGCCGCGCACATCAAGCTCATTTTCGCCCAGCCCGCGCCCGAGGCGCCGGGCGCGGAAGCCCCCCGCCCCACCATGCGCACCTACACCCCGCGCCGGTTCGACCGCGAAACGCGTGAGCTGGATGTGGATTTCCTCCTGCATGGCGAAGGCCCTGCCTCCCACTGGGCGGAACAGGCCGCCGTGGGCCAGACGCTCACCGTCGCCGGGCCCGGCCGCAACTATGTCATCGATCCGGGCGCCGAGTGGTTCGTGCTCGCCGGGGACGAGACGGCGATCCCCGCGATTTCGACGATTCTGGAGAGCCTGCCCGCCAGCGTGAAAGCCGAGGTCTTCATCGAAGTGACAGACCGGACGGATGAAGTCGAGATTCCAGCGCATCCCGGAAGCACGGTGACCTGGCTGCATCGCGGGCCAGACCCATCGAAGGCCGGCGTGCTGCTCGAGGCGAGCTTGCGCAGCTATCAAATGCCGCCCGGCAACGGGCGCGTGTATGTGGCCTGCGAGTCGGGCGCCATGCGGCGCATCCGCGGACACCTGCTGACGGACAAGACCGTCGGTCGCGAGCACCTGGTGACGCGCGGATACTGGAAACTGGGCGAGGTCGATCATCCAGACGGCGACTACGGGCAGGATCAGCAGGCATGAAGACTCTCGCGCTCATCGTTCTCACGGCGCTTGCGCCGGTTTCTCTCGCCTTCGCGCAGGCGGAGATCAAGAGCGTGCCGATGCCGCCGCCGGTAGTACTCCCCTCGCTGGCGAAGCCGAGCGCGGAAGCGCTCGCGTGGTCGCAGAAGCATCTGGCCGGGTGGCCTGAGGCTACGCGTCGTCTCGGCGCGCAGCTCATGACGAGATACGGCGCGCCAGCCGAGATCACGGCGCGACAGGTCACCTGGATCAACAGCGGCCAGTGGGCGCGCACCACGCTGTACAAGGCGGGTGTGGCACACAACTTCGCCACGCCTCATCGCAACGTGCTCGAGCAGGCGGTGCTCTACAAGGTGTCCATCGACAAACTGGTGGCGCTGGCGCAGTTCAATCGCAGCCTTGTGGTGGATCTGGCGCGCGGCGAGCTCGTGTCGAGCGCCGACAGTGAGGAGATCAACTACCTCACCGTGAATGTCGCGGATGACGTGGTGAAGGGTCAGCGCTCGGCCGAAGAGGCGCGGATCTACTTCGCGCAGCTCGTGCGGGCGAAGATGATCAAGGAGCCTGAGCGCGAGCTGCAGACGCTCAAGTTCACCCCGGCCAGGAGCGCGAAAGAGACGGCGGACCCGGACGAGGTGGCGCCGTTGATCCGGCACATGAACGGCGACAATTCGGGGAGCGAGTAAGCGAACCGAAAGCTGGCGATCTGCCTCCCGCCTCGGGGCACCGGTGGCATCCGGCACCGCCCCGAATCCGCGCGCATCGGCATCCGCGCTCATCGCGAGATCGCGGCCCAGCTGCGCCTGACTCTGCGTCGAGGCATGGCTTCGCTCTAATGGGAGAGGCCTGGGGGACGCCCGTGGCGATATTTTATCGATAATCGATCAAGCTCCGTCCAGGTCTCCCCATGTGGATCGTCCAGGTGGCCCTGCGCCGCCCGTATACCTTCATTGTCCTCGCACTGCTGCTGCCGCTGTTTGGCGCCCTGACGCTCTTCGGTTCCCCGGGCCGCTCCGGCATGCCGACCGACATCTTTCCGAACATCGGCATCCCCGTCATCGCGGTCACCTTCCAGTACACGGGGCTTTCGCCCGAGGAGATGTCCGGCCGCATCACGACGCCCTTCGAGCGCTACATCACGACCATCGTGAACGACGTCGAGCACGTCGAGTCGCAGACGTATTCCGGCGTCAGCGTGGTGAAGGTGTTCTTCCAGCCGGGCGTGGACATCAATCTCGCGATGTCGCAGACGACGGCGTTCGCGCAGACCGTGCTCAAGCAGATGCCGCCCGGCGTGAACTCGCCGCTGATTCTCAAGTACAACGCCTCGAGCGTGCCGATCCTGCAGCTCGCGATGCCGAGCCAGAAGCTCACGGAATCGCAGCTCTTCGACTTCGGCAACGCCTTCATCCGCTCACAGATCGCGACCGTTGCCGGCGCATCGATCCCCTACCCCTACGGCGGCGCCGTGCGTCAGATCCAGGTGGACCTGCGCCCCGACGCGCTGCGCGCCCACGGCCTTTCCGCCGTCGACGTGAACACCGCCATCGGCAACCAGAACCTCATCCTGCCGGCGGGCACGCAGAAGATCGGCGCCTACGAATACAACGTGAAGCTCAATGCGAGCCCGCGGAAGCTCGACGAGCTGAACAACCTGCCGGTCAAGTCCGAGAACGGCGCGGTGACCTATATTCGGGACATCGCCTACGTGCATGACGGCCACCCGCCGCAAACGAACATCGTGCGGGTCGACGGCCATCGCGCCGTGCTCATGACGATCCAGAAGACGGGCTCCGCCTCCACGCTCGATATCGTGAGCTCCGTGAAGGACAAGCTGCCGATCATCCGCGAGATTCTTCCGGAAGGCGCCTCGATCGCACCCACCGGCGATCAGTCCGTGTTCGTGGAAGCGGCCGTGACGGGCGTCGCGACCGAAGGCATCATCGCCGCCGCGCTCACGGCGCTCATGATCCTGCTGTTCCTCGGCAGCTGGCGCAGCACGCTGATCATCACGATCTCGATTCCGCTGTCGGTGATCTCCTCGATCATCCTGCTGAACGCGCTCGGCGAGACGATCAACCTGATGACTCTCGGCGGTCTTGCGCTCGCCGTCGGCATTCTCGTCGACGATGCGACGGTCACCATCGAGAACATCAACCGCCATCTGGAAGAAGGCGCAAGCGTCGAGAGCGCGATACTCGAGGGCTCGCGCCAGATTCTCGTCCCCGCGCTCGTATCGACGCTGTCGATCTGTATCGTGTTCGTGCCGATGTTCCTGCTCGCTGGCGTCTCGCGGTATCTCTTCGTGCCGATGGCCGAAGCGGTGGTGTTCGCGATGCTCACGTCTTACGTGCTCTCGCGCACGCTGATCCCGACGCTCGCGAAATATTGGCTGCGCACCCATGCCGAAGAACAGGCGGCGAAGGCCCACCCGAATGCCTGGCAGCGCTTCCAGATCCGGTTCGAAGCGCGGTTCGACGCGATCCGTAGCCACTATCACGGCATGCTGGGCAAGGCGCTCGCGCACGGCCGGTCCTTCATCTTCATTTTCCTGGGCGTGGTCGCGCTCTCGATGCTGCTCTACCCGCTGCTGGGTCGGAACTTCTTCCCCGATGTCGATTCGGGCCAGATCAAGCTGCACGTGCGCGTACCCACCGGGGTGCGCGTGGAAGAGACGGCCGCGCAGGTCGACCACATCGAAGCGGCCATCCGCAATGTGATTCCGGCGCACGAGCTCGCCAGCATCGTCGACAATGTCGGCTTGCCGGTGTCGGGCATCAACATCACGTATGGCAACTCCGGCACCATCGGCAGCAGCGATGCGGACGTGCTGATCACGCTGAACAAGGATCACGCGCCGACCGCGGACTACATCAAG
>JBDZVF010000396.1:0-5931 GCA_040255575.1 Pseudomonadota bacterium | reverse complement strand
CGCTGGCGGCGTTGCGGAGTGCACCGGAGTTTCCGAAGCATTGTCATCGGTTCGCGTCGAGTACGACTCGCGCGTCTTTGCCGTCGGCCGCCAGAGCGCCGTTCTCTTCGCGCCGTCTGGCGCGGGCGAGCTGAAGGCGATCGATGCGGAGAACGGCAGCCTCCTTTGGAGTTTCGTTCCACCGGAAGCGCTTGCCGCGACCGCGGCCAGCGAGCGCATGACCGATCTCGCCGTTCTGCGCTTCGACGCGAACGGCGATGGCGTCATCGATGCGGCGGGCGGCGACGGGGTCTGGCTCTACTTCGGGCTCAAGCGTGCGGGTGCGTACTACTACGCCCTCGACGTATCGCGGCGAACTCCACGGGTTCTGTGGATCGCCAACGCATCCACGCTCGAGGGTCTTGCCGACGCGTGGTCCACGCCGACGGTGGCGCGAGTGCGCGTGGGCAGCGCGAGTCAGAACGGAGAGCACTTCGTGGTCTTCGTAGGCGGCGGCTTTTCACGCGAGTCGACCACGGCGGGGAATCGCGTCTTCATGCTGGACGCGGCGTCCGGTCACGAGCTGTGGTCGGCGGGCGAGGACCCGAGCAACGATCTGGCGCTCGCGCAAATGACGCATGGAATTGCCGCCCGTGTCGCCACGCTCGACGTAGACGGCGATGGGTTCGCAGATCGCCTCTATACCGCAGACGTAGACGGCCGAGTGTGGCGCTTCGATATCTGGAACGGCCGCGCACGCAATCAACTCGTGACAGGCGGCGTATTCGCGAGCCTGGGTGCTGACGGTTCGTCATCGGACGCGCGTCGCTTCTTCGCCGCCCCGGATGTCGCACTCATGCGGCCGCGCCGGCAGAACGCCTGGTACAACCTCGCTATTGGATCCGGTGACGGCGACGGACTGCGGGCTACCGGCGTGCAGAATCGGTTTTATTCACTCAGGGATCGCAATCCGTTCACGAAGCGATCGCAGGCGGAGTATGAGACCACTTCCCCGATCCTCGACGGCGATCTCACGCCCGTTGCGGGGACGGCCGCCGATGTGCCGGACGACTCACCTGGCTGGAAGCTGGACCTGGGGCCTCGAGAACAGGTGCTCAGCGAGCCCATCACGGCGAACGGGGTGGTGATGTTCACGACCCATGAGCCCGGCGCATCCGTTGAGGGCTCCCTCTGCGCCAGCGACGGCGACATCAATCGTGTCTATGCACTTCGCGTCGAATCGGCGGCAGCCGCGCTCGATCTCAACGATGACGCCCAGGTGACTGACGCGGATCGGTCCAGCGTACTCGAGCAGAAGGGGATCCCGGCGAGCGTACGAATCGAGACGCCGGGCGCGAAACAGGGCGACGCCGCAGCACCGCCTGGCTGGCCGGGGAACGATGGGCCCGAATCGCCAACAGACCCGCCGCGCGAAACGCCGGAAGCACCCGGTACGCCCGCGGCGCCCGGAGGGCCGCTACCCGCGCCATCTACCGCACCGAAATGCCTCGTCGGCGCCGAGCTGCTGAACCAATGCGTCCCGCTCGACACCGTGCTCCGCACTTTCTGGAAACGAACGAGCGCGAACTGACGTGGCCAGCAGCCATCGCGTTCGGAGGAAGTGACGCCTGCACCGGGCGCGACGTGACGCCTGCACCGAACGCAATGCCCCCTCAGCCGCTCGCCGCCAGCTTCCCTTCCAGGTGCTGCGCCAACTCCGCAATCGTCGGAAAGTCGAAGAGCTCCGTCAGGTCCACGAGCCCCGGATATTCCTTGTCGATGTTCTCGTGGATCTCGATGAGCTTCAGCGAGCTCGCCCCGATTTCGAACAGGTTGTCGTTCAGGTCGACGCGCTTGCCTTCGAGCGCCGCGTCGACGATGACCTTCAGCTGATCCTCGATCGCCGAGCGCGAGGCGGTGGTCGGCCCGCGCTGCGCTTCGCGGAGCGCGCGCAGCTCCGTGAGCTCCGCGTCGAAGTCGCCGTTCACATAGCTCTCTTCGAGCAGATGCCGCTGGATCTTGCCGCTGGTCGTCTTCGGAATGCGCTTGACCGGCACCACTTCACCGACCTCCACACCGGTGTTCTCGTTGACGAGGCGCGATACCTGGTTCGCGAGCGGCAGGAACTCCTTCATGTCCGACCGATGCAGCACGAACACGACGAGCTGCTCCGTCTGCTCGCCCTTGCGACGCGCGCCCGCGGCCACGACCTTGCCGAGCTCCATGCCGTCCGCGCGCTGCGCGATGCTCTCGAGATCGTGCGGGTAATAGTTCTGCCCGTTGACGAAGATGATCTCTTTCTGGCGCCCGGAAATGTACACCTCGCCCTGGTAGATGAACCCCAGGTCGCCCGTGCGCACCCAGCCATCCTTCGTGATGGACTCCGCGTTCGCCTCGGGATTCTCGTAATACCCGCGCGTGACGTTCTCGCCCCCGATGTAGACGTGGCCCACGTGCTCGTCGGGCATAGGCGAATCGTCATCCGCCGCAATCATGATCTTGCTGTACGGAATCGCTGTGCCTTCGCACACCACCTCGACAGCATCCGGGTCGGTCTTCGCCACCGGCACCACCTTGCTGCCGATGCCCAGTGATTCGCGCTTGAAGGACTTGGCCACAAACGGCCGCCCGAGCGGCGGGAACGTCATGGCGAGCGAGGCCTCGGCAAGCCCATACACCGTGAACATCGACTCGCGAGCGAGCTTCGCAGGCGCCAGACGGGTGAGGAACTGCTCACAAAGGTCTGCCGAAATCGGCTCCGCGCCATTGAAGATCAGCCGCACGGAAGACAGATCCAGCCCTTCGATCGAGCGATCGCCGAGCACCTTCAGGTAATGCTTGTAGCCGAAGTTCGGCGAGCAGGTGATGGTGGCGCGGATGCGCGAGGCGAACTGCAGCCACAGGAGCGGCCGGCGGATGAAGAGCTCCGTCGGCATGAGATGGCTGTGGATGCGATTCGCGAACATGAAGATGTGGAACCCGATGAGCCCCATGTCGTGCGTCAGCGGCATCCACGAGAGGCTCACGTCGTCTTCGGTGAACTTCGCCGCCTCGGAGGAGCCGCGGGCATTCGCGATGATGTTCCCGTGCGTGAGCACCACGCCCTTCGGCTCGCTGGTGGAGCCCGACGAGAACTGGATGAACGCGATGTCGTCCGGCTGCGCGCGATAGATCTCGCCCGGCTTTGAAATGTCATCGAGCTGGTCGACGAGAAACGCCCGCTGCTGCAGCCCCGCGAAGGTTTCCGCTTCGCCCGCCTGGGCCGCGAACGCCCCGATGCGCTCGAGCGAGCGCCGATCCGTGTAGATGAAGGGCTTGCCGAGCTTGCGCGCCACGCGCAACAGCTTGTGACGATGCTCGTCGCTGATGCCGAGCGCGATGGGCACCGGCACGATGCCGCCGAGCACCGCGCCCCAGAAGGCGTCGATGAACTGCTCGTTGTTCCCGAGGAACAGGATGAGCTTGTCGCCCCGCTTCGCGCCGAGCTTCTGCAGGTGGTGGAGAATGCCGAGCGCGCGCTCGTACAGCTCCCCGAACTGCACCTGGCGCGCCTCGTTCTCGCCTTCGAGATAGGTGATGGCGCGAGGCGCCGCGCGGTTGGCCTCGATCAGCTCCGTGAGTGTGCTCGCGTTGAACATCAGCGACGTTCCAGCCTCATGAACAGGGGGTGTTTGGTGCGCAGGTTGATCTGCGCTTCCAGCTCGACCGGGCGATCCGGCACGAAGGTGAGCCGGTAGCGGCGCGCGACCTTGTACAGGTGCATCAGCATTTCGTAAAGAGCGAGGGTTTCCCCGATGCAATGCCGGGGACCCGCGGCGAACGGCATGTACGCGAAACGGGGCCGGTCGCGCTCATGCTCGGGCAGGAAGCGCTCGGGCCAGAACTTGTCCGGCTCCTTCCAGAATCTGGGATGTCTGTGGAGCACATAGGGGCTCAGCATCACGCTCGTGCCGGCAGGCACCTCGTAGCCGCCGAGCACGTCGGGCCCGATGGTGCGGCGGGAAAGGATCCAGCCCGGCGGATACAGGCGCAGCGACTCATCGATCACGGCGCGCGTGTAGGTGAGCGCTTCCATCTCGGCAAGGCTCGGGGCCTTCACTTCGGGCGTGGCATCGAGCTCGGCGTGCAGCTTCGCTTCGACATCCGGGTGCTGGGAGAGGAGATACCACGTCCAGTTGAGCGCGCTGGCCGTGGTCTCGTGGCCGGCGACCACGAGCGTCATGGCCTCATCGATCAGCTCGCGCTCGCTCATGGCATCGCCGGTCTCCTTGTCGCGCGCGTTCATGAGCATGCCGATGAAGTCGGGGTGCTCCTCGTGGTTCGCGCGCCGGCGGTTGACGATCGCGGCGATCACCTTGCCGAGCTGGCGAAACTGGTAAGCGAACTTGAGGTCGCGCGCCTGTTCCCGCGTGACGACATCGAACGGGTTGCCGCCGGCCTGCTGGGCGAGGCGATCGAAGTCCGGCCCGAAAATGGAATGCAGCACGATGTCGAGGGTGAGCTCGCTCATGTCCTCGGTCACGTTCACGAGCTCGCCGCGGGCGGCTTCCGCTTCCCACTTGTGGATGAAGCGCTCGGTGCAGGCATCGATCAGCTCGTTGAACTGGGTGATCACCCGCCGGTGGAACATCGGCTGCATCATGTAGCGCTGGCGTTTCCAGAACTCGCCTTCGCTCGTCATGATGCCGTTGCCGAGGAGGATCTTGACCCGGTCGAGGCCGACGCCCTTCACGTAGTTGCGGTGGTTCGAGACGAGCACCCGCTTCACGTCATCGGGGTGGTTGACGATCCAGGTGTAGCTCCTGCGGCCGGGGGCGTAGACCCGGTACGTGTCGCCGAGCCTTGCGAACAGCTCCACCATCCGTTCGAGGGAGTCGTCGGTGGAACCGACGTCGAACTGCAGCTCGGACTCGGGGGGCTGGGGTTTGGGTTGGGGTTGGGGTTGGTTCATTGCGCTTCGGAATGGAAAAAGCGATGGCGAATATTACCACCCGGATGCTTGCCCCCTTCCGGGGGTGGCGGGTCGCCATGAAGCGGACGGGTGTCGACGGGCGTCAGCGCGTCACGTGGATTGCGGTGGGGCCGGGCGGCCCGCCTTGTTTAAGCGGGTGTGATCCGGGAAACTGCGCGCCGTCGCGCGCAGTGCGCGCTCAGCTTCGCATCCCCATTTACCTAGAGTTAGCGCAGAGCATGACGGAACCCGGTCCGGGCGGCGGTGGCCTGCGCAATTCCATTTATCGGCGGGTCACGCGCTCGCACCGGCGCATGACCGCGAGTCGGCGATTTCTATACTCGCTCGCGGTGCCTCTGGGGCTCGGCATCATCCGCCTGTGGTGGGCGACCTGCCGGGTAGTAAAGGTCGAGGGGCAGGAGCATCTGGACGCCGCGCTCGCCAAGGCGCCCTCGCTCGTGCCCTGTTTCTGGCATCAGCACCAGCTTTTCTGCGGCAAGTATCTTCTCGACCAGGCGGGGCTCACCCGCGCGGCGGGGCAGCAGCGCATCAAGGTGGGGTGGCTCATCAGCCCGTCCGTGGATGGCGAGCTCGGGGCGATGATGGTTCGGCGTATCGGGGGCCACGTGATCCGCGGCTCGTCCACGTCGAGCGGCGCGCTGGCGCTGCGGGACTACTACCAGGCCCTGGTGAAAGAGGACGTGTCGCCCGTTATCACGCCGGACGGGCCGCGCGGGCCGCGTTTCGAGTTCAAGCCGGGGGCGATCCTCCTGGCGCAGATGTCCGGTCGGCCGATCGTGCCGATGGCTTACGCCGCCTCACGCGCGTGGCTCATCAAGTGGGACAAGTTCGTCGTGCCGTATCCCTTCTCGCGTATCGCGATTGCGGTGGGTGCGCCACGCTATGTGCCGCGCGTGACGGATGCGGCGGCGATCGAACGCATGCAGGGTGAGCTGAAAGCGGAACTGAAGAACCTGTATCACGTGGCACGGGCCGCGCTG
>JBDZVF010000015.1:0-31247 GCA_040255575.1 Pseudomonadota bacterium | reverse complement strand
ACCACGCAGCTGATCCAGGTGCTCGCGGCCGCGCCGCGTGAAGACATTTATCTCGCGATTATCGGCGACGGGCCGGAGAGCGAGACGGTGATGCGTAGCGCATGCGAAGCCGGCGTAGCTCATCGCGTGAAAATGCTCGGGCACGTGACCGAACGGCAGAAGTATGCGGCGCTCGGCATGAGCGACATCTTCGTTTCCACGAGTCAGCATGAAGGCTTTGGCCTCGTGTTCCTGGAGGCGATGGCGTATGGCCTGCCCATCGTCTGCTACGACCGCGGTGGCCAGGTGGATTTTCTCTCGACGCCCACCACCGGCGCGCTCGTGAAGCTGAACGACATCGAGCGGTTCACCCGCGCGGTGCTGGATCTGCATGCTTCGCCAGAACGGCGCGGGCAGATTCGCCGGCACAATCTCGCCACGGTGGAGAGCTTCTTCATCGAGCGGTGCGCCCGGCGCTACGAGGCGATCTTCGAAGAGGCGATTCTGGCGCGCTCGGGCGCGCTGGAGTTATTGCGGGAGAAGTAGAGGCTCCCTTCGCCGGCCCTTCACCTGGCCCTCCGTCAGTAGTACGGGCTGTCGTTGTGCTCCGTCGAGCGGTTGAGCACCACGCCGATCACGTTCATCTCGGCCAGCATTTCCTTGCAGTTCGCCATCGTGCGCCGGGCGGTGTGGCCCTGTGAGACGACGAGCAGGTGGCTGTCCGCGCGCGGGCCGAATGCCAGCACGTCGTCCGACGCGAGCAGCGGCGGCATGTCGAACACGATCACGCGGCGCGGGCTTTCATCGGCGAGGGTCTGCACGAACTCACCCATACGCGGTGAAGTGAGGAACTCCGAAGAGTTCTCCGCGCGCCGCACGTTCGGCACCACCGCGAGCCGGCGCTCACCGATGTCGTAGACGCATTGGTCGAGCTCGCACTGCCCGGTCAGATAATCCGTGAGACCGAAGTCCACATTCATGCCGAGATAGCCGCCGACCTGCGAGCGCTGCAGATCGAGATCGACCAGAAACACCCACGTGTTCACTTCCTGCGCCAGTGCGAGCGCCAGATTGATGGCCGTGAGACTCTTGCCCTCACCCACTGTAGTGCCCGTGATGCCGACAGAGCGCCAGCCGTTCGCGGCAAGTCGGTGCAACACGCGGGTGCGCAGAATCTTGTACGCGCGTGCCACCGCCACGTCCGACACACCCAGCAACACGTGATTGCGCTCGATGATCTCCGGATCGGTCGCCGCCGCCCTGAAATGCCTGGCGGGCACCTCGGGCGCGGGTGCCGCGGTCACGCGGGAGCCCCAGCTGGACGCAACGAAGTTGCTGCGAGGACGCTGGGCAGAGGATTTTCGCAGGGCGTCTTCTATCACGCTCATTTAAGACAGGCTCCGCATGGCCACAACAACGATGAACGAACCGGCTACGGCGCAGCTTGCCAGCATCACCATGGGAAAGCGCATGCGGCGTAGGGAAGCGGCGTCCTGAATCTGCGGGATGACAGCCAGCGGCGCTACTGAAAGCACGCGTCTGACGTCCCGGCTGCCACGCACCGTCTGGTCCATCGCTTCCATCAGCACGACGGCAGCCAACCCCAGTACCAGCGCAAGTACGATGCCCGCAGCGGCGATCAGCGGCCGGCTGGGCTTCGCAGGCTCGGAGGGCACGGCCGGCTGGGTGACGATGCGAATCTCGTCGCTGCGGCCGCCCGCGATCGCGGCAGCTGTCAGCTCGGAGTCCATGCGGCTCTTGAGCAGCTCGTCGTACTTGGTGCGCGCCAGATCGAGATCACGCGTGAGCTGCTGATATTCCCGCTCCACCTGTGGGGTGGCTTCCACTCGTTTCACGAGCTGATCCATCCTGGCGCGCAGGTCCTTGGCGCGGGTTTCGAGCCCGGCGATCTGCGTATCCACGCCATTGATCTGCGCCTTGATCTGCATGACCGTCGGGCTTGCGGGAATCGTCGTATCCGCCTTTTCACCGCGATTGATGCGCGCCTGCAGCTCGGTGATCTGCCGCTGGATGCGCTTCACATCCGGGTGATCCGCGCTGTAGCGCTGGCGCGTTTCCGAAAGAATCGCCTTTTGCGCCTCGAGCTGCTGCTGCAAGGTCATGTCCGAGAGCGCGGGGCCACCCCGGCGCAGGCTATCGATCTGACGCCGCAGATTGATGAGATCTGGATGGTCCGGATCGTAGATCGCCTGTTTGCGCGCGTACTCGGCTTCGAGCTGCGCGAGCACGTTGGCGTCAGTGCCGTTGGCCTTCGCCTGTTCCAGCTGCACGGCGTAGAACATGCGCTGCTGGCGCAGATTGGAAATCTGCTCCGCCACGGCCTGCAGATCGCGCTCATTGCGATCCATCACGTTCAGGTTCACATCGCGCAGCTCCGGCAGCTGCCCGAAGTTCTTCGCCTTGAAGTCGGCGAGTTTGCCTTCGAGCAGGCTGATCTGCTTGCTGTAGCGGTCCGCCTCGGCCGTGTAGAACTGCCCCGACGAGCTCGCCCGCTCCGCGAGCATGTCGCGGCTCGCCTGCAGCACCGCCGCCGTGAGCCATTTCGCAACGTGATGAGCGGTTTTGGGATCGTGGCTCGTGAAGCCCACGGTGAAGGCGGAAACGATCTCCCGCTCACGGCCGCTGTCCGGGTCGAGCACCGGCACACGCACGGTTCGCACGTGCGTGTTGCTGGCGATCGTGTCGATGGTGTCTTCGAGGTCGCCTTCCAGCAGTTCCTTGGGTGCATCCGGCTTCTTGAGCGCGGCAGCCAGGCGGTCCGGCGCGAGCACGGTGTCCCGCAGGCTTCCGACGTACTGATCCGCGTACTCCTTCTCCTGCCGTCCGCGCGTCGGCAGCTCACCGGGAACGTCCGCCTGCGCGAAGGTGAACAGCGACTGTGAGGTGTAGCGGTCGGGCAGTCCCAGCGAAAGCCCGATCGCCAGGGCAGCGATCGGCACCACGATGTACGCCAGCATGCGCCGGCGACGCTTGAGCGCGGCAATGTAGTCGGAGACGTCTGTGGTCGGTTGAGAGTCCATGTTGCCCTTCACTTCAACAGGCGACGCGGCTGATAGACGACTGAGACCGTCACCCCGTTCGATGACGCGCTCGTCGGATCACCCTGATATTTCTGCCACCGGTATTCGTACGCACCTTCGATCGAGTACGCGCGGGTCACGTGCCACTCGAAGCCGGCGCGCCCGGTGTAATACTTGCGTTCGTCGACCTGCGTCGTGCCGGCGCCATCGAGGCCATTCGTCCGGATGCCGCGCAGGCCGAGGATACCGGTTACCCGCGGCGAGAAGTCCCGCTGCAAGCTGAACCTCAGCTCATCGCGGTTCACGATCGCGCCCTGCGAGCTCGGCGAGGTGCTCCTCAGCGCATCGATCAGGAGCCGCGTCACCTGGAACTGCCATGCAACCCCCGCGCCACCATTGAAGCTCGAGGTGGAGCGCGTCGAGGCACTGCCCGCGATGTCCTGCTCCGCCCGGCTTCCGCCCACGCGGAAGTAGTAGCTCAGGATCTGCGACGGGGCCATGCGCCACTCGGCGATGAGGCCGTAGGTCGTCGTGTCCGGCGAGTCGTTCTCGGGGCTGAACTGCGCGCCGATCACATCGATCTCGAACGTCGCGCGTTGCGAGGTGTTCCATTTTATGCCCGCTCGCGCGCCGTAGTCCTTGTAACCGATCTGCTCGAACAGCTGGTCTTCGTAGCTCGTGTCGACATAGTGCGCATCGAACGTGAGATGCCGCCGCTCGGTCCAGTCGAACTCGAAATGAGGCTGAACGCTGTACTGCTGCCGACGGTTGCGCACACTGACACGACCGGAGTCGCCACTCACCGTCTGACCGAGGTTGATGCCGGGGAAGTCCGCGACCAGGAGGTCGGAGGTGATGACACTCTCGTCGGCAAACCCTGCGTAGATCGAGGCGAACGAACGCTGGCCCTTGTGGCTGCCTTTCAGGTCGAAGTACTTGTCGGTGGACTCTTCCGACTCCGCATCGGGAAACCACGAGGAGCGGATGTGCGGAGTCGCCTCGAACGTGTTGATCTCCGATTCCTTGCGGAAGGCGACGAGCGCATCGATGGCCGCGCCTTTCGCTTCGATCTCCTGCGCCTTGTCCGGCGAGAGCCGGTTGTTGTCGTTGTAGATGCCCTGCACTTCGATGCGCGGATCGTAGATCCACGCCTGGGCGCTGGCCGACGAGGCGGCCAGCAGCAGAGCGACACCGCCAGCGGCGGGCAACGCGAATCGCACGAACGCGCGCACGTTCCCTGCCCCCTTACGGTACGACAACGACATCACCGGCCTGCAGCATGATGTTCTGTTGCAGATTGCGCCCGCGCGCCACTTCGGCGTAGTGGAACGGCAGCGACTGCTGGCCGCTCTCCGTTCGCCGCAGGATCGTGATGTCGCCCAGCGCGGCGTAAGGCGTGGTGCCTCCCGCCATGCTCAGCGCCTGCATCACATCCACGCGCGGGTTCACGATGAACTCGCCCGGCTTGTTGACCTGCCCGAGCACGTAAACCTTGTTCCCCTTCACCTCCGAGATCGAAACCGTGACGACGGGGTCGGAGATGTACTTCTTCAGCTTGTCGGTGATGATCTGCTGCAATTCGAGCACGCTGCGGCCACGCGCATCGATCTGCCCCGCGAGCGGGAATGAGAACGTACCATCGGGCCGTACCAGCACCGGGCCCTGCAGATCGGGTTCTTTCCACACGGAAACGGAGAGCACGTCTCCGGGTTTGACCGTGTAGGTTTCGGTCGGGGCTCCTGTGTTGCCGGCCGGCGCGGCGGCACTCGGCGGACTCGCAGCGAACAGCGGCGCGCTGCAGGCAAGGAGCGTGATAGCGCACAATGAAGTGCGGAGTCGGATCAGCATTTACGGAGTTCCTCCGTCGTTCTTCGGAAACAGGTTTTCTTTAGCGTGGGCGCAGCTGAGCAAGCCCCGTTCCTGAAGCTCGGGCTCACGCTCGTGCCAACGTGGGCACGACGGTTGCGTCGCTCGCGCCCGATGCCCGGCTGTCGCTGCCGGGAGCTGCGGAACAACATTCGTGCCAACCCCCGAAACGCCCCGCCCAAAACTGTCCGTGTGCGTGCCCTTCTATAACGAGGAGGAAAGCATCGCGCCGATGCACAGGGCGGTGGTCGGGGCGCTGGAGCCGCTCGGCATCCCGTTCGAGATGGTGTTCGTGGATGACGGCAGCCGCGACAGCACGCTCGCCATCGCCATTGGAATTGCCAAGCAGGATTCGCGCGTGCGCGTCGTGAAATTCCGGCGCAACTATGGCCAGACCGCGGCCATGGCCGCGGGTATCGAGGCCGCCCGCGGCGACGTCATCGTCACCATGGACGGGGATTTGCAAAACGATCCGCGGGACATTCCGCAGTTCCTCGAGCTGATCGAGCAGGGCTACGACATCGTGGTCGGCTGGCGGCACGACCGGCAGGACAAGCTCGTGTCGCGCAAGATCCCGTCGCGCATCGCCAACAAGCTGATCGCGCGCGTCACCGGGGTCCCGATCCGGGACAACGGCTGCTCGCTCAAGGCCTACCGCGCGTCGCTCATCAAGCGCATTCCGCTCTATTCGGAGATGCACCGGTTCATCCCGGCCGTGGCCAGCATCGCAGGCCCCCGCGTGGCCGAGATCAAGGTGCGGCATCACGCTCGGCAGTTCGGTAAATCCAAGTACGGACTGTCCCGTGTTTACAAAGTCCTGCTGGATCTCATGGTTATCAAGACAGTGGCGTCGTTCATGTCGCGCCCGCTTCTTTGGTTTGGAATGCTGGCGCTGCCGCTCCTGGCCGCCGCGACGCTTGCGATCGGCTACACCGCTTTTCACTGGCTCGCGACCGGGCGGCCGTTCTCGCTGCCGCTCGCGGGCTCCGGCATCATTTTCATGACGTCGGCATTCATCTTCATTTGCGCCGGCGCGCTCGGGGAGCTCGCCTACAAGCTCGGCGACCTGCGCGAGGCGGAATTTTCCGCGCTCACCCAGCGCCTTGGCCTGCGTAGCCATCCCCTGCCCGTGCGCGACTCTTCACCCTCGAGGACTGCCTGATGATCGAAGCTGCCGATCTCTCGGCCATCATTCCCGTTGGCGGGCGCCACAGCGATCTCGCCGCGCTCTATCGCGAGTATCGCGGCGCGCTCGCCGGCCTCGGCCGCAACATCGAGTTCATTTTCGTGCTCGACGGGCCGCGGCCGAAGGCGGTGGAGCAGATCGAAGAGCTGTTGCGCGCGGGTGAAAGGCTCACGGTGATCGAGCTCACGCGCCAGTTCGGCGAAGCGACGGCACTCATGGCCGGCTTCCAACGCGCCTCGGCCCACGTGATCGTGACCCTGCCCGCCTACTACCAGGTCGAGGCATCCGAGATCGGCAAGCTGGTGCGAGCCCTCGACAGCGCGGACATGGCGATCGGCCATCGCTGGCCGCGCGCCGGCGGACGCTTCGAAAGAGCGCGCCGTAACCTGTTCCATGGAATTCTGGGCAAGGTAACGGGGCAGCGCTATCGCGACCTCGGGTGCAACGTGCGGGCGTTCGACCGGCGCGTGCTCGAGGAGATCTCGCTGTACGGAGATCAGCATCGCTTCCTGCCGGTGCTCGCGAATCGCCAGGGTTTCCGCGTCGTCGAGATCGACGTGCGGCAGTCGCCCCGCGACCGCTTCGACGGGACCTATGCACCGCGCGAGTACGTGCGTCGTGCGCTCGACATCTTCAGTGTGTTCTTCCTCGTGCGCTTCACGAAGCGGCCGCTGCGCTTCTTCGGCATGATCGGCGCCGTCACGTTCGGGCTTGGTGCGTTGATCACCGCCTGGCTCGTGATCGACCGGCTTTTCCTGGGTCACGCGCTCGGGGACCGGCCGGCGTTACTGCTGTCATCCCTGCTCGTGGTGCTCGGGTTGCAGCTGTTCGCGCTCGGCCTTCTGGGCGAGCTGATCATCTTCACGCATGCGCGCGAGATGAAGGACTACAAGATCGACCGGATCATCGAGTACCCGAAGACCGACGTGACGTCGCCCCCCGCCCGCGAAGAGCGCACGGACAGCGCACGCCCGCTCGCTCTTTGAATGATGGCAACGATAGCGAGCGCTCAAGCGGAGTCCCTGCCGAGCATCTGCCTCGTAGGCCTGATGAACCTGCCGGTGCTGGCGCGCGAATATGCGCACTTCGGCATCGGCGGCATGCAGGTCCAGCAGACACTGCTCGGGCGGCAACTCGTCAAGCGCGGATTCGACGTCTCCATGGTGGTGCACGATCTCGGCCAGCCCGACGGCGCGAGCTGGGATGGCATCACGACGTGGCGCACTTTCAAGCCGACGGAGGGAATCCCGGTCTTGCGCTACATCCATCCCCGCTGGACCAGCATCTGGGCAGCACTGAAACGTGCGGATGCCGATATCTACTATGTGAGTGGCGTCGGCATGATGCTCGGCCTCGTGGCGATGTTCGCACGACGCTACGACCGCAAGTTCGTGTATCGACTTGCGAGCACGTCGGATTGCCATCCCGACACGATTCACGTGCGGCTGTGGCGAGACAAGCAGCTCTATGCGTATGGCCTCAAGCGCGCGGACCTCGTGCTGTCGCAGACCTCGGAGCAGCAACGGCTGATGCTCCGGAACTACGCTCGCACGAGTCTGGTGATCCCTTCTTTGTTCGACCCCCCGGGCCGCAGTCCGGCGCATGACGAGCGCGAGATCGATGTGCTCTGGGTCGGCGCGTTGCGCCGGGTGAAGCGGCCGCAACTGCTGCTAGACCTCGCACGACGGTTGCCACACCTGAAGTTCGCCATCGCCGGCGGCCCCTATCCCGAGGAAGGCGCGCTGTTCGAGCAGGTGAAGCGTGAGGCGGCGGCGCTGCCCAACGTTCGCTTCCTCGGCCAGGTGCCGTATCACGACATTGGCGAGTGGTTCGAGCGGGCGCGGTTGCTGGCGGGGACCTCCGAAGTCGAAGGGGTGCCGAACACGTACCTGCAGGCCTGGGGTCACGGCGCGCCGGTGGTGGCCTATCTCGATCCGGAGCAACTGATCGCGAACGGCGGCCTCGGACGCGCCGTGCAGTCGCAGGATCAGATGGCTGCGGCTATCGTCGAGCTACTGTCCGATCCCGCTGAGTGGACGAAGATCAGCGCACGCTGCCGCGGGTTCGCTGTGAGCCGGGCAGATGAAGACACGCGCGTGCAGCTTTATATCGATGCGCTGCGCCGTCTCCATAACGATTCAGGCCTTCCGCTCCGGCACGCCGAAGAGGCGGTAGAGCGCAGCTAAACGCTCGATGCTCGATTCGAGCGAGTACCGTTCGGCAATCGTCGCGCGCGCCGCCGCGCCGAGGCGTTCGCGCTCGGCGGGGGACCGGAGCAAGCGTTCGAGGGTGCGCTCGATCGCTTCCACATTGCCGGGCTCCACCATGAGCCCGTTGCGCTCGCTCTCGATGACTTCCGGAATTCCGCCGACAGGTGTCGTCAGCACGGGCAGGCTGTGCGACATCGCTTCGAGCAGCGCGATGGGAACGCCTTCATCGTGCGAGGGCAACGCGAACAGCGACGCGCGCTGCAGCTCATCCGCCATTTGCTCCGCGTTGAGCCAGCCGGGGCACTCCACCCGATCCGCGACGCCGAGCTCTCTCGCGAGCTGCTTCAACTTCTCGCCTTCGCCATCGCCCGCGCACACCAGCGTGGCCGCCGGAAACTGCGGCGCGAGCCGCGCGAACGCGCGCAGCAGCTCGAACGCGCCTTTGCGCGCGCCGATGCGTCCCGCGAAAAGAACTCGAATCGGCGCGTCTTCGGGCGCGCGCGCCGGCACATTACGAAGGGCGACCGCGTTCGGCAGTGTCTGCACTGTCGCGCGGGGGGCTATGCGCTTGAGTGTCTCCTGCCACTGCCCCGAGAGGGCGAGCAGCACAGCGGCGCGCTCCAGCGTGTGGCGCACGATCCACTTTGAAATTGCTCCACATTCCTCGTGGTAAAACTTGCTGAACTCGGCGCCGTGAACGTGCAGGACATAGGGCCGCCGGCGCAGCCGTGCCATCGCGCAGACGATGGACTTTCGCCAGAACGAGGCACGCGAGGCGAGATGGATGTGGACCAGCGGCGCCGGGCTCCAGAGGAGCAGCCAGCACAGGCACGCATATGCTTTGAGCGCCGTCAGGGCTTTCTGAGCGGCGGTTCCGTCCCGGTGGGTCGGCACGTAGCGCATATCGAACCGATCGAACAGGCCGCCACGGTAATAGCTGCGCACCAGGGACGAGACTCCGCCGCGCACTTCGGGGCTCGTCCCGACCATCAGGACGGAGCGGCAGGGCCGACGGGCAGCGCGGGTCGGAGCGTCGAGGGTCGCGGGCACACGGGTTGCAGAGTAAGCCGTAGTCATCCCAACCCGCGCTTGCAAGCTTCGCGCCTGACAGACGTGCTCCGCGCCGCCCGCCCTACTCCACCCGTGCTGGTGCTCCTGAACTCCCTGACCATCGGGGGCTCGGAGACCAAGAGCGTGCGCATGGCCAATGCGCTCGCCGAGCGGGGCTCGGATGTCACGGTGGCCTATCTCAATCCGCCCGAGCCGCTGCGGGCGGAAATCTCGCCCCTCGTACGCATCGTGCACCTGCGGCGCACGGGCAAGTTCTCGCTGGGCGCGCTTCGCCGGCTGATGAAGACCATCCGCGAGCGCGGGAAGCCGGTGGTGCTGTCGGTCAACCTGTATCCCTCGCTGTACGCCGCGCTGGCGCGAACGCTTCTCGGACGGGACCGATTCCGGCTGCTCATGTCGGTGAACACCACCGAGTTCCAGGCGCGCAAAGACGCACGACGCATGCCGCTATACCGGCGCGTGCTGCGCACGGCCGATACCGTGATCTTCGGGGCGGAAACGCAACGCAAGCTTTGGCAGCAGCGTTATCACATCGATAGCGGGGGCGCGCATACCGCTGTTCTTTATAACGGAGTGGACACGGACCGCTTCTCCGCGCCCCGCATGGAGCGCCCGGCTTCACTGCTAGACACGAAATACATCATCGGGACCGTAGGAAAGATGCGGCCGGAAAAGGCGCATGTGGATCTCGTCGCCGCCACCGCGGCATTGCGCGCGCAGGGGTTCGACGTTGGATGCGTGATCGTGGGTGACGGCACCGAACGCCCGCGTGTGGTGGAAGAAATCGAGCGACAGGGATTGTCCGGCTTCGTGGTGCTGGTGGGCGAAACGCGGGACGTGCGCCCGCACCTGGCGCAAATGGACCTGTTCGCGCTCACCTCCACGTCCGTGGAAACATTCTCGAACGCCGCGCTGGAAGCGATGGCATGCGCAGTGCCCGTGGTCTGCTCACGCATCGGCGGCATGGAGGAACTGATCGCGCATGGAGGCGGCTACAGCTACACACCCGGCAACGTGCAGGAGCTCACCGCACTGCTCGCCCGCCTGCTATCGGATGATCTCGAGCGGGCCCGCCTTTCGCGGGCCGCGCGGCAGGCGGCCGTCGAGCACTTCGGCTGGGACCGGATGATCGACCGGTTCGTGATGCTGGCGAGCTCGCCTTGAGCGGCTCGCGAGCCCGGCGATGTGCACGCATCGCCAGGCCATTCGTCTCGAGCTCGAGGCCTTGCAGGGCCTCAGTTGCTGGCGGTCGTCGTGATGGATGCCGGCGGCGAGGGGCGCTTCACCGGCTTCACCCGCATCAGCACGATGCCGTCCCGATCCTTCAGCGTCACCTTGCGAACGGTGGCGCCGTTGTTGACCGCGGGATCCTGCGAGCCCTTGAGCTTCACGAAGTCCCCTTCGAGCGTCACTTCGCGCTGGCCGTTCCCCTTCGGGTTCACGAGCACGATGCCGTTCTCGAAATCGCGGCGATACACGCCCGCCTGCCAGGCCGCCGTCTGCGGCTTGCTCACGGCGGCGCCGAGCTTGGCATCGAACTCGTCGAACCAGGGCACGCCCGCGTTCTGGTGAGCCGAATCATTGAAGGCGTAGTAGCCATCGTCCATCGCACAGGATGCGAAGCCGTAACGCATGGCCTGATAGTCCGTCACGCTGCCGAACTGCTCGAAGATGCCGTACTTCGGCGCACCGAGCGCGTCCATCGTCTTGCGATAGTGGGCCATCATCTGCTTCCAGCCCTGGCTCTCGACCGACCAGCTGCTGCCGATGATGTGCTCGAGCACGCCACCGTTGAAGGCCCCCTTGTATTCGGTCAGCACGGCGTTGGGCTGGCCCCAGTCCGCCACGTTGGCGAGCTGCATCTTGCCGGGCAGCGCCTTCTTCAGCGTATCGACATAGAGCCGGTAGCCGGCGCGATACCAGCCCTGCACGGTCGGGTCGTTCTGGCTGTCGATCTTGCCGTCGCGGTTCCAGTCGCCATCCCGACGCGGCTTCCAGAACACGTTGTCCGTGAAGATGCCGTCGAGCGCGGGGTTCGGCTTGCCGAACGCATTCGCCGTGTAATCCCCGAACCACTGCGCGAAGACCTGGCCCTTGCTGTCCTTCTTCGCCTGCGTGGAGATGTTGAGGACGTAGAAGCCCTTGCCGTAATCCGACAGCACCTTGGAGGTGTCGAGGCCGGTGGTGTAGAGCCACCAGTTGGAGGAGTTCACCTTCGCCTCATAATCCACCCACGCGCTGCTCGCGGGCACCTGCATCGCCTCACCGATGACATAGGCGAACACCTTCGTCTTCGGGTTCATCGCCTTGACGTTCTTCACCACCGCGTCCATGGTCGTCTTCTGCGCGCTACCCCAGCCCGGGTAGATGCTGACGATGGACACGTCCACTTTCGCCAGCTTCTTCTGGTGTTCCGCACTGTAGTAGTCGTGCGGACCGCCAATGTCGTAGGTCGCCAGTCGGGGGTAGTCATCCGCGGCGTGAGCCAGGGAGGTCGCGGCAAGCGTGCCCGCGATCGCGATCAGAATTTTTCGGGTCATCTTTCCTTTCCTTGTCGTAATACTCAGTTCACTGTGAAACCGGACGGCACTTCCGGTGTGGCCTCGGTCGTGCCCTTGCGCAGCAGGATGATGCCGTCGCGATCCTGCAGCGTAACGGTACGAACCGTGGCGCCGTTATTGACGGTCGGCGCCTGCGCGCCTTTGATCTTCACGTAATCCGCCTCGAGCGTGACGGTGCGTGCACCGTTGCCCTTGGGATTCACGAGAATGATCCCGTTCTGAAAATTGCGGCGATAAACGCCGGACTGCCAGGCGCTCGTGGGCGGCCCGCTCGTGGCGGCGCCGAGCTTCACGCCGTATTCGTCGTACCAGGGCACGCCCTGGTACTGCTTGCTGAGATCGGTGTACGCGAAGTAGCCGTCGTCCATCGAGCACGAAGCGAGCGCGTAGCGCACGAACTGGTAATCGGTCGGGGAACCTTCGGCACCGCAGACGAGGTACTTCGGCGCCGCGAGCGCCGCCATGATCTTGCGGTAGTTCTTCATCATCTCCGCCCAGCCTTCATAGGTCTCGACGGAATAGGTGCGGCCCATGAAGTGCTCCCACACGCCGCCATTGAACTTGCCGACATACTCGTTGATGTTGGAGATCGAGAGCCCCCAGTCGGCAACGTTGGCGAGCTGCAGCTTGCCGGATGAGGCGCGCAGCAGATCCGCGAACTGCGCCAGGCCCTGGCGGTAGCGCACTTGCGTGGTCGCGTCTTTCTGGCTGTCGAGCGTGCCGTTCAGGTCCCAGTCGCCATCACGGCGCGGCTTGTAGAACACGTTGTCGGTGTAGAGACCGTCGATCGCCGGATTCGGCGCGACGTACTTCTGCTGGAGCCAGCCCGCGTACCACTGAATCCACGTCTTGCCCGAAGAATCCTTCCGCGCATAGGCCGTGGTGTTGATGATGTAGTGCCCGGCACCGTAATCGGAGAGCACCTTCGATCCACTGGTGCCGCTCGTTGTGAGCCACCACCGCTCGTTCTGGATCTTGGTGTAGAGATCACTGAACGTGGGATCCATCGGGATCGTCTGCGTTTCGGGACGCTCGTACAGGAACACCTTGATATTGGGATTCAAGGCTTTCAGCTTCTTGACGGTGTCATTCATCGTCACGCCGGCACCCATGCCCCAGCCGGGGTAGTACGAGATCACCGCGACCTGCACAGCGGCGAGCTGCTTCTGGTAGGTGTCGGTGTAGTAGTCGTGCTTTCCGCCGATCGAATAGGTGCCGAGGCGGGGATAGGTGTCGGCGGCAAACGCGCTGGTAGCGACGAGCGCGATTGAGCACGCCGCCACTCTCATGAGTGAACGATGCATTGGTTGGCAGAACCCCCGGTTGCGAGCGCGGGGGAGTATTGAGGGCGCAACGATTCACGCGCAATGTCTCAGAACGGAGACGTATGCGCGCAACGCTTCCGATCACGCCCGCCCTATCCGCTTCAGCAGAAGCTTGGCGAGCGTCGAAAGTGCGCCGGGGTTCACAAAAACACGCCATTCACGTTCTCTTGCGCGAATTGGTGGCTTCGGAAATTCCTTACCCGCTCAATGAAAGATCCCTAGTCGTCGCCGGTAACGTCAGCGCGATGTTTTCAATCTCCGAACCGTCGTTGATCCGCGCGAGCGCCCGCAAGTTTCGGGCCGCATCGAGGCCGAACACGGTTCCGTGGTTCACGTTCTGATGATTGGTGCGGCAAACGACGAGCACGCCGTCATCGCGCAGGCGCTCGCGCAGGTTCAGCAGCATGGCGGTGAGCGTCGCCCGATCGAAGTAGCCCAGGTTCAGGATGTTCGCGGCGCGCACGACGTCGAAGCAGCGCACGAAGCTCTTGTTGAGAAGGATGTCGTCCTCGATGACTTCGATGTGACGACGACGACGCACCGAAGGACTCACGAGCTGCACCGGCCGCCAGCGCATGCCCCATCGCGAGCCGCGCTCGGCGAGCTTGGGGTCGCTCAGCGTGGGCCCGAGCAACCGCGCGAGCACCTTGATCAGCAACACCTGCAAACCGTAGCGTGGGATCTTGCGCTTGCGCAGCGGCACTTCGAGCCCGATGCCACCGATCTCGTACTGCATCGTGCGACCGTGGCGATCGACGAGCGCATGCAGGTTCCTGCCGATGGACAGCACGAACGCGTTGACGGACGCATCCCCGGCCACCATCCGGCAATCGATACCCGCTTGCTGAAGCGACTCCAGCCACTCGACGCTGCTCACGGCTGAAGAGCACGCCACGTCCATCACGTCGAGCGGCCGGTGCGCTGGCAGATGCTGCTGCACCAGTGCGTTGAGGTCGTCGAGACGGCGATGGCTCGTGGTCTTCCACGTGCCGTTCGGTAACCCCACGCTCTTGAAGAAGACGCGCTCGAGCGCCTCGACGTGCGCGGGCTCCTCCGGCAGCTCGCCGAAATACATCTGGTTTGCCGTCGGAATCCGATTACTCATGCCTTGCTACCCACCACCGAGCGCCGCACGGAGGCAAAGAGCATGTCCGCTTCCGGCACTCGCAACAGCTTCAACAACACAACGTAAGCCACCATGTATGCCGCGCCAGCAAGGACCACGCCCGCGAAGCCGAAGGTGTCGGTCCACATCGGGCTCACCACCACTCCTCCGGCCACCACGGCTGCGATAAGGCTGCGCGAGATGCTCGACCAGGGAATGAGCTGCGCGGTGGTCTTGCCCAGACGCCGGGCGACGCTCCGCGCCTGCCAGATGCCATCTACGTAGGTCGACAGCACGGCCGCGCCCATGGCGCCGTTCACCCCGAACATGGGAGTGAGCACGAGCATCCCGCCGGCGCAGGCGACCAGGGCCACGAGGTTGCTGTACACGAGCGGCGAAACCTTGTTCATCGCGCGCAGGGCGGGCGCGAAGTCAAAGCACTCCCGGAAGATCGAGATCATGAAGATCTGCATGAGGGGGCCCGCCTCCGCGTAGCTCTGCCCGAACACGGTGGTCACAGCCGTGTCGGCGTAGCGAACGACGAGCACGATCACCGGCAGCAGCAACATCGCGTTCATCGCAGTCGCTCGCTTCCAGAGGCCGAGCTGCAGCTCCGGATTATCCCGCCCTCTTCTCACCATCTCCGGCAGCACGACGGTCGAGAGCGCATTTCGCACGATCGCGATCACGGGCTCGGGGAAGCGGCCGATGGCGTAGTGCGCGAGGGACGTGGCGCCGAGCATCTTGGTGACGAAGATGCCTGCGAAGTATCGATTCACATTGGCGATGAAAGAGCCTGTTCCGGATGGCAGGCAGAACCGCAGCTGCCCGCGCCAGGGCTCCTTGAGCGCTGGCTCCCGCGCCGACGCATCCAGCTTCAGGAAAGCCACTGCGGAGCCTGCGAGGCGCAGACCTTCCACGGTGATGAGCGACCAGATGATGGTGGCGACATCCCGCGTCACGGTCGCCACCACGGTTACCACGAGGAGTCGCGCCACGAGCCGGCCCGCCGAATAGCCGAACATCGCGGCCGAGCGGTGATTCGCGAGCCAGTACATCTCCCAGAAATCGAGGTTCGTGCACAGCATGAGGTAAAGAACCAGCTGCCACAGGTACGGCCCGACCACCGCCCCGCCCGTCGCCTGATCGAACACGACGAGCACGATGCTCGTGACCAGCGTCGCGCAGAACGTGAGCACTGTTGTCTGCCGCACGATTCGCCACGGACTTTCGGGATTGGCGGGAATGAAGTACAGCAGGCTGTCGTAGATGGCGAACCCGCCGAGCGACTGGAGCACCGTGCCGTAGAGCAGGAACTCGCGGTAGCGGCCGAAGTCCTCGACCGTCAGCACGCGCGCGAGAATGATCGGGCTCACCAGCATGAGCCCGTAATTCGCGAGCCGAGCGAGACTCAGGTATGCGGCACGATGTGCCAGAGGCGGCATCGCGTCACTCCGCGGCGCCGGGTGGCGGCAGCTTCAGTACCTTCGTCAGATCGTCGCGACCGCGGAACACGACCCGGAACTCGGGCGATTCCAGCATCTTCGACAGACCCTCGCCGCGCACGTAGCGACGCCCGTCTGCCTGGTTCTCACCGCTTCCGATGATGTAGATGGCACCTCGGTTCGGCCGGTCGATGAGTTGCTGCAGATCTTCCGCCGAACCGACGAGCGGCGTGTTCGTGTAGAAGTCCTTCCACACGCCATCGTGATTGAGGATGTAAGGCGCCGCGACCTTCTTATCTTGCAACCAGTAGTCCACGTGACCGAGGTAGTACGTCTGCTGAAGAACGTCCTCCGCGATCACGATATCGCGCGGCCCGGGGTTCACGTTCTGGATGAATCTTGCCGCGCCCTGGTGATCGGGATTCGTTTTGTAGCCGGAATGAACGGTGCGCGCGAACGCGAGCGGATTGACCGCCAGCACGCACACCACCGCTGCGACGATGCCTTCCCATCGCAGCAGCGATGCGCCCCGGCTCCTCACGAACCATTGCGCGGCTGCGAACCCACCGATCAGGAGCGGGATCGCCTGCACCGCCGTGTAACGCAGCGCCACGTTCCACCGAAACAACCCGATGGCGAGCAGCGGAATCCACACGCCGAGCACGATGAGCAGCACGAAATCCGGGATCGGCCGGCGGCGCGCGAGACACCACAACCCCGCGACCACCGCGAGACCCGCGAGCAGCCCGGCAAAGATCGAGTAATGCGCCACGGCGATCTGCGGCCAGACGCTCGGCCAGCCGAGCATCGCGCCCGCGATCTGCTGAATGGAGCTGACACCCTTCTCGTGGAGCAGATAGAACTGCCCCACCATCAGCACTGCGCTCACGATCGCAAGCGGCAGCACCCGACCGACGGTGAGCTGCCCGGTGCGCATCGCGATGATCCCGCCCGCGATGATGAGCAGAGCCGCGAGGTGATAGCTGAAAGCCACCTGCGCGAGCAGGCCGAGCGCGATCAAGGCCGCCGCCGCGATGGCGGCAACCCGCTCGCGGACCAGCCGCACGGTGAAAGTCGAGAGCGCCGCGGCGCCCACTGCGGCCAGAGCGAAGATCCACAACGCCACCTGCGGAATGGCGCTGGCGGCCCCGGGGCTTCCCACCTCTTCATCCTCGCCGCCAAGGTCGCGCGCGGAAGGGTAAGCGCTCACGATCCAGTGATCGATGACCATGAAGCCGACGATGACCGCGGCGAATGCCGCCGCGCCGAGAACGATCTTGTGGAGCTCGCCCCGCACGATGCCGGGATAGAAGGCCATGAAAGCCGCGAACACCGCGAGAGTCTGGAATTGTATGCCGATGATCAGCGTCGCCACTGCCGCCGCGAGATACCAGGCGTTATCGGTGCGTTCCCATCGGAACAAGAGAATCATGTATCCCGTGACGCAGGTGACGAGGAACACATACATGCGCGCCGTCTGCGCGTCCACGATGAACTCAGGCAGCAAGGCCACTGCCGCTGTGAGGGCGAGATTCCACACAGGCGCGAGGAACCTGCTACCCGCATAGAACGTGAGCAAGATCAGCAGCACGCCGCAGATGGCGGACGGCAGGCGGAACGACCACTCGGATTCACCGAACGCCTTCACCGCGCCTGCCATCATGTAGAGCTGCGAGATGCCGCGCGGGTAGTACATGCCGCTCGGCAGGAGCGGCTGGCCATCCTTCACGATGTGCATCGTCGGCATGGCCATGGTTTCCTCATCGCCGTGCAGGCTGATGGAACCCAGGCCCCAGAAGCGCAGGACCGTGCCGACGATCAGTATCGCGGCGAGCACCAGGAGCATGCCGGAGCGGGTGCGCTCCGCCGGCTCCCGAATCTCGAATTGCGCGCCGAACCACTGCGCCAGCTGGAAGGGCAACGCCGCGCTGCCCGACAACGAAGGAATTGAGCTCATGAGTTCACCTTCCGCCCCTCAGCGTGGCCGGCCCGTGAGCACGCCGCCGAACGCGCTGCGTGCTTCACCGAGCGCCGGTCCATGCACCTGCGCAACTTTCAATGGCGCCTCGAGCACCGACGGCGCCCTGTTTTCGGCGCGCTCCCGCACCAGCACGGCGATTCGCATCATGGCGCCGACGTAAAGCCAGATGTACGACCAGGGATCGAACAGATCCGCGAACACGATCGAGATCAGCAGCGAGAACATGCCGAAGATGAAGGCCAGCACGTGCGGCCGCGTTTCATCGTCCGCGACCGATACGACGCTGCGCGCGGTGCGGACGATGCGCCACATGAGCAGCATGAACAGCGTGACGCCCGGAATCCCGAGATCGAAATACGTGCCCAGATAGTGATTGTGAGGGGCGTATCGGAACGGCATGACGTAGTACACGTCCCAGCCGAAGCCCGTGAGCATGCTGATTGGCGTGCGGGTCATGCGCTCGAGCAGCTCGGCCCAGATCTGCGTGCGACCGGAGGAGGCCTCGCTCATGTCGATCGACTTCGACTGGCCGAACAGGCGCTCCGCGATGGTGTTGCCGATCTGGGCGTCCACGAGCCCGGCGATGAGCCCCACGAAGATGACACCCACAATGGCCAATGCGCCCCATACCACGAACTTCTGCACTGGCACGTATCGCCTGAGCATGAAGGCCGCCCAGACCGTGCCGAGGAACAGGCCCACGAAGGCGCCTCGGGAAACCGTGAGGATCAGCACCAGCGCCGAGATGAGCATCGCGCTGCCCCAGAGCAGCCGATGGCGCTGGCTGGTCACCATCATGGCGATCATGGCGGGCAGCACGGTGACGATCAGTGTGCCGGTGTCGTTCGCATGTCCGAACGCACCGAAGATACGCCCGGCTTCCGGCCCTCTTTCACCCACTTTCATCCCGAGGTGAACGAGCCCCATCGAGTCGCCCAGCGTGGCGAGGTTCGCGCCCGCAATGGCGAGCAGCACCACGCCAATCAGCCACTTCGCATCTTCCAGCGTACGCAGGCCGTAGAACGCCGCGAACAGCATGAGCGCCGGATCGATCAGTTTCGTCTTCAGCGTCACGAACTTGCCGAACATGCTGTAGCCCGGGTAATGGACCACGCCGAAGGCGATCGCCCACATGAGACCCGCGTAACCGATCATGAGAATGAAAAGGACGTGCAACGACAGGAGGTCGAGCTTCACTCCGCCGGTCAGCGCAGTACGAAACACCAGCGTGAAGCCGATGGCATACAGGAAAGCGTTCTTGACGCTGAACCCCGTGAAGAGGCTCATCTGCATGCCGAGGGCGTCCCCGGCGATCAACGCGAGGACTAGTCCCAGGAACAGCCAGCGCATGGCGTGCGTCCTCCACCGCTAACCGCGGACGTGGTTTGTTGTTTGCCTAATAGGCTTTTTCGTCGCGCAGGACGCGTACCGCGGTCAGCGCCAGGATCTTGAGATCCAGCAGCGGCGACCAGCGACGCAGGTATTCGAGGTCGTAGTTCACACGCGCCTGCATTTCTTCCACCCGGGTCGTCTCGCCCCGGCAGCCATTGATCTGCGCCAGGCCCGTGATGCCCGGCGGCGCCTTGTGACGAACCATGTAGCCCTTGATGAGCTGCCGATACTCCTCGTTGTGAGCCACGGCATGCGGGCGCGGACCGACGAGGCTCATCGTTCCCTGCAGCACGTTGAAGAGCTGAGGCAGCTCGTCGAGCGAATAGCGTCGCAGGAAGCGCCCCACGGGCGTGACGCGGGAGTCGCTGCGCGTCGCCTGAGGCACCCGGTGGCCATCTTCCAGCACCGTCATCGTGCGGAACTTGTAGACAAGGATCTCCTTGCCATCGAGGCCGTAGCGGCGCTGCTTGAAGATGACCGGGCCGCGCGAGGTGAGCTTGATCGCGAGCGCGATCCCGACCATCAGCGGGGCGGCGATCGCGAGAATCGCGCAGGCGAAAGCCACGTCCGTCATGCGCTTCACCAGGCCACCGTAGCCGTAGAACGGCGTCTCGCACATCGACACCACGGGCATGCCGAGCAGCTCCCCGGTGCGAGCCTGCAGCAGGTCGAGGGCGCAGAGATCCGGGAGGTAATAGATAGAGACGGTGGTGTTCCGAAGCTCCTGCACCAGATCCATCACCCGCTGCACCTGACGCATCGGGAGCGCCACGAAGATCGCGTCGATCTGCTTGCGCTGGACCGCGGTGAAGATGTCCGACATCGCCCCGAGCCGACGCATGCTGCCGCAGTTGCCCAGCCGATCGGGGCCGCGATCGTCGAAGAAGCCGTGCACGGTCATGCCGAGCGAGCGGGAGTTGCGGGTGATGCGATCTGCGAGCATCAGGCTCACTTCGGTGCAGCCGACGAACGCCACGCCGCGAGTGTTCTTCGGGTCGTTCAGCAACCGGCGCATCATCTCGTGGAGATAGAGAGCCACGAGCACCAGCAGCGCGGGTGTGACAACTACCCATGTCAGCACCACGCGACGCGAGAAATCTTCGGAATATTTCGTGACGTAGCCGATGCCAAGAAGGATCGCGACGATCACCATCCAGCGCACGATTACACTGAACGCGAGCGGAACCGCGGCGGGCAGCACCGGTTGCTGGCCGTTGGTGCGGCCGCGGGGAAGCACCGAGCTCAATATCGCAACGGCAACCGCGAGCACCTGGAAGAAATCGCTGAACACCACGCCATAGGCGTGACAAAGGAGCACAAGAGTTCCGACGGCGATCAGTGAAGGCATGATCGCCTGAAGAAGCGATACGAGCGCGATAGAGAAACCGCGCGTGAACATTACGGGATCTGTCATGCGTGCTGTGTGCGACTCGAACGCGACGTAAGGTCGCTCGAGAGCACTCAACGCAAGTATCGCGCCCGCTTGGCAGTAGCTCGGGCGTGGCACCGTGGACTGACAAATTGTGTCGGTAGCTAGCGACCGACCCTTTTTCGTTGTGCATCATCGAGTTGAACCCGCAACCGCGCACCGCCGTCCTGACCCTGTCTGTGCGCGGCAACATCTGCCTGCCGCGAGGAAGCTCGAGCGCGGCTGAAAATCAGCCGAAAACCCAAGCCTCTTCAGTGAGTTGGGATAACTGGCATAGCCGTTGCACCGTGCTCCCCCGTTGCCCCGTGCTGTAGCAGGACCTGAGCAGGTTTCGTTCCCGCACAGGCAACGCTCGAACCGCGATCCAGATCGGACGTGACCGTGCCGCCTCGAAATCGGCACAGGCCTCGCCACGGCTGCGACGACGGCTCGGGCTCGAACCGGGTTGGGTCACTTGATGGGGTCGCACACGATGAGAACCTTTGCGGGTTCATGGGTTCGTTTGGTCTTTTGTTCCGTAGCACTGTCTTCGATGCTGGCCGCGTGCGGCGGCGGCGGAAGCTCCGGCACTCCTACTTCCACGCAGACGGCGCCCCCGGCGGGCACACCGGTTACTCCGCCGGCGTCGCCCGGCACGCCGAGCACACTGCCGGTCGCAAGCGCCAACCAGGCGCCGACGATCTCGGGCACCGCGCCGGCCACGATCACCGCGGGCCAGAGCTACTCCTTCAAGCCGAGTGCCTCCGACCCGGATCAGGACAAGGTCACCTTCACGATCGCGAACAAGCCCAACTGGGCGGCGTTCGACGTCAACACGGGCGCCCTCACCGGCACGCCGGCGGCGGCCGACGTCGGCACGCATTCCGGCATCGAAATCGCGGCAACGGATGGCGAAGCGGTCGCCGCCCTGCCGGCCTTCGCCATCAACGTGGTGGCAGCGCTCGCCACCACCGGTGTCGAGGTCTCGTGGTCGCCCCCGACGCAGAACGACGACGGTTCGACGCTCACCGATCTTTCGGGTTACAAGATCCACTACGGCACACAGAGCGGGAATTACACGGACAGCGTTGCGGTCGAGAACGCCGGCCTCACACGCTACTCGCTCGCATCGCTGCCGAAGGGCACGGTCTTCATCGCGATGACGGCGGTGAACGCGGCCGGCGCCGAGAGCGATTTCTCCAAGGAAGTCAGTGTCAAGGTGAATTGATTTCGATCGCGAGGTCGAAATCGATCGAGGTCTGTGAGCAGGCGCCCGCCTGTGCGGGCGCTTCGATCACAGCGGTGATCGCGGGTTGCTTCCGATCGAGCGTTGATGAGTACCAGCCAAGCGGGGGGTGTTCAGAGGCGGTCGCGAGGCGTGCCGCGAGCGCGGAAGGCCAGGTCAGGGTGAGCATGACCCCTTCGCGTCGGGCGACGAGCGTGTTCGCATCCACGCTCACGCCGCACCCTGGCGCGAAATGCCAGAACCACTCGAGGCGGTGGGCACGGCGGCAGAAGACTTCGTCCGTGACCCGCAGCTTGCGCAACCGGCGCTCGTACACCCACGTGCGCCGGTGTCTTACCGGGTCCGCAAGCCGCTCGTAGCCCGTGTGACTCGCCACCATCCGCACCGAATCTTCCGTGGATTCGAAGGATTCCACGCGCGCGTGCGCGTGCTGGAGCCACAGGAAGTTTCCGGCCGCGATGGACTGGTCCTCCCCATCCACACGCAGCGTGTTGTGCGCGGACGTGCCGCGGAAGTAATCCCGCCAGCGTCGCTCGGTGTGATACGCGAACGTACCCGGGTCCACGAGAATCGGCAGCCCGGCCGCGCTCAGCGTGAAAGACAAGGCATCCGCGTGGCCGTGCGCGGCGATCGAGAGATAGCCGAGGGGCCCTGCATCCGCGACGATGCGCACTTCGTCCGGTGTCTCGAAATCCTGGCCCAGGATGTAATAACCGCCCTGGGGAAACTCCCGCCTCACCGGCAATGAAAGCGACTGCGGATCGGCCTCCAGCGCCGCGAATGTCGCTGCCGAGGCATCGCCCAGCAGCCAGCGCGTCTTGTCGTCCAGCGTGCCCGCCTTCTGCTTGAAATCCGCCCGCTCGAACAGCACGGCACCCGTTGCGAGCAGCGACTTGAACGGATCGAAGCTCCGCGCCGGATCGAGCCGCACGAGCAGGCCGTCATCGGCGTCGCCGATTTGCGGCACATGCCCGCCCACATCCATGATGCTCGCGAGAAATTCGAGCATCGATTGCAATCGCTGCCAGTAAGAAACACCGAAGTCTGTACCGTTGGCGCGGGCGACGAGGCCAGCTACCAGCATCATGTCGGCGACGGCATGGTGATACCAGGTCGCCTGTTCCTTGTTCACGCCGTCGGAGAAAGTCTGAAGCGTCGCTTCGCGCTCGAGCTCCTCCTGCGCGCCGCTGCGCCACGCCTTGCAGTCGTCCCACATGGGCCAGGTGAGCGAGGCGATGAGCAACCCCGTCGCCTCCCCCAGCAGGTGATTGTTGGCGGAGGAATGCCGCGACAGATGTCCTGCGATGAAATGGGAATGCTGATAGACCGAGCGCAGCCAGCGCGCGCGGAACGCCTCGCCAGGGGCACCCATGAAGAGCGGCGAACCGTCGCCCCCCAGGAGGTGCCAGGCGAACGACCAGTTGGTGAGGCGGATCGCGTGCTCGAGGCTGCTGCACCAGTTGACGCCAAATGGATACGGCGCCTGTTCGAACCAGGAGTCGAGCAGCACGCGGCAGCCATCGAGGTAGCGCGAGTCGCCACTCAGGTGCCACGCCTGCGCCAGCGTCACGAGCTCGAGATGCCGGTTGATCTCCCAGAGGTACTTGATGTCGCCGACATTGCGCGGGTTGCGGTAGTCGAGGCTCTTGCCAAACGTCAACGGCGCGACCGTCCCCGTCCGCGGATCCCTGTTCCAGTTCGGCGGAAATCCGAGGCGCGCATGCTCCAGCGCGAACACATGGAAAGAGCCATGCAGAATCTCATCCGCCGCCGCGGCGTATTTCTTCTTGTCGAAGTGCCGGGGCAGCGCCGGCAGCCAGGCGTTGCCACAGGGGCCCACAGGAGCCGGCGCGCGTGCCAGGCCGAGGCCCCAGCGCTCCGCGCGCGCACGCACGGCACGTCCGACTCGAAAGGCAATCTCGCGGCTACTCATGGCGCGGACGCGAGCAACGCGCCACTTGAGGCTCAAGCGGATGTGCTCGCCGGGCGCGTGTCCTCCGAGCTCGAGCTGGCCGGCTTTTTCTCAGACTCGAACACGGCTTCGTAGGCAGCGAGGAGCTTCGGCACTTCGTGGTCCCACGACAGCTCGTTGGCCACGCGCAGGCGCCCGAAATTGCCCATGCTCCGGCGGCGATCCTCGTCATCGAGCAGGGAGAGAATCTTGTCCGCCATGTCGATCGGGTCGTTGCGGCGGGCGTAGAGCGAGGCTTCCTGCGCGGAGAAGCGACCTTCGGTCAGGTCGAACTGCACGATCGCCTTGCCGAGCGCCATGTACTCCATGATCTTGTTCATGGTCGACTTGTCGTTCATTTCGTTCGCGACGTCGGGGTTCACGCACACATCCGCGGTGTTCAGCATCGCAAGCAGCTCCGCGTCCGGAACGCGCCCGGTGAACGTCACGTAATCCGCGACACCGAGCTCGCGAGCCAGCGCCTTCATGGCGTTCAGCTCCGTGCCGCCGCCGACGAGGCCGAAGTGCACGTCCTGCCGGCCCTTCTCGAGCACGATGTGGCGCACGGAGTGCAGCAGCAGATCGATGCCTTCCTGCCGACCCATGACGCCGACATAGCCCACGAGGTACTTGCGCCCTTTCTTCAGCGCCGGATCGGGCGGCAGGATCTTCAGGCGCTCGAGGCTCGGGCCGCTGCGAACGACGAACACCTTCTCCGGCGGCATTCCGCCGCGCTCGATCGCGATACGACGGTAGGACTCGTTGGTCGCAATCGACACGCGCGCCGTTTTGAAGGTCAGCCGCTCGAGCCACACCATCAGCTTGTAGAAGAAGTCGCGGCGCCCGAATTTCGCTTCGTACAGCTCGGGATTGATGTCGTGGTGGTCGAACAGGAACTTCTTGCCGAAGGGCTTATAGAACCAGGCAACGAGGAAGATCGTGTCCGGCGGATTGCAGGCGTGGATCACGTCGAAACCGCGCCGCCTCAACACGCGCAGGGAGAGGAACAGCTGCGCGAAGAACGCCCAGAGGTACTCCACCGCGTAGCCGTACCAGCGATCGGCCTCGACCGGCAGCGAGTGACGGTAAATCGCGATCCCGTCGATCTCCTCGTAACTCTTCTCGTAGCCCTTGCCTTTCGGGCAGATGATCGAGACGGTGTAGCCCGCCGCGGTGAGCGTACGGGCTTCCTGCCATACACGCCGATCGAACGGGCACGGCAGGTTTTCGACGATGATGAGTACGCGACGCTTCATGAATCACTTACCAGCAGATGCCGGCGTACTGCGCGCTGTCGCGGAAGTCCGCCTTGATGCGTACGAGATCGATGACCTTCTGGCCGTCGCGTAGCAGGGACGGCACGCGCGTGAACTCGGACGCGCCGTTGCCGATCACGACGACCTCGGCATGCTCCAGCACCTCTTCCATGCTCTCGCGCATGAGGCAGGCGATGTGCGGAATGTGGTTGAGGATGTAATCCCGGTTGGCGCCGGTGAGCTTCGCGAGATTGACGTTGCGGTCGTACAGGCGAAGGTCGAAGCCCTTGCCGATGAGCCGCTCGATGAGCTCCACGATCGGGCTTTCGCGCAGATCGTCGGTCCCCGCCTTGAAGCTGAAGCCGAGCACGCCGATCTTGCGCTTGCCTTCGTTCAGCACGAGGTCGAGGCCACGACGCACGTGCGCCTCATTGCTCGGGAGAATCGCCCCGAGAATGGGCGTCTCCACATCGAGCGTGCGTGCGCGATACGTGAGCGCCCGCACGTCCTTGGGCAGGCACGAGCCGCCGAAGGCGTAGCCCGGCCGCAGGTAGTACGGAGACAGGTTCAGCTTCGTGTCCCGACAGAAGATGTCCATGACCTCGAAGCTGTCGATCGACAGCGCCTTGGCGATCGAGCCGATCTCGTTCGCGAACCCCACCTTCAGGGCATGCCAGGTGTTGTCCACATACTTCACCATTTCCGCCGTTTCGAGCGTCGTGCGGAACACGGGCGCCGTGAGCCCTTCATAGAGCTTCAGCAGCTTGTCGCCCGCGCGCGCGTCGGACTCGCCTACCACCGTCTTCGGCGGATGGTAGTAGTCGTTGACGGCCGTGCCTTCGCGCAGGAACTCCGGGTTGAAGCACACGCCGAAATCGACGTTCGCGCGCTTGCGTGAGTGTTGCTCGAGAGTCGGGACGACCACCGAGCGCATCGTGCCCGGCAGGATGGTGCTGCGGATCACGACAACGTGATAGCGATCGAGGTCGCGCAGGGCGGTGCCGATCTCCTCGCACACCTTGCGCACGTAATCGAGCTTGAGGCTGCCGTTGTGCTCGCTCGGCGTGCCCACGCACACCAGCGAGATCTCCGAGTCGCGAATGGCTTCTGCGGTGGAAGTGGTCGCTTTCAGCCGGCCGTCGTTCGCAGCGGTGTGGACGATCTCGTCCACACCCGTCTCGATGATCGGCGAGTGTCCATTCCGGATCAGCTCGACCTTGGTGGCGTTCTTGTCGACGCCAATGACTTCGTGCCCGCCGGCCGCCATACAGGCCGACGAGACCGCCCCGACATATCCGAGTCCAAATACACTAATGCGCATCGTCGGCGGAACAGCACGAACCGTTCCCGGCCGTGGCGTTGCCGAAGAAGCGCCCAGGGCGCGCGATGTGCCTCAGCTGCCGGCGGCGGGCGCGTCCGGAGTGGCAGTTTTCCCAAACTGCGCGGCATCGATGTGGTGCTTTTCGAGCAGGTCATACAACGTCGGGCGCGTCACGCCAAGCAACTCAGCTGCGCGCGAGAGATTGCCCCGCGCGACGGCCAGCGCCTGCCGCACGGCCTGTGTCTCCGCGCGCTGACGCGCGACGCGCAGATTGAGGTACTCGGGATCGTCGCCCGGATCCTGCAAGCCAAGATCGCTGGCTGTAACCACAGCCCCTTCGGCCATGATCACCGCGCCTTTGATGCGGTTCTCCAGCTCGCGGACGTTGCCCGGCCAGCGGTAGGCCTGGATGGCGCGGATCGCGTCCGGCGCAAAGCCTCTCGTCGGCCGCCCGAAGCGCTCCGCGGTGCTCTGGAGCAGGAATTGCGCGAGCAAAAGGCTATCGCCCTGCCGGTCCCGCAGAGGCGGCACGCGAACCGTCACCTCGCTGATGCGGTAATAGAGGTCCTCGCGGAAGTTGCCATTGCCGATCAGCTGATCGAGGTTGCGGTGAGTGGCGCAGATGAAGCGTAAATCCAGCGGAATCGGCGTGCGGCCGCCGATGCGGTCGACCGTGCGCTCCTGCAGGACGCGCAGGAGCTTCGCCTGAAGCGATGCGGGCATCTCGCCGATCTCGTCCAGGAACACCGTGCCGGTATCGGCGAGCTCGAGCTTGCCCGGCGTGCGCTTGGCCGCACCCGTGAACGCGCCCTTCTCGTAGCCGAAGAGCTCGCTCTCGAGCAGCGTATCGGGTATCGCCGCGCAATTGATGGCGACGAACGGCTGGTGCGAGCGCCCGGAAAGCCGATGCAGCGCGCGCGCCATCAGCTCCTTCCCAGTGCCGCTCTCGCCGAGCACGAGGACTGTTGCATTCGTCGGTGCGACTTTCTCGATGGCGCGGCAGAGACTGCGCATCGCATCGCTCACCCCGATGATGCCCTCGAGCGCCATCGCGCCCGTCTGCTCGCGCAGTCGGCCGTTCTCCTCTTCGAGCTCGCGAATGCGGAACGCACGCCGCACGACGATCGAGAGCACCGCTGCGTTGATCGGCTTGTGATAGAAATCCGTGGCGCCGAGGCCGACCGCCTGCACGGCGAGCTCGCGCGCGTCGTGCTCGGTCATGGCGATGATCTTGGTATCCGGTGCGATGTTCAGGATCTGCCGCAGCAGCTCGAGCGCATGCACCACCGCGCCCGGCTCACCGGCCGAGCCGAGATCGAACAGCACGACGTCCGGCTCCACGCGGCGCACGAGCGCCAGCGTCTGTTCGGACGCCTCACTGAACGTCACGTCCAGATCCGCAAAAATCGACTCGAGCTCACGGCGTAGCGCGCGATCGTTCTCGAGGATGAGTAATTTGCGCCGTTCCTTCTCCGAACCCATGAAACTCCTCGACGCCATGAGGCAAGCAAGCCTTCGTTAACACTGATCATCATCCAGCCCGGCCCACACCGGGCTGCCACCTGTGGTGTTCAGCGAGCGCCTTTGCCCATGAACACCACTTCAACCGTCTGCAGCAGAATCGCCAGATCGAACAACAACGTGTTGTTCTTGATGTAATAGAGATCGTACTGGAGCTTCTCCATTGCGTCCTGCTCCGATGAGCCGTAGGGATAACAGAGTTGCGCCCAGCCGGTAATCCCCGGTTTGACGCAATGGCGCTGCACGTAGTACGGAATTTTTTCGGAGAGCTCCGCGACGAACTGCGGCCGCTCCGGCCGCGGGCCGACGAAGCTCATGTGTCCACGGAACACGCACAGGATCTGCGGCAGCTCATCGATGCGGCACTTGCGTATGAACGCGCCCACCCGCGTGACGCGCGTGTCGCCCTTGGTGGCCCACTGCGCGCCATGAGCTTCCGCGTCGGTGCGCATGCTGCGGAATTTGAGCACGTTGAACACGCGGCCCCCGAGACCGACACGGGCCTGAGCGTAGAACACCGGGGCCCGCAGCCCGTCTTCGATCTTGATGGCGAGCGCGGTCAGCAACATGATCGGAAGCGTGAGGAGCAGGATCACCGTGCTCGCCGCGAGATCCATGACGCGCGCGCTGATGAGACGCGCGGTATCGCGGCGAAAGCCTTCCCCGAAAATGAGCCAGCTCGGGTTCAGCACATCGATGCGCACCCGGCCCGTCTCGCGTTCCAGGAACGTGAGCAGCTCCGTGACGTCGGTGCCGGCGAGGCGGCACTCGAGCAGCTCGAGAATGGGAAAGTTGCGACGACGGTCTTCCACCGCCACCACGATTTCATTCACGTCATGCGCCGCGCAGATCTCGGCGAGCGAGCCGCGCTGCATCAGCAGCAGCTCGGGGCTGATCTCGCACGGTTCACCCTCGGGCTGCACGAAGCCGACGATCGTGAACCCGCCGCGGTCGGACCGGCGGCGCAGCCGCCCGATGGGCGCGGCGTTGCGGCCACAGCCATACACGAGCACCCGACGCTTGAAGATGCTCTCGTCGGCCATGCGGTAGAACGCGAGCCGCACGAGCGCCACGCCGGCGAGCGTGGCGACGGTGGCGATCGCAATGATGCCGCGATCGATCCGCATGTTCGGGATGAGATAGAAGAAGAGCGAGATAACGGTGATGCCCGCCGCCACCGAGACGATGATGCGGATGACAATGCCGCCTAGGCGTGCGCGCTGGCGGGCGCTGTAGAGGCCGAAGGCGAAGAGGCAGACTGAGATGCCCAGACAGAAGAGCACGCCGCCGGGCCAGAACTGCGCGAACAACTCCTCCCGCGAGAGCTCCCGCTCGCGTAGCGCGACCGAGCCCATGAAGAGCCCGAAAAGGAGCACGAACTCGACCACGACCAGCACCACGATCGAGAGCTGCAGATATTGTCCGAAGGCGCGGATTCGCATGAAGACCGGGTCGAACTCCCCTGAACCGACAGCACTATGTCGCATGGCCGCCGCCAGGAGCCTTCCCCCCTGTACGGAGTGGCCCACGAGGCTGGCGACGCACTTTACACAGTAGTGTAAAGAACTCGCACTTTCGGTCCGTGAGTTCACTCACAGTTGCGGTGCGGATGAGGCCAGGGTTGCCCTCGCCGAGAGGCGGCCGGGCAGCGCAGCGGCCGCGCGGCCCCCGACACCGACAATGCCCGGACAGCACGCGAACGCGCGATTACAGGTGCGAAGGTGACTACAGCCCGAACAGGAACAGCGAGCGCCCGCCCCACACGGCGATGACCTGGCGCCCGTCGAGCTCGAACGAAATCGGCGGGGCATGCGTGTTGCCGCTCAGCGAGGCGCGCCACAGCTCCTGCCCGTTCGAGGAGTCGAGCGCGAACACGAAGCCCGACCCGGCGCCGATGACCAGGCCGCCGCCGGTGGCCAGCAAGCCCGAAAAGCCGCCGGCCCCTTTCTTCTTGGGCGGCTCGCGGTATTCCCAGCGCTTGCGTCCAGTGGCTGCATCGAGCGCCCGGACGAACATGATCGGCGGGCCGGCATTGGCCGCCCCGCTGCCCACGAACAGCGCGTTCGCGCCGCGGCGCACGTCTTCAGCCGGCGACTGCGTGAAGACCGAGCCCTGATCGTTCGTGTGTACGAATACGAGTTTTGCGGTCGGATCAAATGCGGGTGGCTGCCAGTTCGTGCTGCCCGACACGCCGGGGTAAACGAGCTTGCCGCCCGCCTGGCCATGAGCGGAAGGCACGAGGATAGGCCTGCCCGTGCGATCGAGGCCCGTGGCCCAGTTCAGCCTGCCGAACGGCGCTGCCTTCAGGAACTCGCCGGTCACGCGATCGAGCACGTAGTAGAAGCCGTTACGGTTGGCCCAGCAGATGACCTTGCGTAGCCGCCCGTCGATCTCGAGATCCGCAAGCACCGGAGTCTGGTTCGAATCCCAGTCGTGCTCGTCGTGCGGGGTGAACTGGAAATGCCACGCGAGCTTGCCGGTTGCCGCGTGCAGGGCCACTACACTGTCGGTGTAGAGATTGTCGCCGGGACGCACATCGCCCTGGTAATCCGGCCCGGGATTGCCAACGCCCCAGTAGACGATATCGAGATCGGAGTCGTAGCTGCCGGTCACCCACGTGGCACCCCCACCCGTGCGCCACGCGTCGTTCAGCCATGTTTCGCTGCCGGGCTCCCCCGGCTCGGGGATGGTCTTGAACTTCCACAGCAGCTTGCCGCTGTCCGCCGCGTACGCCGCAATGAAACCGCGGATGCCGTACTCGCCACCCGATACGCCGGTGATGATCGTGTTGCCGAATGCGAGCGGCGCCACGTTCATCGTGTAGCCGTCACCGGTGTTGGCGACCTGCGTTTCCCACTTCACGGCCCCAGTGCGCGCGTCCAGTGCCACGAGGTACGCATCGAGCGTCGCCAGGTAAAGCGTGCCGCCCAGAACCGCAAGCCCGCGATTCACGGCTCCACAACACAAGGGAAGATCAGTAGGAATTGGACGGTCGTAACGCCATAGCTCCGTGCCCGTGCGCGCATCGAGCGCCACAGCGTTGCTCGGCGACTCCGTCACGAACATCGTTCCGCCGACCACGAGCGGCGTGGACTCGTGCACGGTGCCCATCGCCGGGAACTGCCGGATCCAGAGCTGGCGCAGGCGGGAAACGTTCTGCCGAGAGACTTCCGCCAGCGAGGTGTAGCGCCACCCCTTCAGCGAGCCCGAGTACGTGAGCCACTCGTCGGTTTTCGTGCCGGCCGCCCGAAGATCCTCGGCCGTGACGTTGATTGCCGGCACCGGCGGCTGGCCGGATACCTGGCTCGCCGCCTCACGCTGCAACGAGCGCAGGTACGAAATGACCTGCCACCGCTGCGTGCCGGTAATCGGCCGCGGCTGC
>JBDZVF010000395.1:0-5942 GCA_040255575.1 Pseudomonadota bacterium | reverse complement strand
ACGCATTTGGCATGGAGAGTGCGAGGGGGAAGATGCGCGGACCAGTGCGCGGGCAACGGGAGTGCTCGCGACGAAGCCCTACATCAGGCCGCGAGGGTCGCCTCGAGCGCCTTGCGCCACTCGGCGGGCTTGCCGAGCCAGCGCGAGCTGTCGAGCATCGCAAGCCCGCGCGCAGTTTCCAGGACGAAGGTGGGGAAGCCGTGCCCGCCCACTCGCGCCAGCAGCCTGCGGCTCTCGCTCATGTGTGCCTGCACGGCCGACCCGAGCGCGTTTGAGAGCTGCGCGTCGAACACCGCGCGCTCGATGCCGAGCTCTTCGGCGATCGCCGCCAGCGCTGCACGGTCCGAGAGCGGGCGTCCATCGATGTAATGCGCCTTCTGCATGCGAGCGAGCATATCGGCCCCGCGGCCCGCGGCCGCTTCCACGGCGAGGATTGCCGCGGTTGGCGGTTCCGAATCGAGCATCGCCGTGGGGTCGCGCAAGAGCCCGTCCGTATACGCGGGACTGAAGGTCTGGCCGGTGAGGTTCGTGATGCGCGCGACGTGCGGCATGATGAACTCGCGCAGACTGTCGGAGGCGAGCTGCCGCGCGGAGCCCGCCATCATCCCGCCGCCGTGGAGCACGAAGCTCAGTTCACCGATTTCGCGGGCGGCCTGCACCAGCGGTGCCGAGCCGTAGCACCAGCCGCAAAGCGGGTCGTAGATATAGTGAAGCGTGGCTATGCTCATAGTGTGAACCCGCGCGCGAGACTCTCGTGGCTGCGGCGGATCATAGCCTTGATCCGCTCGTGTGTTGACAGGGCAAGCGCGCGGACGCACCTGACGCGCGGTGGTGCGCCTCAAGCGCGCAGGGTGCATGGGTGCGCCTCAAGCGCGCGCGAGGTCCTTCACGACCGCGACGAACCTGCTGGCCAGCGGCCCATCGTCGTCCCGCGAGTACAGAAGCCCCAGCTCGACGCTCGCTGTGGAACCACGCAACGCGCGGTACTGCACGCCGGCCTGCTTCAGGTTCTTGACCGATGACGGCACCAGCGCGACCCCCATGCCTGCCGCGACGAGCCCGACGACGGTCTGCATCTGGCGCGCGTACTGGCTGATGCGTGGTGTAAAGCCATTCGCGCGGCACTCGCTCAGGATCTGGTCGAACATGCCGGGCGCCAGCTCTCGCGGCGGGATGATGAAACTCTCCCCCGACACCGCCTTCAGGCGAACGGGCCCCTCGCCCTTGAACAGACGCCGAGCCGCCGGAACGGCCAGCAGCAACGGTTCCCTCAGCACGGTTTCAAAGGCGAGGTCCGCCTCGTCGACCGGCCCGAGCCCGATGCCCAGGTGCAGGCGGCCCGCCCGGATTTCCTTGATCTGCGCATCGGTCGTGAGCTCATGCAGCTGCACGTCGACCTGCGGGAAGCGCTCGCGGAACCGCTTCAATGCCGGCGGAAGAATGCCGTAACCCGCGATCGACACGAACCCGATCGACAACGTGCCCACATCCCCCTGCCCCGCATGCCGCGCCTTCAGCTGCGCCTGATCGAGCCGGCGAAACACACCCCGGATCTCTTCATAGAAGACCTGACCGGCCGGCGTGAGCACGACGCCGCGATTACTCCGCTCGAGCAGGCGCACGCCGAGCTCGCTTTCCAGGCTCTTCACGTGCGTGGAGAGCGGCGGCTGCGACACGTGCAGGCGGCGCGCCGCGCGCGAGAAATTCTTCTCCTCGGCGACGGCCATGAAGTACCTGAGCTGCCTCAATTCCACTATCCGGTTTTCCTATAGCGACCGAACGATTATTGTATTTTTCAGTATGAAGGGTTGCACGCAGAATACGCGAACCATGCCAACCCTTCGTTCACGCACCAGCACTGCCGGCCGTAACATGGCCGGCGCCCGCGCCCTGTGGCGCGCCACCGGAATGAAAGACGGCGACTTCGGCAAGCCGATCGTCGCGGTCGTCAATTCGTTCACCCAGTTCGTGCCCGGTCACGTGCACCTGAAAGACCTGGGCCAGCTCGTGGCGGAGGCGATCGCCGCCGCCGGGGGCGTCGCCAAGGAGTTCAACACCATCGCCGTCGACGACGGCATCGCCATGGGACACGACGGGATGCTCTACAGCCTCCCCTCGCGCGAGCTGATCGCGGATAGCGTGGAGTACATGGTGAATGCCCACTGTGCCGACGCGATGGTGTGCATCTCCAACTGCGACAAGATCACCCCGGGCATGCTGATGGCGGCCCTACGCCTCGACATTCCGACGGTGTTCGTGTCCGGCGGGCCGATGGAAGCGGGCAAGGTTCTGCTGGGCGGCAAGTCGAAGGCGCTGGACCTGATCGATCCCATGATCGCCGCTGCCGACAACGCCGTGTCGGATACGGACGTGCAGGCGCTCGAGCGCTCCGCCTGCCCCACGTGCGGCTCGTGCTCGGGCATGTTCACCGCCAATTCCATGAACTGCCTGACGGAGGCGCTGGGGCTTGCGCTGCCAGGAAACGGTTCGATGCTCGCGACGCATGCCGATCGCAAGGCGCTGTTCCTCGAAGCGGGGCGGCGCGTAGTCGAGCTCGCGCGGCGCTATTACGAGCAGGAGGATGTCACCGCCCTGCCCCGTTCCATCGCCACCTTTGAAGCGTTCGAGAACGCGATGACGCTCGACATCGCGATGGGCGGCTCGACCAACACGGTGCTGCATTTGCTGGCGGCCGCGCATGAGGCGGGCGTGCCGTTCACGATGAAGGATATCGATCGGCTGTCTCGCCGCGTTCCGGTGTTGTGCAAGGTCGCGCCTGCTGTTTCGCACGTTCATATGGAAGACGTGCATCGCGCGGGTGGCGTGATGGGCATCCTCGGTGAACTGGATCGCGCCGGGCTCTTGCACACCGGCGCGCACACCGTGCATAGCGCATCGCTGTCGCAGGCGCTCGAACGGTGGGACGTTGCGCGGCGGGTTGCGGCGGAGGTGGCCACGTTCTATCGCGCGGCGCCCGGCGGAGTGCCGACGCAGGTGGCGTTCAGTCAGGAGCGTCGGTGGGATGAGCTGGATGTGGATCGCAGGGGCGGCGTGATCCGCGATCTGGAGCATGCGTTCAGCCGGGATGGTGGGTTAGCGGTGCTCTACGGCAACCTCGCTGCCGACGGGTGCATCGTGAAGACGGCGGGCGTGGACGACAGCATTCTCAGGTTTTCCGGGCCGGCGCGGGTGTTCGAAAGTCAGGATGCGGCGGTGGCCGGCATTCTGGGTGGCAAGGTCGTGGCGGGTGAGGTCGTGCTGGTTCGGTATGAAGGGCCGAAGGGCGGGCCGGGGATGCAGGAGATGCTGTATCCCACGAGTTATCTGAAATCGAAGGGGCTGGGGAAGCTTTGCGCGCTCGTGACGGATGGGCGGTTCTCCGGTGGCTCCTCGGGACTGTCGATCGGGCACGTTTCGCCTGAGGCGGCGGAAGGCGGAACCATCGGGCTCGTGGAAGATGGCGATCGCATCGAGATCGACATTCCGGCGCGGTCGATTCATCTGGCCGTGAGCGAAGAAGAGCTGGCCCGGCGACGCGCTCAGCGGGACGCGGCGGGCTGGGCGCCTGCAGCCCCGCGATTCCGCAAGGTGTCGCCCGCGCTTCGCGCGTATGCGGCGATGACGACCAGCGCCGCGCGCGGCGCGGTGCGCGATGTGGAGCAGTTGAGTCGCTGAGGGGAGTCGGCGTCGCCAGGGCTGCTTCGCGCTAGCGTTGGAGTGGCGCGTCGTCGGGGGCTTTGGCGGCCAGGGTAGCCGGTTCGCACACGGCGCCACCTTTGGGCACTTTGGATGCATCGGCGCTCGCCGCGCGTCCGTCGCGCGCCTTGGATGCACCGGCGCTCGTCGCGTTGTCTTCGGGGCCTTTGCTGCCGCCGGCGCTTGCCGCGCGGCCTTCGGGGACTTTCGGTGCATCGGCGCTCGCCATCTTCACCGAGGGATGCTTCAGCGAACCGCCGAGGGTGATCGGGGTTCGCAGTCGTAGCAATCGGGGTTTGCGAGGCTCGCCACGCAGGGTGAGATCCAGCGCCTCGGTATCGAGACGCACAGTGCCGGCCCCATGGATCACGATCGGTTCCGTGTCGATCACGATACGCTCCGCTTTCAGGACGCCTCTCTCGGCGCGGAAGGCAGCGACTCCACAGTGCACCGGCGTTTCCTCATCGCTCTTGGTCAACGTCAAACCCAATCCGCGCAACGTGGCGGCCGTCATCTCCGCCATGGAGGCTCGCATCGCCCCGCCTGACATCGAGAGCGCGAGTCTTCCGCTCGCGCTGGACGCGATCTCGTGCACCGAATTACCGCGGCCGGACAGATCGATGCGTGCCTGCAGCAGCCCCTCAAACGGCGGCTGCGCGTTCCCCTTCCGCGCGAACTGCGCGAGTGGCAGGTCTGTCAGGGTCAGGTCGAGTGTCGTCTCGGGCTGATGGCCTCTAACATCGATCTTTACAGCGCCCGCGATGTGACTTTCGCGAAGCCGCCCGGCAATGCGCCTGGCATCGAGAACGCCGCCATGGACGCTGGCCTGCGTGGAGAAAGCGCTGATCGAAAGCGCGCGCGAATCCACTTTATCCGCACGATAGCGAACCACGCCCGAGCGATTTCGCAGCCCCTTCAGCGGCACCGGCGAATCCGGGAGCAGCAGTGACGCCGCGGCCGCACCCCGCGCCGACGAAGTAGACGGCGACGATGCGGCTGGCACGTGGGAGCCATCCGGTTCGTGGCGCCCGAAATCGCGCAATCGCAGAAGATGTGACGACAGCTCAGCGTCGAACCGTGGTTGTCCATCCTCGATCGCCAGAGCAACGGTGCCGCGCACGTCGCTCTCGCCGAAGCGCACCTTCAGGTCGCTGAACCGGGACTGCCGGTCGCGGCGCTCGACCTTTCCCGTCAGCGTGAACGGCGCGCTCTCCGGGAAGTGCATGCCCGCGAGGTAATACAACTCCCGCATGCTCGCGCCGTTCGCGAAGAACTCCGCATCGAGCATGCCGGGATTGAACGGCTGGAGCAGACGCCCGTGACCGCGCAGCTGCGACTTGCCGGAGCGCTCGACGAACGTGAATCGGTACGGCCGATCATGGCTCGCGCGGGCCAGCGGCTCGCCCTCGATCTCGAACGTGGCGGCACGGCCGTTCAGCTTGCCCGAACCCGCGATTCGCACGGACGCGGGAGCCGCAGCCACGCGCTCGAGCCGTCCGCGAGATCGAGAGGGTGCGCGCGACGGTCGCACGTCGCCCGCGGTGACGATGCCCTCGAATTGGAGGTGGCGCCGCGCGTCGTCGAGCACCACGCGTGCGTTCGGCATGGACAGGGAGCGGACAAGCGGCCCTTGCTTCTTCTTCCGTACACCCGGTGGGTTCCACTGCCAGTTGGCGCGTCCGTCGGCCTTGCGCACGAGGTGCAGCTGGGCGGAAAGCATCTCCAATCGGAGGATGGATTTCTCCCGGCCCGGCCAGGGGAAGCGGAATACCACCTCGAGTTGGCCGATTTCGGCACAGGTGCCTGGCGGCATCCAGTGCGGGTTGCCGAGCCTGACGTCGGTTGCGGTCAAGGTCGGGGTGGAGGACAGGAGGTCGAGGGTCAAGTTGCCGCGCACGTCGATCTCGCGATTCAGGTGAGCGGCGACGTAGCGCACGACCTGCTGATGAAAGTAGCGGGTTTGTATCAGCACGAGACAAGCGACGATCGCCAGAGCCAGCGCCGCGAGCACGCTTACGGCAACGATGGAGGTCGCTCGCCAGCGTGACGATGGGGAAGGCGCGGGGGTCATGGCGAAGTAACGCGCGAGGCGGTGAGTCGGCTCCGCTGAAGAAGCCCTCGATCGCCGGGCGGCTCAAGAACTCATTCGGAGCTCAGCCGCCGGGTTGCCGGCTCGCGCAGCTCAACGGCCAGGCGCCGACTGAGCCTCGCGCGTCGACGCAGGCGTCTCGCTCCGGCTCGACGGG
>JBDZVF010000394.1:0-5954 GCA_040255575.1 Pseudomonadota bacterium | reverse complement strand
TCTCTCTGACCCTGCAGGCACGCTACATCGACAGCGGTGTTCTCGATGCCACGCGGCTCGACCCGAGCGATGCGGGATACGCGCCCACGCTCGCCAACAGCACCAACGATAACCACGTGGCGAGCGCGACCTACGTGAACCTTTTCGGGAACTACGATTTGTCCCTGACCGGTGATACATCCCTGCAGCTGTTCGCCTCGGTCAGCAACCTGTTCGACAAGGAGCCTCCGTTTGCGCCCGAACTGCAGTATCCGACCAACCCGACTTATTTCGACCAGATCGGCCGGACGTACCGGGCCGGGCTTCGGGTCCGGTTCTAGGCCGGTGGAGGAACGTCGCACGGCTTCGCTCGTCTCGGCCTGGGTTGCCGGCGAGGGAAAGGATGGTCTTCTCGGCCTCACGCGCCGTCTGACCCCGCCCGGGCGGGCATTGCTGGCTGCAGCTCTCGTTGCGATTGCCTTGGCAACTGCGGCGGCTGCGAAGGCCGCCGACGCGGCGAAGCCCGACTTCTCTGGCATCTGGACGGTCTACCGTCCGCCCGGCGCCGCGGCCGGCCCGGGCCGCGCCGAAACGGCCTTCCCGCGCGATCCGCCGTTCACGGCGCAAGCCAAGGCAAAAATCGCCGAGTACCGCTCGCTCGTCGAACCGCTGGGGCTCACGCCTGGCGGCGCCTGTGTGGGTTACGGCATGCCCTCTGCGATGCTGAGCTCGGGTGGGTATCCGATGGAGTGGATCCAGCGGCCGGAGCAGGTGACGGTGATCTACGAAGCGCACAGCGAGATCCGCCGCATCTACATCGGCGGAGGCCCGAGTGAGAGAGACGTGATCCCGAGCCGCGATGGCACTTCCTACGGTCGTTGGGAAGGCAACACGCTGGTGGTCGAGACCATCGGCCTGAAGGAAGCGGTCGACCAAAGCTCCGCCCACAGTGACCAGGCGAAGATCGTCGAGCGCTACACGATGGGCAAGGATGACGCCGGCCGCAAAGTGCTCACCGCCGAGATGACGATGACGGACCCCGCCTTCTACACCAAGCCGGTCACGGCCACGAAGCGCTGGCTCGCCGTCGAGAACGGGCGGCTGCTGCCTTACGATTGCACGGAGCCGGCGTGGGAAGATCAGCTGGACAAGCTGCGTGAGGAAAAGGCCGCGAAGGCCAGGGAGCAATAACCCTGTGGCAAGACCGCGCGAAATTCACAAACTCGAACTCGGAACTTCCAAACCGGAACGCCTATGAACGGAACCTGGATCGCGACGATCGCTGCTTTGGTGCTCCTGCTGCCGCTGCAGGGCTTCGCGCATCACTCGGCGGCGCAGTTCAACTTCACGACGCCCAAGCCGATCAGCGGCACGGTGAAGGAAGTGCGCATGGCCAACCCGCACATGCGCCTCGTCCTCACCGTGACGGATGAGAAGGGCACGCGCGACATCGAGTACGAAGGCCACAGCCTCAACAACCTGTATCGCGCCGGCTGGCGCCCGGACTCGGTGAAGGTCGGCGACAAGATCACCATCACGATCGCCCCGCGAAAGGATGGCGCGGATGGCGGGTATGTGACGAAGGTGAAGATGGCGGACGGCCAGGAGTTCTGATGCGTTGAGGCCGCCCCTCCGGCGAGCGCGGCCGCGCGCGTTCGCTAGCGACTCGGGCCCCTGCGCATCACGGGCACTCACCAGGACAGTGCTGGTGTTGAGTGGCGTGTGGGTGCTCGCGCAGTGGCGCTGGGATGGCCGCGTGGCGCGCGCGTGCGAAACAGCGCGCTCGAAGTCATCAGACAGTCGGGTGCATGCCCTCAGCGGAAGCGAGCGCGTGCAATTGGTTCAGGACCGCGGGCCAGACGTCGCTGAGCGGGTCGATCACAGCGAAATGGCCTACGCCACTCAACCGCACAAGACGCACTGACGGATGCGCGGAAACGTAGGATTCTGCGACCGGCAGACGCACCACTACGTCTTTCTCGCCGTGCATGATGACTGTGGGGATCTCGGGCGAGGGCAGTTGGCGTGGATCCACGTCCGGCCGCGTCTTTGGGTCGGCGCCGAGGAACAGCCGCGTCGCGCCGTCGCCGAGATTGAGCGCGTCGGCGAGTTGCAGGTCCGCCGCCGGCGCGAGTGCCAGTGTGCCGATGAGCTGCGGCGTGCGGCGCGCGGCGGCAAGCCACAGGACCAGATGTCCGCCAGCGGAGTGGCCAATGAGCACGATCCTGCCGTTATGGCGGGAGATTTTGGCTGGCAGCTTCGCTAGTGCGTCGGCAACGTCTCTAAGAGTTTTGTCCGGCTCGCCCGGCACGCGTCGATACTCGATGGATGCGACCGTCCAGCCCGCCGCGGCGATCGCTTCAGCCATGGGGCCGGTATGCGCGCGGTCGTACTGCGGCCGCCAGAACCCACCATGCACGATGAGCACGAGCGGGCTCGTCGGGCCTCCGCCGTCAGCGCCGAAGCGCACGTCGGCGATCTGATCCGCATCGGTACCGTAGGCCACCACTTCGTCGGGCGCGCGTGCGGGTCGTGTGAGAACTGAAAGATCGTCGGGCTGGGCCATCACCACTCGTCGCTACTCACGCCGGTTCGCGCGGCCGCGGCAGTGTAACCGCGCGCGCGCTTCGCGTGTCTATACTCGCGAGCCGGCGCGGGCGTACCCGAGCACACCCGCGCCATCGTCAGACCCGCACCACCACACCATCAAACCCATCAGACTCACCAAACCCCGCACCCATCACAGGAGCCCAGGAATCCCGACGATGCATGAGACCGGGCAAGATCATTCCCGTTCATCTCAAGGATCTGGGCGGTGAGCTCGCGTCGGCACGCAGCGGTCGCGAGGAAGGATCGGTGCTCGGCGGACTGGGGCGCCTGCTCGATGGAGATAACTCATGAGTCATGACGCTGGAGCGCCCAGCGTCCCTCACCCGTTGAACGCCAACCTCAACCCCTCCCTCGCCCACCGAACCTTGAACAGCTTCCCCGTGCTCGAGCACGTTACCCACGCATCACGCATATCCGCCCCACCGAAGCAGATATTCGTCGTCACCGGATCGGGAAACGGCATGTGCTCATACGCGCCCGAAGGCTCGAACGTCGTCACACCGCCGTTCCACAGCGTGCCCACGCAGATGCGTCCGCTCGCTTCGACGGCGAGGCTGTCGAGCCACTGAAAACCGGGCAGCGTGCTGATCACCCGCCCCGGCGCCATCGACTCCTGCGGCGCCATCACGCCGGGGGAAGGAATGTCGAACTCATACAAACGTCCCATCATGCAATCGGCGACGTAGAGCTTGCGCTCATCGGGCGAGAGGCCGACCCCGTTCGGTGACACCACTCCATTCGCGCCGCTGCGCCAGCGGACGATCTTCGAGCCATCCGGCCGCGCGTGGTACACCGCGCCGAGCCGGCGATTCTCGCCATCGAAGTACCCGAGCGTCGTAAACCAGAAGCCGCCGGTGCGATCGAACACAATGTCGTTCGGGCTGTTGAGCGGCTTGCCGTCGCAGGAATCGTAGAGCGTCGCGAACTGCCCCGTGCGCAGATCCACGCGCTGAATCGAGCCGCCGCGATACTCCGGCACAGGGCCCGCCGGCAGGCTGGCTTCGCCCGGCTCCCATTCCCACGCATCCCCGTTGTTACACACGTACATGGCGCCATCCGGCCCGACGGCCGCGCCGTTTGGCCCGCCGCCCAGATGCGCGATGATCTCGTGCCGCCCGTCCGGCAACACGCGAGTGAGCGTGCCGCGCCGGATCTCGACGAGCACGACGGAGCCATCGGCCATCGCGACCGGCCCCTCCGGAAATTGCAGTCCTTCAGTGACCTGCTGCATGAGCCCCCCTACTCGAGCCGCGCCGTCGGCGGCGGCACGAACCCGCCCAACGCCGCCTCGGCGAGCTGCGCAAAAGGCAGCGTCGTGCGGTCTTCGAGATACGGGCCCACCGCCTGCAGGCCCATCGGCATGCCTTCGATGAACCGTCCGGTCGGAATCGCCGTTGCCGGCAGGTTGGCAACCGTCACGAGCCCCGGCCACTGCAAGCCATTCATGTACGGCACCGGTTTGCCATCGACGAGCGTGGTGCGCGTGTACTGCGCGATGTGCCCCGGCCCCTCGCCGGAATGATCGTGGGCAAATGCGACGGTCGGCATGATCGGGCAGAGGATCACATCGTAGCGCTCGAAAAACCTGCGCCACGCGAGGCACAGCTGTACCTGCTTCTCCGCCAGCGCGAGGAACTGGTGATGCGTGAAGCGCACCGCCTTCGCAATCCGCGCGGGATAGCTGCGCGGGTCGGCTTTCATGTCGGCGGCCACGCGCTCGGTGAGCGCGAGCACTTCTTCGGGCATGCCATCGGACACCGTGTTGAACAGCATGGCGACGTAGAGATCGTCGCTCTCGAAGGGATCGATCTCGGGGCGCGCCGCTTCGTCCACCTGCACGCCGACCCGCCGCAGCTCCCGCGCGAACTCGTGCATGGCATCGACGCAGCGACGGTCCACGCTGTAGGACTTCTGATCGGCCCACAACGCCACGCGAAAGTCGCTCAGCTTTTCATGGCGGCTCGGCGGGATCTTCAGCGACCACGCGATGCGGTCGGCCTGCGCTGGTGCGGCCAGCACATCCAGCGCGAGCTCGAGATCGGCGGCACTGCGCGCGAGGGGCCCGCCGATTCCGAGCGGCGGCATGCCTTGCGTGCCGGGCATCGGTGGAATGTGACCGCGCATGGGCACGATGCCGTAACTGCTCTTGTGCCCATACACGCCGCAGAAGTGGGAGGGGCAGCGAATGGAGCCGCCGATGTCGCTCCCAAGCTCGAGCGGCGAGAATCCGGCCGCGACCGCGGCCGCCGCTCCACCGGATGAGCCGCCGGGCGTGCGGCGGACATCCCACGGATTGTTCGTCGTGCCGTAGACGGCGTTGTAGCTCTGGTGGTCCGCCGCCGCGAGCGGCACATTCGTCTTGCCGAACGGAATGGCACCGGCCGCGCGCAGGCGCGCGACCGAATCCGCATCACGGTCGGGAACATGCTTCGCCAGGTGCGGGAAGCCACAGACGGCCGGCATCCCGACGACTTCATACGCATCCTTGATGGTGATCGGCAGCCCGTGGAGCGCGCCGCGACGGTCGATGGGCGTGCTGTCGGCCTCGCGCGCCGCGGCCCGGGCGCGCTCGACATCCATCGCAACGACGGCGTTCAGCTCGGAGTTCATGCGCCCGATGCGCGCAAGCTGCAGATCGAGCAGCTCGAGCGCGCCCAGCTTCCGCGCCCGAAGCAGCGAAAGAAGCGTGGTGGCGGAGCGAAACTCGAGCGGTAGTGAGTCTTCGTCTTTCATGCGCGGCCCCCTCTCAGGATGGGTACCGGCGCATCCTACACTCACATGGCGAGCTGCAGCCTCGCATCAGACGATGCGTGCGCCCGGTGCTCCGCCGAGGCGGAAATGCAATTCAAACGACAGGCGGACAGGCACTCCGCATGGGCCTGCACCGCCTCGGCGATGAGCGCCGTCGGAATGGAGTAGCTCGGCCGCTGCTGAGGGCGCCGCCCGATCTCACCGCTATGGATCATCTCGGACGGGTCACCGTAACCGGGCTGCCCGGTCTTGGAAAAGCTGCGATAGCGCCGCTCGATCGGTGAATCGAGCGACAGGAATTTCTGCAGGAAGGCGAGTGTCTCGTCCGTGCGCGTCATCAGCATCTCGGACTCGACGAATGCCGCGCGCTTGCCGAACGTCCGCGCGAGCTTCGTGAGCTGACCCAGCCGCTCGACGTAGTAGTGTGTGGCATTGGCGACATTGGCGTTCTGCTCGTTCACGTCGAGATGCCGCCCCATGTGGACAATGCTCTGTACCACTTCCACCGGCTGCCGCAGCAGGATGATGCCGCGCGTGCGCGGGCTTTCCAGAATCGCGGTCGCGACCGCGTAGTTGTGCAGGATCTTGTCGAGCACATAGCGACCGCGCAGCGG
>JBDZVF010000393.1:0-5986 GCA_040255575.1 Pseudomonadota bacterium | reverse complement strand
TGCGGGGCGTCGCGGTGGCCGCGATCACCATCTTCTGGTTCCTGCTCGAGTGGTTCTATCCGGTGGTGTTCGAGCTGAGTCGGTCCGGCAGCACGCCGGGGAAACGTGTGTTCCATCTACGCGTGGTGATGGACAACGGTCTGCCCATCACGCCGGGTGCGTCACTGATACGCAATCTGCTGCGCGTGGCGGACTTCCTGCCCTTCCTGTTCGGCTTCGCGATCGTCAGCATGCTGCTGCGGAAAGACTGCAAGCGCCTCGGCGATATCGCCGCCGCGACACTCGTGGTCCATGACACGCGCGCGGCTCCGAAGATCGAGTTGACGCAGGTGGAGCCGATCGCGCCCGCGCGGCCGTTGAGCCCCGAGGATCAGGCAGCCGTGATAGCGCTGGCAGCGCGTGCGCCCACGCTCACGGGTGAACGGCTCGACGAGCTCGCGGCACTGGCTGCGCCGGTGTCGGGCGATGCAGGTCGCAGAGGGCCTGATGTCACGCGCCGTGTGCTCGGCGTCGCGATGTATCTGCTCGGCAGGCGCGCATGACGCCCCTGCAGTTCGAGCAGATGTACCAGGACGGATGGGCGGAGCTGGAAAGGCAGCTCGACGCGATCCTGCGCGGTCGCACGGGGAAGAAGGGAGAGGAGAAGCCGATCGATGGCGAGCGCCTCGCGGAGCTGTATCGCAGGGCTTGTGAGCATCTGGCGCTCGCGCGGGCGCGTGCGTATCCCGCCTACATCCAGGATCGGCTGGATCGCCTCACCGGCGAGGCCCATCAGGTTATCTATCAGCATCGCGGCCTCGGCATGTCGCGCATCACCCAGTTCTTCGCGGCCGACTTCCCGCGCGCCGTGCGGGCGCACGCGACGTACGTCTGGATTGCGACTGCGGTGTTCGTGCTGCCGACGATCCTCATCGGGCTGCTGGTGTACTCGCGGCCCGAGCTGATTCTTTCCGTGGTCGATGCGAGCACGGCGTCGAACTTCGAGCAGATGTATTCGCCGAATGCCGAATCCATCGGCCGCCTGCGAACGGCGGACACGGACTGGGCGATGTTCGGCTTCTATATCCGCAACAACGTCACTGTTGCGTTCCAATGCTTCGCGGGCGGGCTGTTCGCCGGGCTCGGCAGCCTGTTCTTCCTGGCGTTCAATGGCGCGCTGGGGGGCGCCGTCGGGGGCTATCTCACCGAGCTGGGCCTCGCCTCCACGTTCTTCTCATTCGTCGTGACGCATGCGGCTTTCGAGCTGACGGCCATCGTTCTATCCGGCGCCGCGGGGCTTCGCATCGGCCACGCCGTTCTTGCGCCGAAGCGGCAGACGCGCGTGCAGGCGCTCGTCACGGCGGCACGCGAATCGATTGTGATCGTCTATGGGTTTGCGGTGATGCTGCTCATTGCCGCAGCGATCGAAGCTTTCTGGTCTTCGGCCCGCTGGCTGCCCCACATCGTGAAATACAGTGTGGCAGCTGCGTGCTGGGTTGGCGTGATCTGCTACTTCGTGTTCCAGGGCCGCCGTGCAAATTGATGCCCTGGCGCTGAGGCTGAGGCCGCGCACGCCGTTCGAAGCGGCAGATCTGGGCGTGCGCTTGTGCCAGAGCGCCGCGCGTGACGTGTACCAGTGCTATCTCGCGGTCGCGATTCCGGTGTACGTGCTCTGTATGTGCTCGGTCGAGATCGCGTTCTGGCTGCCTTTCGTCTCGGTGTATTGGCTCAAGCCATGGCTCGATCGAACCATCTTGTTCGTGCTATCGCGTGCCGCCTTCGGCCAGCGCACGACGCTCTCCGATTTATGGAGCGCCCAGCGACAGGTGTGGTGGAGCCAGCTTCTCATCACACTCACGTGGCGGCTGCTGTCGCCCTGGCGTTCCTTCACGCAACCTGTGTATCAGCTTGAAGGATTGCGCCTGGGGCAGTTCCGCCGGCGCATTGCGCAGATCCGCCGCAGGTACTCGGTTTCGGCGGCGCTGATGACGTTCGTCTACAAGCTTTGCGAGCTCAGTCTCACGATTGCGATTGCGTCACTGCTCTACTGGTTCGCCCCGCGTGGGCAGGCGCCGAACCTGTTGGAGATCCTGAGTTCGCAGGGCGAGCCGCTCCATGCGCTGATCTTCGCAGGGGCCACTGCCATCGCGGTGATGTTCCTGGAGCCGTTCTACGTCGCGTCCGGGTTCGCGATGTATCTCACGCGCCGCGCCCAGCTGGAAGCGTGGGACATCGAGCAGGAGTTTCGTCGTGCGTTCGCGCAGCAGTAGGTGGCGGGCCGCGCTCGCGGTGATTTGCATTGCCGCGCTCACTTGTGGCGCGCAGGAGGCGCAGCGGACCGCCGATCCGGCAACGGGAGCGTTCACGCGCGAGGAAATCAATGCGGCGATCCAGGAGCTGAAGAAGGACCCGAACCTGGCGCGCGAGCGCACGATCCGCACGCTGAAGTGGGCGGTAAAGAAGCCGGAGGCGGAAAGGGGTGACCGCAGCTGGTTGAAGTGGATCAAAGAGGTGCTCGCGTGGCTGGCGGAGATGTTCGCGTGGCTGTCGGAGACGGGGCGCTTTCTCTTCTGGGGTGTGCTGGCTGTGCTGGTGGGCCTGCTGCTCGTCTACCTGTGGAGGATGGTGCGCAGCTGGTCCACGCCTCGCATATATGGCCGCAGTACTGCGCCGAGCTTCGTGCGAGATCTGGATATACGACCGGAAAGTCTGCCGCCCGAGATTGGCGCAGCGGCCCGCCAGCTCTGGGATGAGGGCGAGCATCGTCCCGCGCTCGCGCTGCTCTACCGCGGCCTTTTGTCGAGGCTCGTGCACGTCCATCAGGTGCCGATCAAGGATTCGAGCACAGAGGGCGATTGTCTGTCGCTCGCAAACAGTCATTTGAAGGATGAAGAGCGCAAGGTCTACGTCGCGAGCCTGGTTCGGCTCTGGCAGCGAGCAGTGTATGGCGGAGAGAGTGTGCCAACGGAGTCCGTTCATGCGCTCTGCGCCGGATTCGCGAGCGCACTCGACCAGCCGGAGGCGGGTGCCGCCGCTTCAGGTGGCGCGGCACCAGCGGGAGCCAACGCGTGAGCCGCCGACTGATTGTCCGACTCATCGTGTTCGTTGTTGCCGGGTTGCTGGTGTACTGGATCGCCATCAACACGTATTGGGACAAGGCAACGATCCCGGCACCCCCGCAGAATGAAGCTGCGCGCAACCCGTTCTACGGCGCGCAGCATCTGGTCGAGCAGCTGGGCGCGAAATCCTCATGGGATCGCTTTGTGCGCCAGGTTCCGCCCGACGCGGCGATCGTCTTGTCCTCGTGGCACTGGACGCTGGTCAAAGCCCGCCGCTCACGCATGGAGCAGTGGGTCGAGTCCGGCGGGCGTCTCGTAGTCGATCGCACGCTCGTGGGCGGCAGCGAAGCGTTCGAGCGCTGGAGCGGCATCAGTCATCACATGCCCACGCCCAAGGAGGAAGACGAGGAATCCGAGGAGGAGCGGAACGATCGTCGCTCGATGCTGCGGCGGGAATGCCGCGTCCTGCGCGGCGAGGCATCGCGTTCCTTCCGATTGTGTGCGGCCGAAGACGGCACTCATCTCGTCACGACCCGGCCTGTTGCCTGGGCCCTGAAAGACGAGCTCGGCAACCAGGTGCTGCGCGTGAACCTCGGCAAGGGCAGCGTGACGGTGGTCAACGGCGTGCCGTTCCACTTTCGCCAGATCCTGGAAGGCGACAACGCGGCGCTGCTGGTCGCCGCCGTGCAGCTTCGCAAGAACGACGAAGTGCACTTTCTTTCCGAAGAAGAGCATCCCTCGATGCTGGCGCTCATGTGGCTGCTCGGCTGGCCCGTGGTGCTGCTGGGCCTCGCGCTCATCGCGCTCGCGCTGTGGCGGAACAGCGTGCGCTTCGGCCCGCTCGTCGCGCAACCCGATCGGGCACGCCGCTCGCTCGCGGAACAGATTCGGGGCACGGGCCTCTTCGTCATTCGTTTTGGCGGCGGCAAGGCGTTGCATGCCGCCGCGGTGCGCGCTCTGAACGAGGCGGCCGGACGGCGCATCGGCGCCTATTCTCGCCTTTCGACGAGCGAGCGCATCGACGCCATCGCACGGCTCACTGGCACCGAAGCGTCTACGCTCGGGCCAGCGGTCAATCACGGCGGCGCGTGGCGAGCGCACGAGCTGCGGCAGGCCATCGCGCTCATCGAGTCGGTGAGGCGCAGGCTTCTGGGCGAGAAGCACGGCAGAATCTGAAGAAAGGGTCGTACATGGAAATCGAATCGAACACGATCACCAAGGCCGCTGAGCTGCTACAGCGTCTGAAGAGCGCCATCGGCCAGGCGATGGTGGGACAGGACGCTGTGATCGAGCAGGTGCTGGTTGCGCTCGTGGCCTCGGGGCACGTGCTGATCGAGGGCGTGCCGGGTCTCGGCAAGACGCTGCTCGTGCGCGCGCTGGCACAGGCCCTGTCATTGACCCACGGACGTGTGCAGTTCACCCCGGACCTCATGCCTTCCGACATCACGGGCCACGCCGTGCTCGATCCGAACACGCGCGAGCTGCGGGTGGTGCAGGGCCCGGTGTTCACGCACCTGCTGCTCGCGGACGAGATCAATCGCGCGCCCGCCAAAACCCAGAGCGCGCTGCTCGAAGTGATGCAGGAGTATCAAGTTACCCTGGAAGGCAAGACGCTGACGCTGCCAAAGCCTTTCATGGTGCTGGCCACGCAGAACCCCATTGAGAGCGAGGGCACTTATCCGCTGCCGGAGGCGCAGCTCGATCGCTTCCTGTTCAAGGTCGAGATCGGGTATCCGGAGCTTTCGGGTGAGGTGGCGGTCGTGATTCGCTCGACGTCGAATCAGGCAGGCAATGAGTTGCCGTTGTCGGAAGTGAAGCCGGTGTTGAACGAGCGCGCGATCTTGAGCATCCAGCAGATCGCCGGACATCAGCGCGTGGACGAGCAGGTGGTGGATTACGCGGTGCGCATCGTACGTGCCACTCGCGAGACCGCCGGGCTCGCGCTGGGGGCCGGCTCGCGCGGCGCCATCTCACTCGTGCGGGGCGCCCGCGCCGTCGCCTTGATGGACGGGCGTAATTACGTGACCCCGGACGACATCAAGAAGGTCGCCCTGCCGTGCCTGCGCCATCGCATCGCGCTTGCGCCGGACGCGCTGCTCGAAGGGCGCAAGCCGAACGAATTGCTCGCAGGCATCATCGAAACGACCGCCGCGCCCCGAATGTGAGACGTGCGGGAGCCGTGAGAATCCGCGTCATTCCAGGTCGCGTCACCCTGATGCTGGTGGCCATTGCTGCCGCCGCGGGGCTTGCCGCGCTCGTGCTGGGTGTGGCACTTCCTGTGGTGGCGCAGCTCAGTGCGGCCGCGGTGCTCCTTCTGATGATCGTCGGGGCAGCAGACTTCTTCTCCACGCGGTCGGCATGGCGGCAATCCAACGTACAGATGATTCGGAAGCTGCCACCGGCGTTCGCGGTAGGCATATCGAAGCCAGTAAGCGTCGTGCTGCGAGCGGAAGGCGCGCTCGATTGGCGCTGCATCGTGTACGACCATTCGGACCCGAGCTTGCTTGCCGACGGGATGCCAAGGGCAATGGACGTTCTCGGCGGCAAGGAAGTGGAAGTTCAGTACACCGTGACGCCCACGCGGCGAGGTGAAGTCACCTTCGAGCCCGGGGACGTGCGTGTGCGCTCGCGCCTTGGCTTTTGTGAGCTGCTCGAACGGCTCGGCCAGCGTCAGGAACGGCGCGTCTTCCCGGATTTCCAGCAGGTCGCCCGTTACGCGTGGCTCGCCGGCGACCGACGGCTGCAGGAGATTGGCATCAAGACCTATCAGCAGCGCGGTGAAGGAACGGACTTCAAGCAGCTGTCGGAATACCGGTACGGGGATCCGGTGCGGCACATCGACTGGAAGGCGACGCTTCGCATGGGCAAGCCCGTGATCCGCGAGTTCCAGGACGAGCGCGATCAATGCGTGCTGCTGCTCATCGATAGCGGTCGTCGCATGCGGGCGG
>JBDZVF010000392.1:0-5994 GCA_040255575.1 Pseudomonadota bacterium | reverse complement strand
GGATCAGGTACAGGTCGTTCCGCAGATCTCGGGCGGGCGCTGCAGATGCTGTTCGTACCGTTGGCCCGCCTCCTGGTACGTACCGGCTTCAACGCCTCGGGTGCCATGGAGTCGATCCATCGCGCATACGTGGAGGCAGCCACTAACTACTTCGCCGAACGGGGCTGGCCCGTAACGTCGGCGCGGCTCGCGGTTTTCACAGGATTGACGCGGCATCAGGTCGAGCAAGTGCAAGCCGATCTGTCGCAATCCACGGAAATCGAGCCGAGCAAGTTCAACCAGATCACGCGACTCTTAACGACGTGGCACTTGGACAGTCGTTACGTCATGCCGATGCTCGGTGAGCCACGCGATCTGCCTTTCGCGGCGGGCCCAAAGGAACTGAGCTTCCGTTCGCTGGTGCGCGAGTGTGCACCGTATCTCGATCCTCAAGAGTTGCTAGATGAATTGCTGCGACTCGGCGCGATAACGATTCATTCGGAGTCTGTCGAAGAAGAAGACGGTGTACGGGAGAGCGAACGCAGAATGCTGGTGCGCGTTCACCACCGCGCATTCGTTCCAGAGCCGTACGACAGCACAGCGATCGAGCGACTCGGCAGGATTTTCGCGGCGCTCGCAGAGACTCTGGATGCGAACTTCTCGCAGAAGGGCACCAGCGCTGAGCGATTCGAGCGCAACGTGAATGCCGATTTCGCCATCAGTGCGGCGGATGAAGAAGCATTCAGCGCGCTCGCGCGACAGCTAGGTCAGAAGGTTTTGGAAGAACTCGACGCGTGGCTTGCTACGCGACGGCGGGTGGCCGAAAACGGACGCCGCGTCGGAGTAGAGATCTTTCATTTCGTCGAAACGGACGTCAGCGATAGTCCTGAGAGGACGAGCGAAGAAGCAACCCCGGAGCCGGGTGTCATAGACACATTGAGCTTCTTGAAGAAGACTGACTGAAAAAACGACGATATTGCCGACGGGGAGTAGAAGATGAAGACCAAGCGGGGAAGCGTAATCGGACCCGCCTTGCTGACCTTCGCACTGATCGTGGGTGCAGGTTCGGCGACGGCGGGGATTGGTGGAAGTTCTATCGCGGCTAGGGCGTACGGTGTTGATGGCTCCGACATTCTGGCGTTCGGACCAGTTGAGGCGACAAAACTCTCCAGCAGGCAACTGCTGGTCCTCGGTCAGACGGTAATCCTGTCTTCGCGAACCGCGATAACAGCCGACGGCAGGGGTGTGTCTGCCAGCACTGCAAGCCAGTTGCTCGCAAACAGCAGTGGCGCGTTGCTCGCGGTGTACGGTGTCCTGCAGAGCGACGGAACTATCCAGGCAAGTCAGATCGATTTCTCGAGCCAAATGTGGGTGCCGGGCTCGACTACGGTTTTGCTACGTGGAGTGGTGACTAAGGTCGATACGGCGACGGCGCGTGCGCAGATCGGCTTGCTCTCGGTGGATTATTCGGCAGGGCTCTACGATCCTGACGCGGCTGCGGACGTGCAGATAGGGAGCACGGTCGAACTGGTTGGTACGCAGTTCGCGACGGGCCAGATGTTCGCTAGCCAGGTGAGCGCCGCAGGGATTGGTGGGTCTAGCAGGACCGGTATCGGCGGCTCCAGCACCACTGGTATCGGTGGCTCCAGCAAGACCGGCATCGGCGGATCTAGCAAGACCGGTATCGGCGGCTCGAGCACCACTGGTATCGGTGGCTCCAGCAAGACCGGCATCGGCGGTTCGAGCACCACCGGCATCGGCGGGTCCAGCAAGACCGGCATTGGCGGTTCGAGCACCACCGGCATCGGCGGATCTAGCAAGACCGGTATCGGCGGCTCCAGCACCACCGGTATCGGTGGCTCCAGCAAGACTGGCATCGGCGGCTCAAGCACCACCGGTATCGGTGGCTCCAGCAAGACCGGTATCGGCGGCTCCAGCACCACTGGTATCCGTGGCTCCAGCATTACCGGCATTGGCGGTTCGAGCACCACCGGCATCGGCGGGTCCAGCAAGACCGGCATCGGCGGTTCGAGCACCACCGGCATCGGCGGATCTAGCAAGACCGGTATCGGCGGATCTAGCACCACTGGCATCGGCGGGTCCAGCAAGACCGGCATCGGCGGCTCGAGCACCACCGGTATCGGTGGCTCCAGCAAGACCGGCATCGGCGGCTCCAGCACCACCGGTATCGGTGGGTCGAGCGCAACCACCATGGGCATTGGCGGCTCAAGCTGAGGACTCACGCCGCTCGCAAGCGTCAAGAGGGCGGGGAACTACCCCGCCCTCACGTCCTCTCCCCCGGATCAAACAACCTCCTGTGCTCCAGGATGGCATACCGATCCGTCATCCCCGCGATGTAGTCCGCCACCGCGCGGGCGCGCGCTGCTTCTGAAGGCGCCTTCTTTTCCCCCGAACCAGTGCCGCGGTGCTCGGGCGGCAGCAGCCGCTCGTCCGAGAGAAACGCATCGAAGAGCTCCGTGATCACGCGGCGGGCCTTGGACGTCATGCGCTGCACTTTGTGGTGCCGGTAGACGTACTCGTTGAGGAATTTCTTCAGCTCCAGGCTCTCTGCGCGCACCTCGTCGCTCATGCAGGCGAGCGGCTTCGAGCGCTTGCGCACATCGTCGATCGAGGTCAGCCTGGCGCTCGCGATGTGGGCTTCGGTCGTGCGGATCAGGTCCACGGCCACGAAGTTCACCATGCGGCGAATCACTTCGTGCAGAAGCGTTCGGTCCGTCAGGTTCGAGTACTGCTTCGTCACGACCTCGTACTGGCGGCGGAACAGCTTCACGTCGAGGAGCTGCGGCAGCTCGATCAGGCCGGCGCGCATCCCGTCGTCGACATCGTGGTTGTTGTAGGCGATCTCATCGGCCAGGTTCGTGATCTGCGCTTCGAGGCTCGGCTGCCGGCGCTTGAGAAACCGCTCGCCCAGCTCGCCGAGCTCGCGGGCGTCGCGCGCCGAGCAGTGTTTGAGAATGCCTTCGCGGCACTCGAACGTGAGATTCAGCCCTGAAAACTCGGCGTAGCGCTCTTCCAGCTGATCTACCACGCGCAGGGACTGCAGGTTGTGCTCGAAGCCGCCGTACGGCCGCATGCAGGCATTCAGCGCGTCCTGCCCCGCGTGGCCGAAGGGTGTGTGGCCGAGGTCGTGCGCGAGGCTTATCGCCTCGCTCAATGCTTCATTCAGGCGCAGCGCGCCGGCGATGGTCCGCGCAATCTGCGCCACCTCCATCGAGTGCGTGATCCGCGTGCGGTAGAGATCGCCCTCATGGTTCACGAACACCTGCGTCTTGTAGACCAGACGTCGAAAGGCGTTCGAATGGATGATGCGATCGCGGTCCCGCTGGAACTCACTGCGATATTGCGGAGGCGGCTCCGGGTAACGGCGGCCTCGGGTCAGCGCGTCGTGGGCGGCGTAGGGCGCAAGCGTGGGGTCGTGGCCTCTATCGACGTCGTTCACTGCGCTATCCGAGGTGTGCCTCTAGCGTGCGCCGGAGGGCGGCATCCGGGTAATCGGCGGTCACGAACGAGCCGCCGATCGAACGCATCAACACGAGCCGGATGCGCCCGCTCTTCACTTTCTTGTCGATGCGCATGTGCTCCAGCACCGTATCCGGTGCGAGGTCGCGCGCCTCCGTCGGCAGGCCGGCGCGCACGAGCAGCTTGCGCAGCCGCTCGACGCTCGCGGCCGGCATCAGGCCGCTTTCGCACGACATCGTCGCGGCCATCAGGAGCCCCGCACCCACCGCCTCGCCATGCAGCCACTTGGTGTACCCGGTAACGGACTCGAGCGCGTGCCCGAACGTATGCCCGAGGTTCAGCAGCGCGCGGTCGCCCTGCTCGCGTTCGTCCCGGCCCACGATCTCCGCCTTGATCTGGCAAGAGCGGTGGATCGCATGGGTCAGCGCCGCGGCGTCGTGCGCCAGGAGCTTCTCCACGTTCTGCTCGAGCCAGGTGAACAGCTCTTCGTCGCAGATGAGGCCGTATTTGATGACCTCGGCGAGGCCCGCGCGCAGCTCGCGCAGCGGCAGGGTTTCCAGCGTTTCCGTATCCGCGAGCACTGCGCTCGGCTGGTGGAAGGCGCCGATGAGGTTCTTGCCACCCGGGTGGTTCACACCGGTCTTGCCGCCGACGGATGAGTCCACCTGCGCCAGCAGCGTGGTGGGCACCTGTACGAACGCGACCCCGCGCTGGTAGCAGGCCGCGGCGAAACCCGCCATGTCGCCGACCACACCGCCGCCGAGCGCGACGACTGTGCAATCCCGCGAGAAGCGGTTGGTTACCAGGACGTCGAGCATCCGGGACACGGTGGCCAGAGTCTTGTGCGATTCCCCGTCCGGCAAGGTCACTTCCACGATCCGCCGATCCGCGAGCCCCTTCTTGAGCGCGGCCGCGTAGAGCGGGCCTACGATCGTGTTACTCACGAGCAGGATGTCCCGTCCCGGCACGTGCTGCTGGAACAGGTCGGCACGGCTCAGCAACCCCGCTCCGATGAGGATGGGGTAGCTGCGGCTGCCAAGTTCGACGGTCAATGTGTTCACGGGCGCTGGATTGCCCGGCGGTGCGTGCCGCGCGGGCGGCGGCAGTATATACGGGCACTCAGTCGAGGGTGCCCGCTGTGCCGGGGGAGCGGGGCGCGTCAGGGGGTTCTTCTGCCGCTTTGACAAGCAAGCGACAGGGGTAAAAGCGTTTCAGCTGGCGGGGGTCGGGGGCGGCGGCGATGTCGGCGGAGGCGGCAGCTCCGGAAAACTCTCCTTCAATGCACGCATGATCTCCTCCGCCACCACGCGCACGCGGCGCCCATCGGTGCTGACGGTGACGTCCGCGAGCGCCTCGTAGATGGGGGCGCGCACGCGCATGAGCTGCTCGAGCTTTTCACCCGGATCCACGTTATTCAGCAGCGGCCGGTTGCGCGCGTGCTTCACGCGATACACCTGCTGCGCAACGGACGTCTTGAGGTAGACCACGCAGCCGCGCTCGGCCAGAAAAACGCGATTCTCCGGCAGCAACACGGCGCCGCCCCCGGTGGCGAGGACCATCGGGCCATCGGCCGTGAGCGCATCGAGCGTTTCCCGCTCCCGCTGCCGGAAGCCGGCCTCACCCTCTTTCTCGAAGATGTAGGGGATATCCACGCCCGTACGGCGCTCGATCTCGGCGTCGCTATCGTAGAAAGGCGCACGCACCAGGCGTGACAGGTACTTGCCCACGGCGCTCTTGCCGGAGCCCATGGGACCGATGAGGAAGATGTTCTGCTTGCCGAGCATTGCGCGCCGGAGCATACCGAGTGAGCACGGCCGCCGTCACAGCGCGGAAGGAGGTCGGCCGAAACGAAAGCGGCCGCCCGAAGGCGGCCGCTTTCTCTCCAACCAGCCAGACTGTTAGTTCTTGTCGCTACACACCGCTGCCTGACCAAACGGGCTGAACTCACCCGGAATCGACGTCTTTTCGTCGTCGATGTAGGTGGCAAGCATGGGCAGCCAGAAGGACGCGCTCGTCGAGCTCTCAGTGCCCTGCACAGTGGCCTTCGCGGTCAGCTGGATCGCCACCCAATGCGCATAGTTCTGGCCGTAGTCCACAGTGAAGTCGGCCGATCCGTTGCCGGCGGTCACGACTGACCCCGGGGACACAACAGCGCGGTCACCCGGCGTCAGAACGCCATCAGTGTTTTCGTCGAAGTCGACGGGCAGATTGAAGACGCCGTTCAGGTCCTTGTCCTCATTGTCACAGGTCGCCGTGTCGACGGGGATCCACTTCGTCGTGTCGATGGTGTTGTCCCAGTAGCCTTTGCGGTACTGGAGCGAATGCGCCGTCAGCGAGACCGACACCCCATTCACCGGGTTGCCAGCAGTATCGATGGCCATCACCGAGTACGGTAGCTTGAACTGGGTCTTCGTGTTGTTCTCGCTGAGCTTGTTGCCCGTCACCAGCGAGATGAACACCGTCTGACCACCTACGGTAAGGTTAGTGCTGGTGGTAACCGCCGTGCCCTGCACAGTAGCGGCTACCAGCACACCA
>JBDZVF010000391.1:0-6034 GCA_040255575.1 Pseudomonadota bacterium | reverse complement strand
CATGGATTCATGCACGCGCGTGCCGCTGATGCCTTCGAAGAAATCGAGCGCGTCGGCGATGTTGCCGGCGATCCGCTCAAAGGTTGTCTTCAGCGGCGAATGACTGACGAAACCCAGATCCCAGTACTCCGGGTGATGCAGGTCGGCAAACCCGCCATCGACGAGCGCGCGCACGAAGTTGAGCGTGAGCGCGGCGCGCTCGTAGCCGCGCAGCAGCAGGTTCGGATCGGGCTCGCGCGCCTCGGCCGTGAACTCGGGGTGATTGACGAGATCGCCGCGGAAGCTCGGCAGCGTCACGCCATTCCTCGTTTCGGTGTCGGCGGAACGCGGCTTCGCGTACTGCCCTGCCATGCGGCCCACGCGAATGATCGGCTTCTTGAGACCGTGCAGCAGCACGAGACTCATCTGCAGCAGGATCTTCAGCTTCTTGGCGATCAGGTCCGACTCGCACTCGGCGAAGGTTTCCGCGCAATCGCCGCCCTGGAGCAGGAAGGCCTGGCCGCGCTGGGCCGCCGCGAGCCGTGCCGTGAGCGCGTCGATCTCCCACGACACGACGATCGGCGGCAGTTTCGACAGCTGCGCTACCACGTGCTCGAGGTGCGCCGGGTTCTTGTACTTCGGTTGCTGCTGGGCGGGACGAGCCTGCCAGGCGGCCGGATGCCACGGAGTGGTCACGGGAGATCGCATAGGGCGGCGATGCTACACAGCCCGGGGGGCACGGCAAAGAGCCGCGCCGGCAGGAAACCCTTAACGCCCCGGCAAGGAAAGCGAAATGCGTGCACCGCCGAGCGTGGATTGTTCGATCGCGAGACGGCCTCCGTAGAGGTCCACCGTTTCCCGAACCATCGCGAGCCCGAGACCGTGGCCCGGCACCTTTTCATCGGCGCGCACACCGCGCTCGAGCACGCGGGCGCGATTGCCCTCCGAAATGCCCGGGCCGTCGTCCTCGATATCGATGCGCAGGCGCTGTTTGGGCCCCGCGGCGGCATCCAGCGTCACATCCACCTTCACCCGCTCCTTGCACCACTTGCACGCGTTGTCGATGACGTTGCCGAGCAGCTCGGTGATGTCGCCGGGATCGCCGACGAACTGCGCGTTCGGCTGCACCGTGAGTGAGATCGACAGGTCCTTGCGCATGTACACCTGCATCATCGCCGCACGCAGATCGACGAGCAGCGGCTCGATTTCGAGCGGCGCCTGGCCGAGCAGCGCGCCGCCCGAGGCCGCGCGTTTCAGCTGATGGTCGACGATCGCCGTCATGCGATCGACCTCGCTGCCGATCACGCGCGCCTGCTCCGGCGGCAGGTCGTCCATCGTCGTGCGCATGATGGCGAGCGGCGTCTTCAAGCCGTGCGCGAGATTTCCCAGTGAATCGCGATAGCGCGCCAGCCGGTTGCGCTCACCGATGAGCAGCGTGTTGAGATTGGTCGCAACACCACTCAGCTCGCGGGGATAGCCGCCGCCCAGCGATTCGCGCGTCCCCGCCTCGACCGCGGTGATCTCCTTTTCGAGCCTGCGCACCGGCGACAGCACCCATCGCAACACGAATCCGAGGGTCGCGAGCAGCACGAGTGTCAGCACGAAAAAGCCGCTGAAGAGCTCCCGGCGAAAGCGCCAGAGCTGTTCGTTGTAACGATCGAGACTCGACGCGACACTGAAAGTGAGACTGCGTCGCACGTGAGCCTCGTCCTCGAATGAGATGCCGCGGCTCGCGATCTCCAGAGAGGTGCCACCCTGCGCCCGTGAGGAAAAGTAGCGGTTCTCGCCTGCCGGAACCGGGGGACCGAAATCGATGAACGTGCCGGCAGCCGAGTCCGAGCGCCAGGGCACATCTCCTGGCTCGGTGGATTGAATCTGTGCGTAAAGACCGGAGCCCGGTGTCGACAGCCGCGTCTCGAGCCCGGGCGATCGCGGCTGCGGCTCGAAGCTGCCGTCCGGTTGCCGCTCGGCGGCCGCGATCAGCGCGACAATCTGCGCGTCCAGCGAGTCGCGCAGGGACCGTTGCGCGACGTCGCGAAAACTCGCATCCAGCACCACCATCGTCACGCCGAAGAACGCGACGAGCGGAACGAACAGGGACAGGAGCAGGCGCCGGCTGAGTGAGTGCACGGCGCGGCGTTATTCGGAGGCTGTGGTGCGCGGAATCGCGAAGCGCCAGCCGCGGCCGCGGATCGTCTCGAAGGGCTTGAGCTCATCCTTTGGATCGAGCTTGCGGCGCAGGCGGGTCATGAAGACGTCGATGTTGTTGCTGTCGCGCTCCACCTCCTCTTCGTACATGCGCTCGCTCAGCTCAGTGCGCGTGAGCACCTGACCTGCGCGCAGCATGAAGTGTTCGAGCAGGCGGTACTCATACGTCGTGAGGTCGACCGCCTTGTCGTTCACGCGCACGGTCTGCCGGCGCGTGTCGAGCGCAATGGGGCCGCAAACGAGCTCTGCCGTGGCCCACCCGCCCGAGCGGCGCAAGAGCGCCAGCACTCGCGCGTGCACCTCTTCGAAGTGGAATGGCTTGGCGACGTAGTCGTCGGCACCAGCTTCGAGGCCTTCGACCTTGTCCTGCCATCGATCGCGCGCGGTCAGGATCAGGATGGGAAAGGTCTTGCTCTTCTCACGCAGCCGCCGGATGAGCTCGAGCCCAGACATCTTCGGCAGCCCCAGATCGATGATGGCGACGTCCACCGGATATTGCGTGCCGGCGAAGAGACCCTCTTCGCCGTCCGCCGCCAGGTCGACGTTGAAGCCCACGCGCGCAAGATCCTCGCGCAGGCTTTCCCGGATGCCCGCTTCGTCTTCCACAACCAGAATACGCACGAAAGAAAAAACCCCGTCAGCTGATGGACCCGCTGGCGGCATCCACTCTGACCGTCCAGACGCGCCCTGCATCGTTGAGGAGCCGCAGCACGTAGATCTTGCGGTTGCCTTCCTGCCGCGTCTCGGTGCGCACGACCCGTGCCTTGTACCGCTTCTCCACCATGGAAACCGCCTGGTCCAGCGACATGCCGGAGTCGGCGATGACGATGCGTCGCTCGCCCGTTTGCCGGGTCGTGGTCTCGTGGTCTGCGGCATGCGCCGAAAAGGCGGCCAGCGCGAGCGCCATGAGCAGAGAGCGGGTGTGTCGCGGCGTTGTCATGTCGCTGCGAAGCCTATCTCAATCCCCGTGGGGGTAAAACGACGCGGGCAGGATTTTCCTGCCCGCGGTGTGTGTGATGTGCGTTCGATGACAGTCCGCTCAGCCTTCCGGCCGGACATCGACCCGTACGCGGATGCGATCACCCGGGTCGTACGGAAGCTGGGTCGTCTGACGGATGCCGTTGTACTCGTAGGTCACGCGGTAGCCGTCGATGCGCTCTTCGACCCGCTCGTCGTAACGCACCTCGCAGCGCTGCGTGTCGTAAGGACGGCTTTCGGTCACCACTCGCGTGTCCTGGCCGCGCCGGGTCGAGGCATCGTGACCGATCGCGGTACCGATGACGGCACCTGCCACCGTGGCCGCGCGACGGCCGTCGCCGTGGCCGATCTGGTTACCCAGCGCGGCACCAATGATGCCGCCGAGGATCATCGCGCCGGGGTTCGCCTTGGCGGGCGGGCCCACGCGTTCGGTATAGCTCACATCTTCATAGCGGGTTTCGGTCCAGCACTCGCGGCGCGGCTCGCTGATGCGCACCCGCTGCACGATAGGGTCGACGTCAACGACGCGAGCGTAGGCATAGTCGGATGCCGCCGGAGCATTTCGCCACTTGTACTGGCCATAATGATTGCCGTGGTCCGCGAACGCGGCCTGCGCGGTCAGCAGCAAGCCGGAAGAGACGAGTCCGGTTACTACTTTGGTCAACATATCGCCCTCCTCGAGCATCGCCGGGGTCCGATGCGGTCCGGCGTGGGGCGGCACGATAGAAGGGCCTGAATGAACGATTTCTGAACAGACGCGATCGAGATGCAGCTCACACCTTGGCGGCGGCTTTCGACTCCACCCACAGTGCGTCCCACTCGGCCGGCGAGAGCGCCTCGAGCGACAGGCCGCGCTCTGTACATAGCTGCTCCATGTGCTTGAAGCGTTTGGTGAACTTTGCATTCGCCGCGCGCAGCGCTTCCTCGGCGTCGATATCGAGCTTGCGACCGAGATTCACGAGCGTGAAGAGCGCATCGCCGAGCTCTTCGGCCGCCGCCCCGGTGCGACCGGCCGCCACTTCCGCATCGAGCTCCGCGATTTCTTCGTTCAATTTCTCACGGATGCCCGCGACGTCCGGCCAGTCGAAGCCCACGCGCGAGGCGCGCTTTCCGAGCTTGCGCGCCCGGGAGAGTGCGGGCAGTGCACGAGGGATGTCATCGAGAAGGCTGGGTGCGCCTCCGCGCCTTTGGGCGGATGCCGCGCGCTCCTGCGCTTTCTGGTCTTCCCAATTCGCCTTGTCGAACCCGGCGCCCGCGAAAACGTGCGGATGGCGGCGCACGAGCTTGTCGTGAATCGCGGTGGCCACGGCGTCGAAGTCGAACCAGCCCCGCTCTTCTGCCATGCGAGCGTGGAAGATGACCTGGAACAGCAGGTCACCGAGCTCATCCCGAATCTGTTGCGGATCGCCGGACTCGATGGCGTCTGCGACTTCGTAAGCCTCTTCGATGGTGTACGGCGCGATGGTCGCGAACGTCTGCTCGATATCCCACGGGCAGCCGCTCTCGGGATTTCTGAGGCGGGCCATGACGCCGCGCAGGCGCTCGATCGGGCTCGAGTCATCAGCCATTGCGGCGTTCCCCCATGCACAGGCGATAGAGCGTGAAGATCATGCCGGCGGTCGCTCCCCAGATGTCGTGCTCACCGAAGGGAATGTCGATGACTTCGATCTCCTGATTGCTCGTGCCGATGCGGCGGCGGCGGGTGTGATGGTTGCGGGGATCGAACAGGAAGCTCACGGGCACTTCGAAGGTGCTCTCGACTTCGGCGGCGTCGAGCATCAGCTCGAATCCCGGCTGCACGAACGCCACCACCGGCGTCACGAGAAAACCGCTGACGATCACGTGGTCCGGCAGATAGCCGGCGACATTGACGAAGCGGGGATCGAGCCCGATCTCCTCGCGTGCCTCACGAAGGGCCGCTTCACGCGGCCCGTCGTCGCTCAGCTCGATACGCCCGCCGGGGAAACTGATCTGCCCGGCGTGATTCTTGAGCTGCGTGGCCCGGTGGGTCAGCAGCACGGTGAGATCGTTCTCGCGCTCGATCAGCGGCACCAGCACGGCGGCCGGCACCGGAGAGGTCGAAAAGTGCTGCAGGAACTCGCGACTCTCGTCAGCCGCGCGCCCCGGCACGAGCCAGTGCTCCCGGTCGTGAAGCGGGTGCGTGCCGGCAAGGCATTCGCGAATGCGTGTGCGCCAGTCGACGCTGTCAGCCACCGCCGCTCGTGCCACCTTTGATGCCGCCGCGAGTGAGATCCGCCGGATCGAGCAGCCGCGCAAGCTCCTCCTTCGGCAGATCGGTCATCTGCGCCGCGACTTCGCGAATCGGCTTGCCTTCCTTGTAAGCCTGCTTCGCGATGGCGGCGCCCTTGTCATAGCCGATGACCGAGTTGAGCGCGGTCACCAGGATCGGGTTGCGATCGAGCGCTTCGGCGAGCCGCGCCTGGTTCACCTTGAATCCCGCGATCGCATCCTTGCCGAGCACGCGATAGGCGCTCGCCAGGAGCCGGATGCTCTCCAGCAGGTTGTGCGCGATCACCGGCAGCATCACGTTGAGCTGGAAGTTGCCCGCCTGCCCGGCCACCGTGATCGTCGCGTCGTTGCCGATCACCTGCGCGGCCACCATCGCGGCCGCTTCCGGAATCACGGGATTCACCTTGCCCGGCATGATGCTGCTGCCCGGCTGCAGGGCCGGCAGCGCGATCTCACCCAGGCCCGCGAGCGGGCCGCTGTTCATCCAGCGCAGATCGTTCGCGATCTTCATGAGGCTGACGGCAAGCGTCTTCAGCTGCCCCGAGAGCTCCACCGCCGCATCCTGCGTGGAGAGGGATTCGAAGTAATTCGGGCTCGGGGCGAAGTCGATCCCCGTGAG
>JBDZVF010000014.1:0-31819 GCA_040255575.1 Pseudomonadota bacterium | reverse complement strand
GAGCTTTGCGTGAGGGCGATGACGCGCTCGGCCGTGGTGCCGAGCACTGGCGCGAGCGCCCGCTTGCGCTGCGTGCCCATCACGATGAGATCCGCGGCACTTTCCTTGGCGACTTGCGCGATGGCCTTGGCCACGTCGCCTTCGCGAACCGCGAGCACGGGGGTCGAATCGAGGCTCAATCCCGAGGTGGTCAGGTGCGTGAGCAACCGCTCATGCGCGGCGTCCACCGAGCGCTCCGTCTTGTGAGCCGGAATCACGTGCAGGACGGTGAGCTGCGCGCCGAGCCGGTTGGCCAGCACGGCGGCCGCCTTCACCGCGCGCTCCGCATGCGTCGAAAGATCGTTCGCGCACAGGATGCGCCGTTGCTGCACGCCGAAGGGCGCGCGGGCGGGATAGAACGGCGTGTATTCACGACTGACCGGGCTTTCACTCGAGATCATTTCTTCGACTCCTCTTTATCTCCCCTGGGCGGGCCGATGACCGCCTACATTTGTAATCCAGAACGTTCGTTAGGACCATTAGAAATATCGGCCCCGTCACTGAGGAATTGTCTAAGTCACGATCAAGGCGTGGCACGCCCTGCTATGCTGCAGGAAATGATTACCAGCGACTGGGTACAACGCGCGCTCGAGCTCGATGCGGCCAATAACTCGAGCGCGGCCATCGACGAATTGGCCCGCGGAACACGCGCAGGCGACGCCGCAAGCGCTCGCGCGCTTGGGATGCGACTGCTCACCGGCGATCGCGCGCCACTTCTGCCCAGTGCGGGGTTGCAGTTCCTCGGCGAAGCCTGCGACGCAGGCCTGCCGGAAGCGGCGGCGCGTGCCGCCGGCTTGATCGCACTAGGGGTGCGAACGCCGCCGAACTGGACGCTCGCCCTCGCGTGGCTCGCGCGCGCCGCGCACGCTGGCTGGGAGCCGGCGCAGCGCCAGCTCTTCGCACTCTGTGATGACCGAGCGCTCGCCGCGCAATCCGCCGCCGAGCCCGAGAAGGCCGATTGGGCCGCGGTTGCCGGCGCCGTGCGCCACGCCGACTGGCACCAGTGCCCCGCTCCGACGATTCGCAGCGACGTGCCGCGCGTGAGCACTTTCGAGGATCTCGTGCGGCCGGAAGTGTGCGAGCTGCTCATCTCGTTCACCGGTGGCCGGCTCGAGCGCGCGCGTGTCTACGATGCCGCCCATCGGCAGGAGATCGTGGTCGCCCACCGCAGCAACACGGTAGCCGTCTTCGGCCTGGATTCGGTGGAGGTCGTGCACGTGCTTCTGCAGGCCCGCATGTCCGCCGCGTGCGGACTGTCGGAGCGCTGCATGGAAGCGCCGTCGATCCTGCACTACGCGCCGGGTGAGGAAATTCGCGATCACTACGATTTCGTCGATCCGGCAATCACCGACGACTACGCCGACGAGATCGCGCGCAACGGGCAGCGCCTCATCACGTTCATCGTTTACCTGAACGATGACTACGAGGGGGGCGAGACGGCCTTTCCGCGGCTCGGGTTCGAGTACAAGGGGCGGCGCGGCGGCGGCATCTATTTCGTGAACGCCCTGCCCGACCTCTCGCCCGACATGCGGATGGTGCACGCGGGCAGGCCCACCACGCGCGGCGAGAAATGGATCGTCACGCAATTCATCCGCGATCGGCCGATGCGCTGAGTGCGAGAGGGCTGGCAGCGGTGCATTGGCCGTTGCACACTCGCGGCGGGGGGACTTCAACATGCCAAACCGATTGCTCGCGCCGGCCGCGATGGCCCGGCTGTTCACGCTGACGACCATTGCGGCCACGCTGCTTTGTCTGACGAGCGCTGCTGCCACGGCGGCCGAGGCGCCGGGCACGATGAACGCCGAACAAGGGTGGTCATCGATCACGCGCTGTGCGCAAGAGGACACCGAACGCGCGCGACACACCTGCCTCGACCGCGTGCTGCGCGAAGCCGGCCTGCTCACGGAAGAGATGCACGCGAGACAACAGCGCAAGGCGTTTGGCCTGGAGGACAAACCGGCGCGTGCGACAACGCCTTCGCGACCCGCGCCCGCCGCGGCGGCTTCTGCCAACGCCGCGCCTTCATCGAAGGCCGGCGGCTCATCGAGCGCAGCGCCTTCACCGAGCACCGCGGCCTCATCTATCACTGCGCCCGCACCGAGCACCGCGGCCTCATCTAGCGCTGCGCTCTCACCGAGCACCGCGGCCTCATCGAGCGCTGCAGGTTCGAGCACTGCGCCGGCCGCTGGCCGAGCGAGCGCCGCGCAGGCGAGGCCCACCGCCTCTGCGCCCGCACTTCCCGCCGACCCGGACCGGCTCGAAGTCGAGCTCACCGCGGTCGCAAAGGCCGCGAACGGCCGGCTCTTCGTCACGACCAAAGAGGGCGCCGTGTGGCTTCAGACCGAAAGCGTCGAGATGCCCCAGCCTCCGGTGGTGGGCGATCACATGACGATTCGCAAGGGCTCGATGGGCGGCTACCGCTGCAGCGTCACCAGCACCCACCTCACCTACCGCTGCGTGCGCAATCGCTGAATATAAAGAGGGCGGAGGTCTCGCGACCCCCGCCCTCGTCGCGCCATCCTGGCGATACGGATCAGAACTTCGCCTGGAAGCCCACGTAGTACCGGCGACCGATGATGTCGTAGTTGCTGGTATCCGTCGTGCCCACCGCCGAGGTCACACCGCTGCCCGATGCGGTCGGAACCCAGTTCGCGCCGACGAGCAGGGGTTGCCGATCGAACAGGTTGTCCACGCCCGCGCGCAGCGACCAGGTGTCGTTCACAGACCAGCGGCCCGTGAGCCCGAAGAGCTCATAGGAGCTCGTCGATGAGGTGGTCGACAGCGGATTGGTCACACGCGAGAAGTGGCGCACCTTCGGCAGATGACGCCAGGACAGGTTCACCGACGCCGCCCCGACCGAGTAGCCGAGGTTGGTGATCGTCTTGTACTTGAACTGCGCGCCGTACTGCGAGCCGATCGAGTCCTTGTAGCTGAAGCTCGGCAGACTCGAGGCCACCTGCACGTCGTAGCTCAGCAGCCAGCTCGCGTTGATGTTCAGCGAGACCGCGCCCGTGCGACCGCCGAAGAACGGCGTGCGGATGCGGTAGTCGAACGTCGAGTCGATACCGGACGTGTTCACGCTCGACAGGTTCACGAACTGCGCCTGGGTGGCGAGCCAGTTGCCGTTGAGACCGTCGCGGATGATGCGCTGGCAGAACGAGTTGTTCGGATCGTAGGTCGGGTTCGTGCCGAACGCGTTGAAGCACTCCTGGTACACGTAAGACGTGGTGGCCGTCGAGATCGCGCCTTCCACCTTGATGCTGTACCAGTCGACCGACAGCATGAGGTCCTTCAGCGCGTCGGATTCGAACGGCGAGCGCAGCACCACACCGGCGGTCCACGTCTTCGCCTTCTCGGAGTCGAGATCGACGTTGCCCTGGGTCAGGTCGCGGCCGAGCGGGAAGTACACCGCGTTCTGGCCCACGTAGCCGGGCGTGAATCCGGTGTAGCCGTTCGGCTTGCCATCGACGCCGGGCAGCTGCGAGCACAGCGCGTTCACTTTCGCCCGATCGGGGTTCGAGGCCACGTTGCCGTAGGTGGCGCGCGTCAGGTTCGAGCAGGGATCGTGGTCGGTCCAGGTCGCGATCTCGAACACGGCCGGCGAGTACAGCTCCGCGATGTTCGGCGCGCGGTTGGCGATCTGCCGTCCGCCGCGGAACTTGACGAAGTCGTTGACGTCCCAGTTCGCCGTGAGCTTCCAGGTGGAGTCGCTGCCGGCGTTGATGTCGTAGTCGGAATAACGATAGCCGGCGTTCAGCTCGAGGGTCTTCGCGAACGGCACGTCTTTCAGCACCGGCGCGAGCAACTCACCGTAGATTTCCTTGACCGCGATCGAGCCGCGCGTCTCCGTGGTATCGAACTGACCCGAGACGACCGAGACGATGTTGGTCGTCTTCATGCCATGGTCCGGCAGGTACTGGTAATCGTCCTTGCGATAGTCCAAGCCCGCCGCGAAACGCACGTTGCCGGCCGGCACGTCGAAGAGTCCGCCCTGCACGTCGAGCTCGTACTGCTGCTGCTCGAGCTGCGAGGTGAGCTTCGCGTCCGAGTCGATGATGTTGACGCAGTCCTGCGACACGCCCGTGTTCACGAACGGGTTGAGACCGCTCGTGCAATGGGCGAGCACGCCGAGACGGCCGTTGTTGAAGTCCTGGCCGCGGCCATAGTTCGGCAGGTTGATCAGCGCCTGGTAGGACGCCGCGTCCACGAAGCCGAGGTATTCCGTGGCCACCGTGGTGTCGCCGCGGGTCATGAAGAAGTCGTAGGTCCAGTCCTTGATGCCGAGGCTGCCGCGCAGGCCTGCCAGCAGCTCATACGTTTCCTGCGTGTTCTTCAGGCCGCGCCGGGGCATGTAGAGCAGGTTGTAATTCAGCGTCCAGTTCTCGTTCTTGCCCGCGCCGGTGGTACGGCTGTCGAGCAGCTGGGCGAGCTCGGGGGGCACCGGGAATGCCTGCGAGTTCGTGCAACCCCCCATCGCAGGACAATTGAGCCCATAGGCTCCGCCTGCCAGGTACGCGGCATTGGTCGAGCCGTCCCCATTGAGCGAGGGCGCGTAGAGGCCGTCGCCGTAGGGAATGGTCACGCCCCACTGGTTGCCGGCCGGCACATAGTCGCCGAATCGCGTGGCGGTCTTGTTCTCCTGGAAACTCGCCTGGACATACGCTTCAGCGTTGTCGTTGAACGAGTAGTGCGCGTTGGTGAACAGCGAGTAACGGGTGAGCGGCACCTGCAGGGTGCCCCCGGTGTTGTTCGTCGTCAGCGTGCGGGCGCCGGTGTTGAAGTTAGAGACAACATACTTCGCATCGGGATAGAGCCCGCCCAGGTAGCCGGGAGAGAGTTGGCCGGAGACAAGGCCCTGCCCCAGGGCAAACACCGTCGCGGCATCCGTGGTCGCCGCCTGGTTGAAATAGATCGCGCTGTTGGCGGAGACGTCGCCCGGCGCGTAGCCCTTCGCGCCGAAGACCGCGTTCATCGCAGCCTGCGACGGCCCGCCACCCGCCGGCGAGCCGGTGATGTTGCCGGGGATGCCCCTGACGAAGCCCGGGAAGTTGAGGAACTGCGCGGCAGCGAGATTCGGGTCCGACAACGCGCGCTCGAAGAACGGCACATCCTCGCGAATCACGTCCTCGCGACGGGCATAGGTGAGGCCGATCATGGCATTGCCACGACCGTCGGCGAAGTTGGAGCCGAGCAGCGCACTGACCGAGGTCTGCTCGCCATCGCCGCGCTCGGTGGTGCCGAACTGCACGTCGGTGGTCACGCCCTGGAAGTTGCGCTTCAGCTTGAAGTTGACGACACCGGCCACGGCATCGGCGCCGTAGGTGGAGCCTGCGCCGCCGGTGATGATCTCGATGTTGTCGATCGCCGCGGACGGGATCGTGTTCAGGTCGACGACCATGCTCGCGTTCGCCGGCTGCGTGCGTCGGCCGTCGAGCAGCACCAGTGTGCGGTTCGCGCCGAGACCGCGCAGGTTCGCGGTGGCGATACCCGGGCTCTGGCGCGGCGTCACGGTGATGGAGCCCGCGTCGCTGAACTGGTTCTGGCCCGGCACGAACTGCGGCATCTTGTTGAGCGACTGCTCGACTCCGATTTCGGAGGTGTTCGAGAGCGCGTCGCTCGATAGCGTCACGATGGGACTGTCCGAGTTGTAGTCACGTCGCACGATGCGCGAGCCGGTGACGACGACCTCGGTCAGCCCTTCGTCCGCGGCGGCCGCCTCCTGCGCGAGCGCCGGCTGCATGTGCGCGCCGGCGAGGATGGCCGCGACGGCCGCGGCGATGGAGCACGAAGGCACGCCGAGACGACGCCCCCGCAAAAGGGCGGAATGTTCCGAAACCATGATGATTAACCCCCCCGAAAAACGTTGCTGTACAGCCCAGCTGGCAAACCTGCGTGCCAGCGAGGGCGCGCGATCATGTCACGCGCGTCATGCAATGAAACCCCCGAGAAGGTCACGCGTCCAAATTGGCCCCCAATTTGTTACACGCGGCGCAATTAGTACCAGCACCACCAACGCGAAACACCTGAATCGAAAAGGATACGCCAGGGTCGAGGCGGGTCGCCTGGCGCGGCGCCCAAAAGAAAACGGCGGAGCCCCTGCGGACCCCGCCGTTCCTGCTCGAGCATCATTGGGGGCGGACCAAGGTCATCCGCACAGCAACTGCATCGGAGCGTCCATCCGTTGGACCCGATCGCGCGCGTGACAATGAGCCTGCGCGCATCCTCTGTGGCGTCCTCGCCAGCACGAGGTCCCGATCAGAGACGGACCTCGCCACTCACCAGGCGCCCACGAGGCGCGATCGATCCAACGTTTGTATGAGCCACTTGGATCACCTCCTTCAGTTGCCGTGGGCTGCCTGTCGGCGCGTGCCGCCCACCGAAGCCGCGCGCCCAATTCAATACCGAGTCCAGAATGCCCGTCATTGCGACGTGAGTGAAGATTTCAAGCGCGTGCTGAGCGGCGCCTCACTCACGCTCATCGCCCGGCGTGGCCGGCGCGCTCAGGTGCCGAAGGTCCGAACGGGCTCATGCCCGCGGCCCTGAACGGCCTTTCGCAGGACACGGACCGCGGCCTTGCGCACCGCTTCCACCCGACTGCTGACGCTCGATGCTGTAGCAACCACGAGGGTGCGTTTCACATCCGGGTCGCGAATGCGCGCCGCCTTGATGCGGCCCATCCGGATGTCCCGACCGAGCTGCCCCGTCTCCGCCGCCCGGCCGCAGCCGACCGCCGCGATGAGGTAGCCGGCATCCGCGTCGAACAGGGCCTGCATGGTGAGGAGCGAGTTCACCTCGGCCGCAATGGACAGCGAGATGCCGCGACTCTCCGCCAGGGCCGCGAGGGCATGCCGCGCGAAACTCGGCTCCGACGGCAGCAACAGCGGCAGACCCTCGAGATCGGAGAACAGGATCTCCTGCCTTCCCACCACGGCAGCCCCGGGCAGCCGTGTGCCCGGGAGGCTGATGAGATAAGTGTCGTACTGGCAGATGGCCTCGTGGTTCGCGCCCGCCGACACGCCATTGCGCAGGAACACGGCGACGTCGGTTTCGCCCCGCTCCAGCGCATCATCGATCTGGCTGCTGTAGCCCTCGAAGAACTGCAGCCGAATGAGCGGGTAATCCTGCTGGATGCTGGCGTACAGCGCGGGCAGGAGGCATTCGCAGATCGCGGGCGTCACCGTCACGCGAACGTTGCCGGAGATGGCGCTGGAGGGCGTCTTGCCGCTGTCGACCATGCGCTCCAGCGTCTGAATGATCGAGTCGATCTGCGGCAGGATGCGCTCGCCGAGCTCGGTGAGCTGCACGCCGCGGCCGGTGCGATGGAAGATTCGCCCGCCGCACTCCTTCTCGAACGCCGTCAGGTGGCGGCTGACGATGGAGGGCGCTTTACCCAGCCGCATGCTGGCCTTGGTCAGGCTACGCGCGGAATAGATCTCCTTGACGATCTTCAGCTGGATGATTTCCATCGGCCGCGCCCCCCCGCCCTGCGCCCGGAAAGGCCCGATGGTACGTCACTCGTGCGTGAAGGTCGTATTGCCGCTCGCATCGACCGGATTTCGGTCGTTTTCCGCGCACACGAACTCCAGGAGCTTCTGGGTCCGGTCACGCTTGTAGGTGAGGGTCTGGCGGTAAGGCTCCGCGAGGGCGTCGGGGTCCTCGAGCCGGATCTCATCCACCAGGGTGTCCGGGTCCTTCGGGTCGAGATGGATGCGCTCCAGGATGCGCAGCTTCGGGCTGTGGGCGGGCACCGGCCCGCGCGTGGCGGAGGTGAGACCCAGGTGCGCCTTGGTGGCGACGGTCTCGATCACGAGCGTCTGCCCTTCCCAGTGGCCGATGGAGTCGCCCTGGAACGTCGGGTCCGGATCTTCGGCGTGCCTGCGCCCATCGGTATAGATGTTTCGCCATTGCATCCAGGCTTCGTGGTGAACGATCACCCGGCCGGGCGTGAAGATGAACTCGATGGGGTACTGGGGCACGGCCATGATCGAGGGCATGCCGGGCGGCAGGCAGTTCGATTGCGATGCGGGCACGAGCCCGTCCTTCGCCCTCACCGCCTGGCGCCACTTTTCATAGGCCGCGAGATACGGGCCCTTCAGTTTGGGTGGCGTGGCGGGCGCCGCCCCGGGCGAGAAGTTCGCGAACCAGGCGCCGCCCCAGTCCGGCAGGGCATCGAGCGCGGCGTAACGGCCTTTCGTCTCCGCGGCAAAACCGGTGGAAACGACGAAGCCGACAAGCATGGCGATGACGGGGAGGATCCACTTTACCGCGGGCACGCCGCGGTTGCCCGATCCCGCCCTCATGGGGCGGCCCCCTCGGCCGGTGCCGACGGCACCGTTCCGAGCTTTGCACCGTTCGGCAAGGTGATGGCGAGGAACCACCCGCCCGGCCGGCCGTCCCGCAGCGGGTTGATGGTGACGGTGACCTGGTCTCCGGGCTTGATCGTGGTCTTCTTCCAGCCATCGTGAACGAGATTCGACGTGGCATTCATCTCGATGAACCACAGCTGCGCCGCGCCGCCATCGACGCCCGGCACTTCCACCTTGAAAGACGAGTGGGGATTGGTCCAGAGAAACTCCTTCACCACGCCGGTGATGTCGATCACCCGGGTCCGGTCGAACATGGCCCCGGAATGGTGGGCCGAGCCCGACCGGGCGGCGCCAAGCAGCACCAGCGACAAACAAAACGCCATCCAGAGCGATGTGGATCTCACGTGCGCGCTCCCCACGGCCTATAGCTTCGGCACGTTGATGGGCCCGTCGCCCCGGCGCGTCGGGTCGCCGAGCACCTTGCCACCGGGCAGCGTCACGGAGACGAAGAGACCGCCCTTGCTCCCATCGCGCAGCGGGTTGAGCACCAGCGTCACCTCGTCTCCCACCTTGACGCTCGTCGAGCGCCAGCCCTGGCGGGTGAGGTTGTTGGGGCTGTTGAGCTCGACCTGCCACAGATCCTTGCCGCCCGCCTCGTTCGGCACTTCGATGTGAATGAAGGCATGGGGATTGGTCCACTGGAACTCCCGCACCACGCCCTTGAGCGTCACCTCCTTCTTCTGGTCGAACATCGCGAAGGAGTGATGCGCGAACGCGGGCGCGCCGAGAAGACACGCGGCCAGCAGCAATGTTTTCAGGGTGCGCATCACTTGCCCGCCGCCGTATCGGTGCTCGGCAGATCCTTGTTCAGGTTCGGCAGGCACTCGACTTCGGAGATGTCGCTGTAGTCCACGCGCAGCCAGCGCCTGGTGTTCTTCCATTCGCCCTTCCAGTTCCTGGGATCGGTCATCGTGTACTCGATCTGCAAAGTCTTCCCCTCATCGAGCAGCTGGATGCGCTCGACCATCTCGAACTCGTCGCTCACCGGAATGCCGTCATCGATCCAGTGCTGATTCGTCTCGAAGTACTTCGTGTGGACCACGAGCGCGTCCTTCTCCCAGTGTCCGATGGACTCACCGTTGTAGGTGGGCGTCGCGATGTCCGGGTCGGTGTGCTGGCGGCCGTCGAGATAGATGATGCGCAGGCTGTTCGTGAAGCCGAACATCATGAAGATGGCGGTCGGCGCCTGCATCATGTTGATGGGCCACACGCGCGTCATGATCATCGGCATGCCGGCCGGATAGCACTGCCCGATGCTGTCGCGATAAGGCCTGCCGGCCTTGCGCGCTTCCTCGGCTTCCTTCAGCGCCTGCCGGCCCGCTTCCAGGAACTGCGGATACGGTGGGCCGAACTTGAAGTCGCTGAACGCGCGGCGCAGATCGATGAACCAGGTGCCCGTGAGGTCGAACGGCGCCCTGGGCCGCGGCTTCGAGAGATTCTGTGGCGCGAGCGCCCCGTAGTAGCCGGGATGCTTGTGCGAGAGATTGTCGATCGCGTCCTGACTCAAGCCGGGGCGTTGAGGAGCAGGCGCCGGCGAAGAAGTCTTGTCTTGAGCGGAAGAGAGAGTTGCGTTGGCAAGCAGAACGATCGCCGACGAGACAACGTGTGCCCACGCACCGGGTCTTTTCATTCGATCATCGTAGCATCGTGTTGCGATCACTCCGCCCATCCGCAGCGGAATCCTGCTTTCCATCCATAGCAACACTCCCCGTGCGACAATGCCGAGATAAGAAGAATTCCAGCGCAGGATCAATAGGGGGTTATGAACGTGAGGATTGTTGCGCGCTTCGTTCTGTCCACGGCCGCACTCGGCGCGGCGTTTACCGCTTCGGCACAAGATCAATCCGCGGGTGAGCTCACGCTCGATGAGGTGGTCGTCACGGCCAATCGGCTGGGTGAAACCGCGATCAGTCGAGTGCCGATGAGCATCGTCGCCCAGACGCAGAAGTCGCTCGACGAGCTTGGCATCAAGACGTCTCAGGATCTACAACGCATCGTTCCATCTTTGCGTATTGGCTTTAACGGCGGCAACGGTCCACCGATTTCCATTCGCGGCATCCAGGGCAACAACGCGGCGACCACCGGCGTGTACCTGGATGAATCGCCACTGCAGGCGCGCACGCTTGGCGGCCTCGTGACCGGCGGCGGCACGTTCCTGCCGCTCCTCTTCGATCTCGAGCGCATCGAGGTGCTGAAGGGCCCGCAGGGCACGCTCTACGGCTCTTCCTCCGAAGGCGGCACCATCCGCTACATCACGCCCGACCCCAGCCTGACCCAGTATTCGAGCTACGCCCGCGCGGAGTTCAACTCCATCCAGGACGGGGACATCGGTGGCGAGCTGGGCGTGGCCGTCGGTGGCCCGATCATCCAGGACAAGCTCGGCTTTCGCGTGAGCGTGTGGGGCCGGCGCATCGGCGGATGGGTCGATCACGTCGACTGGCGCACCGGCCAGACCGTCGACGAAGACACGAACTCCCAGGATCAGAAGGCGTTCAAGGGCGCACTGCGCTGGCGCGTGACGGACAGCCTGAGCCTGACGCCCTCCTTCTATTACGCCTGGGATCGCAAAAACGATCTCGACACCGTCCACAACGACATTCCGGAGTACACGACGCCGGCGATCGGCACGGTGCTCTCGGGTCCCGGCACGAACTCGCCGATCTCGCCGACCGGCACGCTGACGGGCCTGCCGCTCACCCAGCGCGGCATGCTGCCTGCGGGGTACACGCCGAACAGCCCGATTGCCTGCCCGATCACCGGCAAGCTGCAGTGTTATACGAACGTACCGGGCTACGTCGGCCAGACGGTGTTCATCCATCCGGCGCACACCTACGGGCCGATCAATGTGGGGCGGTACACCTCGTTCTCCAACACAGCTGTCGGGCTCGGCTACACCGGCGAGATCGAGCCGGCCGCCGCGCCGCGCACCTCGCGCATCTCGCTCGGCAGCCTGACTGCGGATTTCGACGCGGCGGGACTGCAGATCAAGTCCATCACGTCGTGGATGCGCGATGCCGGCGCCGGCAACGGCGATCTCACGCTCCAGGAGCCGCAGAACACCACGGTGACGGTGGGCGGCGGGTACAACCCGTTCGCGCAGTCGCCCTTCATCTTCGACCTGGAGACGCCTTACAGCAGCGCCTACTTCTACACCGCTCGCCGGCATGCGCTCACACAGGAAGTGCGAGTGTCTTCCGCGCCGGGTGACGGGCGCTTCAGCTGGGTTGCAGGTGCCTACTACCAGAACGCCAACACCGAATCACACAACGAAGCGGCGCAGGATCGCTCAGCACTGCAGCTTGCACTGCTCGGCCACACCCAGCTCGGCATCTCGCCGCTGCATTCCGCTGCGGAGATCGCAACGAACCTGCAGACCGCGACGAATCAGCAGATTCACGAGCGGCGCTCGGCCGTGTTCGGGGAAGCGAACTTCAACTTCACCGACTCATTCAAGCTCACCGCGGGCGTTCGGTGGTCGGAGGAAACGCTGCGCTTCAGCCAGTACACGTATGGCTTGCTCGTGGCGGCCCCGTTCACCGGAAACCCGAACGGTTTGCCCAATACGCCGGGCGTGCCGGTCACGGGCAACGTGAAGGAGCGGCCGGTCACTCCGAAGCTGACCCTTTCCTGGCAGGCGACGGATGACAATCTCGTGTACGCGACGGCGGCGAGCGGCTTCCGGCCCGGCGGCGTGCAGGCGCAGGCCACCGCCCAATGCGCCACGGATCTGGCGCAACTCAACATCACCGCTACTCCGGCGAGCTACGGCTCTGACAAGGTGTGGAGCTATGAACTCGGCTCGAAGGTGCGCACGTTCGATCGCAAGCTCAGCCTCTCCGGGAGCCTGTTCCGCATCGATTGGGACAAGCCGCAGACGCCCTACCTCCTGCCGACCTGCGTGTTCTCGTACATCCAGAACATCGGCAAAGCGGTCAGCCAGGGCTTCGACATGCAGGCTGATTTTCGTGTGACGCCGAGCCTGACGCTCAACTCTTCCGTCGGCTACACGGACGCGCACTACACCGAAACGGTGCAGACGGTGCCCAACGCGCAAGGCGTGCGCTCCACGCTCGTGTTCGCGGGGCAGGACTTCGTCGGCATTCCGCATTGGCAGGGCACATTCGGCGCGCGTTACACGTTCGACGTGTTGGAACATCCCTCGTACCTCAGCGGCAACTGGCAGTACACGGGGAAGATTCCGAACGCGACGCCCGCCGGCACGAGCGGCTATGCGCCCGATGCGTTCTATGCGCCGTCGACGAGCTATGTGACGGCCCGGGTCGGCATGCTCTTCGGTGAGGTCGATGTCTCGTTGTTCGCCGACAACCTGACGAACGAAGACGCGCTCACACCGAACACGCTGACGGGCCGTGCGTCCTGTCGAAATGCGGATTGCTCCGTGTTCGCCTCGTTCTACAACGTGACGAACGGAGTCACCTTCCGCCCGCGCATGTTTGGAATCACCGCCGTTTACCGGCATTGAGCGGTTCCCCTCCGTGCCGGCGCGGCCCGCAGGGCCGGGCAGCCGGCACGGAGGTGACTCGGCCCCCTCCGCCACGCCGGCATGATTAATGCTGCCGCTGCCGCAGTCCCAAGCGGCAGGAGCCGACGATGATCGCGCACACCTCTTTGTCAGTCAGCGACTACGGCAAAGCCAAGGCGTTCTACACGAAGGTGCTGGGAACGCTCGGGTACCAGAACAATATGGAGTACGGCGAAGCCGCCGGCTTCAACGACGGCAAGAACACGGACTTCTGGATCACCCGGCAGCAGACGGTCGTTCCGACTCACATTGCTTTCGAGGCCAAGGACCGCGGCCAGGTCGAAGCCTTCTACCAGGCGGCGCTTGCGGCCGGGGCGAAGGACAACGGCAAGCCCGGCTATCGGGACTACTGGCCCGGCTACTACGCCGCCTTCGTTCACGACGCCGACGGGCATAACGTCGAGGCGGTCTGGTACGACTACAGCAAGGCTTCGTCCTGAAGCACACGCCCGCTCCCCGGCTCGCCGAGGTCGCGCTACTATGCGCGCGCACGAGGGGGGAAACGATGGACGTGTATAGCACCGCAGGTGTGCCCGCCGGCCGCCGCATGAGCTATTGGAACGAGGTCTATACCTCGCGCTTCGCGCGGGTCACCTTCGATCCGGTCAGCCGGGACAACTTCGAAGCTGAGCTGCGAACCGGCACGCTCGGCCCCCTGAGCCTCGCACGCGTGAGCTACCACGCGGCCAACGTCGAGCGGACCCGCTCGCATATCGACCGCACGCGCCAGCACCTCTTCTCTTTCGTGCTGCATCTTCGCGGCCGCGGCATGTTCACTCACTACGGGCACAGCACGATCCTCGACGAAGGCGACTTCACGCTCTCCGACAACGCGGAACCGCATCACCTGAGCTTGCAGGGGCCGGTCGATGTGATCATCGTGCAGTCCCCGCCGGATGTGCTGCAGACCTATCTGCCTTCGCCAGAACGTCTATGCGGCCTGCGATTGCCGGCGCGCGAAGGTTTCACCAGCATCGCCGCGGCCATGATGCGCAGCCTGATGGATCAGCTGGAACGCGGTGTGTCGCCCCGCTTCAGCCAGATGGTGGTGCGCAACGTGCTCGAGGTCATGGCGACCTCGTATGCCATGGCGTTCGACAAAGGGGTTGGGGATTGCTCCATCGCCGGGGCGCGCCGCGTGCAGGCCCGATGCTTCATCGAGGCGCACCTGAAAGATCCGGACCTCACTCCCACGATGATCGCAAGCGCGCTGGACGTGTCACCACGCTACCTGCGCATGCTGTTCGCGGCGGATCGCGAGACCGTGTCCGGCTACATCCTGCGACGGCGACTGGAGGAATGCGCGCGGCACCTCGCAAGCTCCCTCTGGCGCGGCCAGACGATCACGGAGATCGCATTCAGCGGTGGATTCAACAGCACCACACATTTTTCGCGCGCGTTTCGCCAGCAGTATGGCGTCACGCCGCGCGAATATCGGGACGCGCGTCTGCCGGGGGCCGCGAGGCTCTCGTAAGATGCATTCACGATGTTCAGCGTGACGGGCCGGTGGCGATAGACAGACGAATCGTGGGCTTCTTCCAGGACGAGCTGGGCGACTGGGTTGCGACGCTCGAATGCGGCCACACGCAACACGTGCGCCACAACCCGCCCTGGATCAACCGACCGTGGGTCGTCACGCCCGAGGGGCGCGCGCAGAAGCTCGGTGAAGTGCTTCCCTGCAAGGAGTGCGCAGCGGATAGCGCACGCGGCTAGCCGCCGCCAGGCATTGCGCGAGCGCTCGTGACACTCCCCTTCTTCACGGTCGGCCATTCCAACCGGAGCCTCGAGGAGTTCATCGCGTTGCTGCGCGCGGCGCAGATCGGCTTCCTCGCCGATATCCGCAGGATCCCGAAGTCCCGCGCCAACCCGCAGTTCAACGACGACACGCTGGCCGATGCGCTTGCGAGCCTGGACATCGCGTACGAACGCGTGGCCGCGCTCGGCGGTCGCCGCTCGAGGGTGCGAACCGTCCCACCCGAGGTCAATGGTTTCTGGACCAACCAGAGCTTCCACAACTACGCCGATTACGCGCTCTCGGATGAGTTTCACGCGGGGCTCGATCACGTGATCGAACACGGCCGCAAGCGGCGCTGCGCGCTCATGTGCTCAGAGGCAGTCTGGTGGCGCTGCCATCGACGCATCGTCGCCGACCATCTGATCGCGCGCGGCGAAACCGTGTTTCACATCATGGGCCAGGGTCGCGTGGAGCAGGCGCAGCTCACCAAGGGTGCCGTCACAAAGAAGGGCGAGCCCCTCGTCTATCCGCTCCCGCCATCCTGAGCGCTGTCCTCTGCGCGGAGATCGGCAATTGCAGCACATACGGGAATGCCTGCGGCCATGGCACTGTCGCGTGCCGCCCCAGCAGAAATGCCTGGGCAACAGGCATCGCACAGGGTGGGATCAATGGGGGCGTCGACACGGGTTCGGTTCGGTCTCGTCGGGGTGGGCGTGGTCGCGCTCGCCCTGCTCGGCTGGGCGCTGTTCCACAAGAAGGAGACGCCGCGAACGATCCCGGCGTCGGTCACCGCGGTCGCCGTGGGGAAAGTCGAGCGGCGTGACGTGCCGGTGTCGATCAATGCGCTCGCGCAGGCGCAGGGGTGGCAGGCGGTAGTCGTCCGCGCCCAGGTCAGCGGCACTTTGGTGCAAGTGCCTGTGCGTGAAGGCTCCGACGTCGCCAAAGGCGATCTCATCGCCGAGATCGACCCCGCTCCGTTCCGTGCGGCACTCATGCAGGCGCAAGGCGCCTTGCGCCGCGACCAGGCGCAGCTCGATCTCGCGCGCCTCAAGCTCACCCGTTATCGCCAGCTCGCCGAGCAGCACACGATTGCCACACTGGACGTGGACACCCAGGCCGCACTGGTCGACCAGCTGGAAGGCGCCGTGATGGTCGACAAAGGCTCGGTCGAGGCGGCCCGGGACAACCTCAACTACACGCGCATCGTCGCGCCGGTTTCCGGGCGCGTGGGGGTGCGCCTGGTCGATGCAGGCAATCTCGTTTCTGTCAGTGACACTGCGGGTATTGTCACTATCAACCAGATCTCGCCCATCGCGGTCACCTTCACTGTGCCTCAGGGGGAGTTCCGGCGGCTCTCCGAAGCCTCCGACGCGTTCCGCAAACCTCTCGTCACCGAAGCGTATAGCCAGGAGAGTGGCGAGCTGCTCGACACCGGCGAGCTCGTGGTCGTCGACAACCGCGTGGACCCCGCCACCGCGACCGTGCAACTCAAGGCTCGCTTCGCGAATGCGCGGCAGCACCTGTGGCCGGGGCAGCTGCTGAACGTGCGACTCACGTTGCAGACGCTGCACGGTGCGCTGGCCGTGCCGACTGTCGCGGTTAACCAGGGTCCGAAGGGGCCGTTCGCCTACGTGATCGAGAACGACCACGCGGTGCTGCGCCCGCTCGTGATCGAGCTGCGGCAGGATGAGTTCACGACCGTGAAGTCCGGAGTGAAAGCGGGCGAGACGGTGGTGACCGAGGGCCAGGGTTCGCTGCGTCCGGGCGCAAAGGTTTCGGTGCGGCGTACGAGCGCCCCCGCCGCCAGCGCGGTGGAAGCGGCCGGCGCGGCAGACGGACCCGAACCGCCGCACACATGAACATCTCCGCGCCCTTCATCCGCCGGCCGATCGCGACCTCGCTGATCGCCATGGCCTTGCTGGTGCTCGGGATCATCGCGTATGTGCGCCTGCCCGTCGCCGCGCTTCCGCAGGTGGACGCGCCGACCATCCAGATCAACGCGAGCCTGCCCGGGGCGAGCCCCGAAACGATGGCCTCGAACGTCGCCACCCCGCTCGAACGGCAGCTGTCGCAGATCGCCGGCGTCACACAGATGACCTCGACGAGCAATCTCGGCTCCACCTCCATCACGCTGCAGTTCGATCTCGCCCGCAACATCGACGCCGCCGCGCAGGACGTGCAGGCCGCCATCAACGCCGCCGGCGGCCAGCTTCCCACCAACCTGCCGAGCCCGCCGTTCATGCGCAAGGTGAACCCGGCGGACAGCTCCGTGCTCGTGATCGCGATGACCTCCGACACGCTGCCGCTCAACATCGTCAGCGACTACGCGGACAACATCGTCGGCCAGCAGCTGGCGCGCATGAAAGGCGTGGGCCAGGTGAATCTCGGCGGCGCGCGCAAGCCGGCCATCCGCATCCAGGTCGATCCGCGCAAGGCGGCGGCGCTCGGCCTGCAGCTCGATCAGATCCGCGCCACGCTCGCCACGGCGACGGTGAACGCACCCAAGGGGCAGCTGATTGGCGAACATCAGACGCTGACGGTGTACACAGACGATCAGGTGCTCGATCCGAAGACCTGGAACGAAGTGATCGTCGGCTACCGCAACGGCGCGCCCGTGCGCGTGCGGGATCTGGGCGGCGCCATCCTGAGCGTGGAGAACACGCAAGGCGGCGCGTGGAGCGAAGTCGGCAAGGCCGGCCGCTACGAGAGCCTGCAGTCCGGCCCCGCGATTCACGTGATCGTGTTCAAGCAGCCCGGCGCAAACGTCATCGAGACGGTGGATGCGATCAAGGCCGCCTTGCCGCGGCTGCGAGCCGCCGTGCCTCAGGGCATCGACATGAACGTGATCGCGGACCGCACACTCACCATCCGCGCGTCGGTTCGCGAAGTGAAGCTCACTCTCATGATCACCGCCGTGCTGGTGGTCTTCGTGATCTTCCTGTTCCTGCGCAACGTGATGGCCACCGCCATACCCTCCGCGGTGATCCCCGTGTCGCTGCTCGCCACGGCGGCCGTGATGCTGCCGGCGCATTTCACGCTCGACAACCTGAGTCTCATGGCGCTTACCATCGCCGTGGGGTTCGTGGTCGACGACGCTATCGTCATGGTCGAAGCCATCTGGCGCCGGATCGAGCACGGCGCGCGCCCGTTCGAGGCGGCGCTGGCCGGCTCTCGCGAGATCGGCTTCACCATTCTCACCATCTCGATCTCGCTGATCGCCGTGTTCACGCCCGTGATGTTCATGGGCGGCGTCATCGGCATCATCATGCGCGAGTTCGCGCTCACGCTGAGCGCGGCGGTCGTGGTGTCGGTGATCCTGTCCCTCACGCTCACACCGATGCTGTGCGCACGCTTCCTGAAAGCACCGCGGCCGCTCACGTCCCCGATCATGAAGGGCCTCGAGGCCGGATTTCATCGGCTGGAAGCGAGCTACGCGCGCGGGCTGGACGTGGTACTTCGGCACAAGTTCACCACGTTGATGGTGTTCGTGTTCACGATTGCGCTCACCGGCCTGCTCTACGTCACCGCACAGACCGGTTTCTTCCCGCAGCAGGACACCGGGTTCCTGCAAGGCTCCGTCATCGCGCCGCAGGGCTCACCGTTCGCGTACACGAACCGAAAGGCGATGGAGGCGATGAAGATCATCGCCGCGGACGCTGATGTCGACGAAGCACACTACAACGCCGGGGCTTCCGCGCAGGCGCAGATCAACATCGGGCTGCGCTCACGCGATGAGGGGCGCACGGCGAGCGCCACGGACATCATCAATCGCCTGCGACCGCAGCTCGGGGAGATCATCGGAGCGCAGGTGATCCTGCAGGCCATGCAGGACATCACCATCGGCGGGCGCCCGGCCCGGGCTCAATACCAATACACCTTGGCCGACGGCGACCTGGAGGAGCTGAACGAGTGGGCGCCACGGCTGGTGGAAGAGCTGCAGAAGTTGCCTGAGCTGAAGGATGTCTCCTCCGACCAGCAGTCGCAGGCCCCGGCGGCGAATCTCATCATCGACCGCGATGCCGCCGGCCGCTTCGGCATTTCACCAGCCGACATCGATGCGGCGATCTATAACCAGGTGGGCCAGCGGCAGGTGGCGCAGTACTTCACGCAGCTGAACGCCTATCGGGTCATCATGGAAGCGCCGCCGGACCTGCAGATCGGCCCCGAGCTCTTCAATGCCGTGCATCTGATCTCGCCGCGCACGGGCAGGCCGGTGCCGCTTTCGAGCCTCGTGAAGGTGGATACGCAGAAGACGCGCAGTCTCTCGATCTCGCATCAGGGGCAGTTCCCGGCCTCGACGATCTCCTTCAACCTCGCGCCGGGCGTATCGCTCGGGGTCGCAACCGCGGCGGTGGAGAAGGCGCGGCTGGCGATGGGAATGCCGGCGACGCTGCAGGGATCCTTCCAGGGCAACGCCCAGGTGTTCCAGGAATCGCTCAGGAATCAGCCGGTGCTGATCCTGGCGGCATTGCTGTGCGTGTACGTGATCCTTGGCGTGCTGTACGAGAGCTACATCCATCCGCTCACGATTCTTTCCACGCTGCCGTCGGCGGGACTCGGCGCCCTCCTCGCCCTGCGGCTCGCGGGGCACGACCTCGACGTGATCGGCATCATCGCGATCATCCTGCTCATCGGCATCGTGAAGAAGAACGGCATCATGATCGTCGACGTCGCGCTCACCCTGGAGCGCGAGCAGGGTCTGGATCCGGAAGAAGCCGTGCGCCGCGCCTCGCACCAGCGGCTGCGCCCGATTCTCATGACGACGGCGTGCGCCTTCCTCGGCGGCCTGCCAATGATCCTGGCGGACGGCACCGGATCGGAGTTCCGGCAACCGCTCGGCTGGGCCATCGTCGGCGGCCTGATCGTGTCGCAGGCCATGACGCTCTTCACGACGCCGGTAATCTATCTCTACCTCGACCGCATTCGCCGGCGGTTCGAGCGCGACGACATCAGCGTCGTCGCAGCAGAGTGAGTCCTTCGCCTATCGCGAGCATCGAGATCTCAACGCGCTCGTCCTGATGAACGTGTTCGTTGAACGCGCGCATCGCGCTCGAGGACGGGCCCTCCTGGCGAATGATCGGCACGCCGGACAGGCCAAGCGTGTTGTCAGCGCAGATGAGCCCGCCCGGGCGCACGAGCTGGAGCAGCTTCTCGTAGTACTGGATGTAGCTCGGCTTGTCGGCATCGACGAAGGCGAAATCGAAAGTGTTCTGCTGCCCCTCATTCAGGAGCTCGTCCAGCGTCTTCAGTGCGGGCTGGAGCCTCAGGTCGATCTTCGACTCGACGCCCGCCTCCTTCCAGAAAGGCCGGCCGATGCGGGTGAACTCGTCACTCACGTCGCAGGCGATGAGCTTGCCGTCCGGGGGAAGCGCCATCGCCACGACCAGCGCCGAATATCCCGTGTACGTGCCGATCTCGATACAGCGGCGTGCGCCGATCAGCTTCGCGAGCAAGGCCATGAGCTGCCCCTGATCCGGGCCGATCTGCATCTTCGCTTCGGGTCGGGGCGCGGTCGCTGCTCTCAGGCGCGCCAGGATGGGCGACTCCCTGGAGGAGACGTTCAGGATGTACTGGTAGACATCATCGGGCAGGCCCGTCATTCGCGTGGACATAAATGCTCCCAAACTTGGCAAGGCCCGCTCTGTTGCCGCACTCTTCGGCCATCGATCGAGGGGGGACGGACAATGTTAGCTCGTTACTGGTTCGCTGTTGCTACTGCGTTGGTGCTCAGCGCTTCCGCATCCGCCGAGACGCCATTCGGCAGCGGAGTGGCACCCGCCTGCGACCGCGCCTGCATGACGGGCCTCGTCGATCGCTATCTCGACGCTGTGGTTCGCCACGACCCCACGGGTCTCCCGCTGAACCGCGATGTCAAGTTCACGGAAAACACCGCGCGGCTCAAGGTGGGTACCGAAGGGCTCTGGGTGGCGGCCTCCGAGGGGCCTGCCGGCTTTCGCATCTACGCCATCGATGTGGGCGCCGGCCAGGCCGGCTTCTACGGCGTGATGAAGGAACGCAACCGGCCGCTCATCATCGCGCTTCGTCTGAAGGTGGTGAACGGCCAGATCACCGAGATCGAGCACGTGCTGGCGCGTAACCTGCGTCCCGACACGGTCAGGAACCTGGCCACGCCCCGTCCGGAGTTCGTGACCGCGCTGCCGGCCGCGAACCGCTTGCCGCGACAGCAGATGGTGAACATCGCAGACAGCTATTTCGAAGCGATCGAACACGCCAACGGCAAGCTCGCCCCCTTCGCGGACGATTGCGTGCGCCGTGAGAACGGCGGCCAGACCACGCACAACGCGAAGCCGGTGCCGTGGCCCGTTCCGCTCGGCTCCAAGCAGGCCGACGATGCCATGGCCTATCTCGGCACGTTGAGCTGCAGCGATCAGCTCGACACGCACGTGATGGACTTCATCACGCGCCTGTGGCCGCGACGGCACGAGATCGTCGATGAGGAATACGGGCTCGTCTTCTCGTTCCCGATGTTTCAGCACCGTGGTGGCACCGGCACCGTGAAGATCTACAACGTGCCCGGCGTGGACAGCCTGCCGCTCGGCGGCTCGTCCTCGAACCTGCAGGCGGGCGAGATCTTCAAGATCGACCGCGGCCGCATCATCGGGGTCGAGGCCATGGGTGCCTCCCTGCCCTACGGAACGAAGAGCGGCTGGGGCGAGTAGCGGTCCCTCGCCAATCCACGACTCAGGACTCCGCTCGTGCCGCGCCCGTCGGAACCGCGGCGGTTCGTGACGAGCGAGCGCGTTTCCCGAAGAGCAGGGTCTGCACCACCGGCACGTTCCCCAGCACCCGTTCGAGAGCCATCGGCCCCGCGACACCGGCAATGACGCAGCCGGCGAACACGACCGCGATCGTTTCCACCTCTTTCGCGGCGACGCGAACGCCCGCGACGAAGAACGAGTGGAAGAGATAAATCGAGAACGAATACGCGCCGATGATCTCGAGCGGCCGGAACGCAGGAATCAAACGCACCATGGCGAGCGTGGCACTCGCGGCGACGGTTATTTCTAGCAGCGACCCATTGCGATCGAGCTGAGCGCCCGCGAGAAGGTTCCTCGCGTGCATCGCCATCGCCATCACGAGAAGCAGCACACACGCCCATGACGCGCGTGGATCCAGGAAGAAAGCCCTGAAGCGATTGGCGCCAAGCCCGAGCACGAAGTACGGCGCGAAATGCAGCGCGTAAAAAATGCTGAATGGCACGTCATCTGCGCGAGTCATATCTACCGCAAGATGCACGCCGATGCAGACAAGCAGCACCACCGCATAGCGAAGGGGTGTCGCCAAAAGCCGCCACCGTTCCAGCACCGCCACGAATGCAAAGATCAAGATGACGGCCTGCAGGAACCAGTAATGCACGTACGGGAACACGTAGATTCGCCACATCTCCTCGAGCGGAATGACGCCGTTGGAGTCCGGCGGCGCAAGACTCGTGGCGGCGAGATACAGCGTGCTGACGCAAAGAAGCGGCAGCGCGAGCCGCGTGAGCTTGCGTCGCGCGAGATCGAGCGCCCCGCCCGGCAGAACGGGCCGGTACGCGTACACGAAGCCGGATAGGAACGTGAACAACGGCATGCGGATGTACTGAAACAAATTCGCAAAGAAGCGATAGCCCGAGTCATCCGCCACATGCAGCCCCGTCCAGGGGTGGTTGCCGACGGTGTGAAACGCGACGAGCAGGATGCAGGCGACGCCGCGCAAAGTTTGCACGCGCCGGGACTCTGCCGGTGTGGGAGGCATGCTGAGGAGGACCCCTTTCGAAGAAGCTGGTGCGACAACTTGGTGCGACGACTGGAGACGACGAACGGGCGTACAACTGGCCGCGACGTCCGCCCGGCGGCCGCAAGTACCATGCCCGCGCGTTGAATCCGCGGGGCCGCTCCCCTAGTCTCGGATGCTCGGCAGGTCCCGGGTCCGGCGCGGAAGGTGAGTCATGAGCATCGTCAAACTGAAGGTCAATGGAGCGACTCACGAGGTGGACGTCGATCCATCGACCCCGCTTCTCTATGTGCTGCGAAACGATCTCGACCTGCATGGCCCGCGTTTCGGATGCGGGCTCGGCCAATGCAGCGTGTGCACCGTCATCATGGATGGGAACGCCATCCGCTCCTGTATCACACCCGTGGCAGCCGCCACGGGCGAGATCACGACGCTCGAAGGGCTCTCGAAGAACGGGAAGCTGCACCCGTTGCAGGAAGCGTGGATCGAAGAGCAGGCGGCGCAGTGTGGGTATTGCCAGAACGGCCAGATCATGACGGCCAAAGCGCTGCTCGATCGCAATCCCGATCCGAGTGATGCGGAGATTCGCACGGCGATGGAAGGCGCACTCTGCCGATGCATGACGTATTACCGGGTGCAGGCGGCGATCAAGCGCGCGGCCCGGGGAAGCAAGGCCGCGACGGGAGAAGCCCAATGAGCAACCCGTTGCAACTGCCGCAAGCCGTCGAAGATGCGATCCCGGAGCTCAATCAGGCCTCACGCCGCAACTTCCTCAAAGCCTCCGGTGCGCTCGTCATCAGCGTGAGCCTCGGCGGGCTTGCCGGCACGAAGGCGTTCGCGCAGCAGGCCACTGCGGCGTCGGCCGCTGCGCCCGGTCCCTACCCCGATCCCGATTTCCTGAAGCTCGACACCTGGATCGTTATTCATCCTGACAACACCGCCACCTTCTACGTCGGCAAGACCGATGGCGGTCAGGGCACGGGCACGGCCTTCCGGCAGATGATGTGCGACGAGCTCGACATCGCCTACGACAAGACGCGCCTCATCATGGGCTGCACCGACATCACGCCGGATCAGGGCGGCTCGGGCGGTTCCGATGGCGTGGAGCGTGACGGCCTCACCATGCGTCGCGTGGCCGCCGAAGCGCGCCGCGTGCTGCTGGAAATGGGGGGCGGACACCTCGGCGCGCCAGTCGAGATGCTCACGGTGGCCAATGCCACCATTGCCCTGAAGTCCGATCCCGCGAAGCAGGTGACCTACGCCAAATTGATCGGCGGCAAGCGCTTCAACGTGGCGCTCACCGGGCGCAACGTCGATGCCGCAACCGGCAAGGCGCCCATGAAGCCGGTGAGCGACCTGAAAGTCGTCGGCCAGTCGCTGAAGCGCTACGACATTCCCGGCAAGGTGGATGGCTCACTGAAGTGGGCGGTGGACATGAAGCTGCCGGGGATGGTCCATGCGCGCAACGTGCGGCCGCCGTTGGCGGGCGCCACCGTGCAGCGAATCGACGAATCCTCCGTCGCCGACGTGCCCGGTTTCCTCCGCGTGATCCACCGCGGTAACTATGTAGCAGTGATCTGCGAGCGCGAGGAGCAAGCCGTCCGCGCCGCGCGGCAGCTGAAGGTCGATTGGAAACGGCCCGAGACCGCGCCCTTCCCCGCTTCGAGCGAGCTGTTCGATTACATGCGTCGTGCCACACCCACCTCCGTGAGCGAGCCGCGTGTTCAGGGCGATCCGACGGCGGCACTCGCAAGCGCGCGCCATGTCATCGAAGCCGAGTACGAAGTGCCCTTCCAGGGGCACACGGCCATCGGCCCGGCGCACGCGCTCGCGGATCCTTCCGATGGGCAGATGACGATCTATTCCAATGACATGAAGTCATACGGGCTGCGTAACGGCGTTGCCAAATTCCTCGAGATGCCGCGGGAAAAAGTGCGCGTGGTCTATATGGATGGCCCGCAGGTCTACGGGCGCACCGCCGCCGACGACGCCGGTTTCGAAGCGGCGTTCCTGGCGAAGGAAATGGGCCGTCCCGTGCGCGTTCAATGGATGCGCGAAGAGGAAACCGCGTGGGATACCAAGGGGCCGCCGTACGTGTTCAAGCTGCGCGGCGGCCTGGATGATCGGGGCAAGCTCGTCGCGCTCGAGTACGACGCGTGTGCCGCGGATCATAACCACCTCTGGTACAACGAGCCGGACACCGTGCTGATCGGGCAGCTCATGGGCCGGCGGCCCGCGCGCCCGGCGCCGGGCAACGCGGAAGCGCCGTCCACGATGTATGCCATTGCGAACAAGCGCACGACGACGCGGGTCGTCGGCCTGCCGATGCCTTGGGAAACGCCGCTGCGCACTGGCAATCTGCGTGATCCCAATGGGCCTCAGGTGACGTTCGCGTTCGAATCGTTCATCGACGAACTGGCCGCAAAAGCGAAAGCCGATCCCGTGCAATTTCGGCTGGAGATGCTGGAGGGCGCGCAAGAGGACGCGGTCTTCCGCAAAGCGCGTTCGCTCGCGACGGTGCGAGCCGCTGCTAAAGCGTATGGATGGGATGAGCGCCCATCCCCCCGGCCGCGCGCCGCGGCTGCGCGCGGCAACGTGCTCTCCGGGCGCGGCATTGCCTACACCTATCGCGGCAGTACCATCGTCGCCGTCATCGCGGACGTCGAGGTGAATCGCGAAACCGGGCGCGTGTGGGTCAAGCGATTGGTGTGCGCGCATGACTGCGGGCTGGCGATCAATCCGGAAGGGCTGCGCCACACGGTCGAGTGCGGGATGTTGCACGCCCTGAGTCGCGCGATCTGGGAAGAGGTGCAGTTCGATACCGAGAAGGTCACGAGCGTGGACTGGATTTCACACCCGAGCCTGCGGCACTCGGACACGCCCGAGTCCATCGAGGTCGTGCTCGTCAACGGCGACCCGAACCCGAACCGGCCCGACCTGCCCCACTACGGCGCCGGCGAAACCAGTCACAAGCCGGTGGTCGCGGCGGTCGCGAACGCGATTCATGACGCCACCGGCGTTCGCTTGCGCCGGGTGCCGTTCCGCGCCGAACGCGTGCTCGCCGCACTGAAGGCCGCGAGCACTTAGGCGCCGGGCCTGCGGCGCAAACCGTCGACGTCGCGGAACCATTGGAGCCGCGTGCCGTTCGGCGCCGCGAGCCGCTGGCCGTCCGGCATGCACGCGAATCAGAGTCGCGGGGTGGCCACCCCGCCGGCGCGCTGCTCGTTCTCCCGCTCGTGCAGCAGATCGTAGCGCGCCGTCGGCTGAGCCCTGAGCCTCTCGATACCGATCGGCTCTCCGCAGCTCATGCACAAGCCATAGGTGCCGGCCTGGATCCGCTCCAGCGCCGCGATCACTTCGCGCAGCTCGTCTGAATCGCGCTGACGCTCGGCATTCACACTGTCGCTCACGAGCTGCGCGAACGAGGCGTCCCCCCGATCCGGCGCCTCGCTCGCGAGTCGTTCGAAGGTTTCGGAGCTCGCCCGTGCCTCACCCGACTGGAGCTCACTGCGCAGCTGCGCTTCTCGTGCCCGCAATCGATCGGTCAGTTCCTTGAGCTCGGCTGGTGTGAGGTTCGCTGGCATGGGTCCTCCTCGAACGCAGATCGTCAATCAGGCGCCCCGATCCCGTCGGAGCAGCAGTAGTAACGGGAGCATCAGGATGAAGCTCCACGTGATCAGCTGGAATACATCGAGCATCGCGGTCATCTCCGCCTGGGTGGCGAGCTGCCGCGCGAGCACCGCGAGGGTGTGCGGATCGTGCGCGCCAAAGTGCTCGAAATACGGCTGTATCGCCGGGTTGTAGCGATTGATGTGCCCGCCCAGCTCATTCCAGACCACCTGCGTCTGCCGCGTGAGCACCGTGCTCACGAGAGAGATGCCGATGGCCCCACCGATGGTGCGCACCAGGCTGTAGATGCCCGCGGCCTCGGCGGATCGCTGCCGGTCGAGCGTCGCATAGGCAAGCGTGGAGAGCGGCACGAAGACGAAGCCCAGGCCGATGCCCTGCAAGAAGAGCGGCACGATCACCCACATCGGGCTGATGTCGAGCGAGTAGAACGTCATCGCGTAAGACCCGCCGGCACTCACCAGGATGCCGATGGCGATGAGCACGCGCGAGTCCACGCGACCCACGAGGCGCCCCACCGCGAGCATCGCGAGCGCGGTCGCAAGGCCGCGCGGCGCCATGACCAGCCCGGCCGTGACGATCGGATAGTCGAGCAGCCGCTCGAGCAGGATCGGCAGGACCACGAGCCCGCCGAAGAGCCCCACCCCCGTCACGAGCATGAGCAGGCACGCGATGGCGAAGTTGCGATCCCTGAAGATGAAAATGTCGAGCACCGCCTGCTCGCGCTTGCGAGCCGCATACGCCAGAAACCCCATGAGGCCGAGCACGCCCAGCACCGCCGACGTCTGGATATCGCGAGCGGAAAACCAGTCCTGCTGATTGCCGCGATCCAGGAAATACTGGACACCGGCGATTCCCATGCTGAGCAGCGCGAATCCGGTCCAGTCCATGCTTCGGGACTTGCGAACCGTGTCCGGCACGAATTGATAGGCAAGAAACAGCGATAGCGCGCCCACCGGCACGTTGATGTAGAACGCCCAGCGCCAGCTCGACATGTCGGTCAGCCAGCCGCCGAGCGTCGGCCCGAGCACCGGGCCCACCATGACACCGAGCCCCCACAACGCCATGGCCTTGCCGCGCTCGTGGATCGGATACGCATCCGCCATGATCGCCTGCGAGAGCGGCACGAGCGCCGCGCCGAACACGCCCTGCAGCAGCCGAAAGGCCACGATCTGCGTGAGATCCCGCGAGATGCCGCATAGGGCCGAGGCCACCACGAAACCCGCGATACTGAACAGCAGGAAACGCCTGCGTCCCATGATGTCGGAGAAGTAGCCGGTCAGCGGCATGATGATGGCAGACGAGACGAGATAACTCGTGAGCACCCAGCTGATCTGATCGGAGGTCGTGCCCAATTCGCCCTGCATGTAAGGCAAGGCGACGTTCACGATGGTGGTGTCGAGCACCTGCATGAGCGCGGCCGACATCACCGCGAGCGTGATGAGAAGGCGCGATGCGGACGGCGCCGGTACGGCTGCCGCAACGGTGCTATTCACGACTGCAGGAAACGAGAATGCTGCAGGAGATGAGGTTCAGCAGTGTTTGCTGGGGCGAATCCGCCCACCAGCGCGCGAGCCGTCCGCGGGGCCGATGGCCGACGACGATGAGATCCGCGTTCAGGCGCTTCGCGGCCGCGGGAATCTGCTCGAGCGGGTTGCCGAAGACGAGCTCGCCGCGTGCCGTGAGGCCGTGCGCTTCGAGTCTTTCCACGCCTTCACGCAGGAGTGCAGCCGCCGCTTCGTGCTGGGTCTTCACCAGCTCTGCGCTGATGCCCTCGGGAGGTGTGGTGGCGATGGTGTCGCGGCAGATCGCGAGCAGGAACGTTTCAGCCTTCATGGCAATCGCGATTTCCGCACCTTCCCGCAAGGCCTTGCGGCCCTCAGCGCTGCCGTCGTAGCAAAGGAGCACTCGCTGGTACATGGCGCCTCGCTCAGCGCACGGTGACGCGCACGGTCGCCGTGGTGCCGATCCGCAATGGATGCTGCGGATCAGGGTCGAGGATGTGCACGCGGACCGGCACGCGTTGAGTCACCTTGACCCAGTTGCCCGTGGCGTTCTCTGGCGGCAGCAGAGAAAACGCCGCGCCGCTGCCACCACTCAGGCTTTGCACCCTGCCGTGAAACTCACGCTCCGGATACATATCCACGCGGACCGTCGCCTCTTGCCCGGGCCGCACCCGGTTGAGCTGAGTCTCCTTGAAGTTGGCATCGACCCAATAGTTCGCATCGCTCACGAGGGAGAACACCGGCGCGAGCGGCTGCACGGGGCTACCCGGGCGCAACGTGAGGTTCGCAACCGTGCCGGAGGTCGGCGCGTACACGCGCGTGTGAGACAGGTCGAGCTTCGCCTGCCGCAGACGGGACTGCGCCGCCTGAACCGAGGCGTTCTGCTCTCCGGGCTCGCCCAGCGCACTCTTCGCCTGCGCGAGGTTCGCACGAGCCGCGTTGACGGCCGCCGCGGCGGTGGCCACCACGGTCTGCGTGTCCTCGGCGTTCTGCTCGGATAGAAAGCCGTTCCGGATCAGGTTACGGGTGCGGCGTTCGTTCGATTGCGCGTTGGTCAGCTCGGCGATCCGCTGCGCGAGCTGCGCTTGCGCCGCTTCGATCGCGGCCTGCTGTTCGGCCACCGATTGCTCGGCCAGTCGCAGCTGCGCTTCGGCCGCGCTGACATTCACCTGGAACGACTCCGGATCGATATCGAAGAGCGGATCGCCCGCTTTGACGTGCTGCTGGTCGCGCACGTACACATGAAGCGCTGGCCCGGCCACCTGCGCGGCGATCTCCGTGGTGTCCGCGTTGATGTACGCGTCGTTCGTGGTCTCGTAAGTCTGGCTGATGTGCCAGTAATGAATCGCGAGTGCGATGATCAGCAGGATGAGCAACAACGCAGCCAGCGATTTCCACAGGCGGCGCCACGCCAACCGCGGAGCCAGCACAGCAGCTGCGCGTCGTACTCGGCGCGGGTGAACGACGGCGTCGTCCATAAGTCATCCAGCGATCTGTTCCATTGCACGTTCCGGTGCCGGCCGCGACGACAGCGTGGTCGCCGGCGTGGCGCTTGTTGCCAAACCAATTGATCCTTGTTAAACGATGGACCGCATGCTCTGCCGCCGTCGTACCCTTCTGCTCGCGTTGCTGGCAATACCTCTTTATGCGGGATGCTCCGCCACCTACCTGAACTATTCAGGGCAGGTCGGTAACCGGGACTGGCGCACAGCAAGCCGCGAGCCCGCGGGCCTCGCCCCCGATCCCGCTACCACGCCTGAAGCGGTCGTGCAGGTGTACGCCGCGCGGGCCGTGCGCTGGCGCGGCTACTTCGGCGTGCATACGTGGATCGCGGTGAAGCCGAGCGGCGCGGATCGCTTCACCGTGCATGAAGTGAATGGCCATCGGCTGCGCCGCACGGGCACCGCGCTCGTGACGAGCGATCGCGCGCCCGACGGCTACTGGTTCGGCAACCGACCCGAGCTGCTCAAGGACATTCGCGGCCCCGGCGTCGATGCACTCATCCTGCGCATCGAAAAAGCGGTGGAAGACTACCCCTACCCCGAGACGTATCACGTCTGGCCCGGCCCCAACTCCAACACCTTCACCGCATTCGTGTTGCGAAGGAATCCGGAATTGCGCGTCGATCTGCCGCCGACCGCCATCGGCAAGGACTATCTTGGCCTCATGCCTGTGGCACGCACGCCCAGTGGCACCGGCGGTCAACTGAGTCTGTTCGGGCTGGCCGGTGTCGCGGCCGGACTCGAAGAAGGACTCGAGATCAATCTGCTCGGCCTCACCTTCGGCGTCGATCCGAACAGCCTCTCGCTGAAACTGCCACTCGTCGGCCGCGTCGGGCCGGCGTCGACGCCGCAGATCGCCCATCCATAGATCCCACGATCGCGGGAACGTTTCTCAATCCCCTGACATCTGTTCGGTCAGGACTGAAGGGGGATGACACCATGAGATGCCCGACTGCAGCTGCCGCGCTCGCGGCGCTTACGCTGTTCTTTTCCTTTCCGGCACTGGCGGGAGAGCCGCGGGGCCGTTTCGCAGACCTGGCCGCCGACGCTCATGCGGTAGATCAATTTCGCGACGGACGAGAAATCTTCCGCTACGCCACTTTCGGCGACGAGGATTTCTGGGGCGGCACACTCGGGTTGCACGAAACGATCGCGGGCGCGGCCAACGGGGGCCTCGGCGCCGGCGTGAGCCCGAAAACCGCGCTCGCGGTGGGTTTGAAGGTGGACGTGGATAATCTGCCACGCGAAGTCGTTCGCGCGCTGCGCGCCGGCAAGGTCAACCTCGATGATCCGGCGGTCACGCTGGCGCTGTTGCGCGCCGACGCCGTCGTGGGTGTTACGGGATTCTTCGACAAGCCACGCAAGCGGCTCACCTCAGTGGGCATTCAATGCGCGCTGTGTCACTCGACAGTGGATGATTCTTTCGCACCCGGCATCGGGCACCGCCTCGATGGCTGGGCGAATCGCGACCTGAACGTCGGCGCCATCATCTCGCTCGCGCCGCGCCTCGAGCCGGTTGCGGGCCTGCTGGGTGTGAGTGTTGAAACGCTGCGCGATGTGCTCGGCAAATGGGGTCCGGGCAAATTCGATGCGGAGGTGTTCCTGGATGGCAAGGCGGTGCGTCCCGACGGCAAGACGGCCGCGACCTTGATTCCGCCTGCGTTCGGCCTTGCCGGCGTGAACCTGCACACCTGGACCGGCTGGGGCGGCGTTCCGCACTGGAATGCGTTCGTCGCCAATCTCGAAATGCATGGCAAGGGGACCTTCTTCGATCCGCGCCTCGATGACGCGAGCCGCTTCCCCATCGCCGCGCGCGAGCGCTTCGGCCACGTGCGCGCCGATGAAGATCAGATCACGCCGCTTCTCGGCGCGCTGCAGATCTATCAGCTCGCGCTGCCAGTGCCCAAAGCACCGAACGGCAGCTACGACCGGAAAGCTGCCGCACGCGGTGAAGCGCTCTTCAACGACAAGGCCAAGTGCGCAACCTGCCACGTGCCGCCGCTCTTCACGGAGCCGGGCTGGAACATGCATTCGCCTGAAGAAATCGGCATCGATGATTTTCAGTCGGAGCGCTCGCCCGACCAGCACTACCGAACCTCGCCGTTGCGGGGCCTGTGGACTCACACGCGCGGCGGCTTCTACCACGATGGGCGTTTCCCGACGCTCGCCGCGGTGATCCAGCACTACGACGCGTTCATGGGCCTCGGCTTGAGCAGCGCCGAGCGCAAGGACCTGGAGGAGTACCTGAAGTCGCTATGACCTCAGGGCTGCAGACCGACCGCGGGCTGAGTTGCCGCAGGTAACTCGACCCCGAGAAGAGTCGCGAACGTGGGCGCAATCTGCCGCATGTCGATGCTGCCAAGATTGCGCCCTTTCGCAATGCCTTGGCCGACGATGAGGAACGACGCGCGCATCTGCGGTTCCTGCGGCAACCAGCCATGCGTGCCGTTGCCCGCGTCGTTGGGTGTGACGAGCCGACCCGACCACGCGCCGCCCGTGCCATAACCCGGCTTCAACACGAGGATGAACGAGGCGTCCGGCCAGCCGCCGGAGGCTCTCAGAGCTTCACCCTCCAGGATGTCCGTCACGCCGCTGTCCGGATCTGCGCGCAACTTCTCCAGCACGGCCGCAACACGCGCGCGCAGCGCCGGATCGTTCGGGTCCTTGAGCATCACGGCCGAGTTGGCGCCGGCCGCGTTCCACATCCAGACCTGCGCCGCATCGGGATGTCCCTTGCTGATGAGACCGGCTCGCGCAAAGGCAAT
>JBDZVF010000390.1:0-6107 GCA_040255575.1 Pseudomonadota bacterium | reverse complement strand
AGATCGAACAACGACGCTGGAAATTCCGCCAGGGCGTTGTCGCTCAGATCGACTCGTCGCAGGCCCTCAAGCTCGCCGAGCCAACCCGGAAGCGAGGTGAGCGCGTTCTTCCTCAGCACGAGCGATTCCATTTCGCCGCAGGCTCGCAGTGCCGGCGGCAGCTGCGTGAGCGCGAGGCCGCTCAGGTCGACCTCACGCGAGCGGGTTTTTCTCGCAATCGTGATGCGACATTCGACGGCGTCCTGCATGGGGGCACGCGCACTCCCCTGCTCCCGGCTAAACCTGGAGCAGCTGCTCGTAGCGAGTCTCGGACCAGTCCCGCACCCGCTTCGGCGCATCCAGCAGATTGTCGTAGGACGGCTGGAAGCGACGCTCGGGATCGGCTTCGAGGTACTTGTCGAAACGCTGCTGCCGCAGGGCTTCGGTCATGCTGCAACGATGCTTCACCCGCAGGTTCGTCGGCCGCCAGGTCTCGGGCGGATAGGCAGTCGGAATGGGGACGAAGTGAAGTGGGGGGCCTTCGATGCGGTAGCCCGGCCGGAAATAGAACAGCCGATACGCCGTGAAGGCATCTTTGTAGAAGTGATCGAGGTCATCCACCATCCGGAAGACGCGTACGCCGTACGCATACTTCGTATCGAGCTCGTCGCTGTGTGCCAGCCTTCGCAGGCACGCGGCATCGCTGGCGTCCAGGAGCTCATCGGCGTCGAGGAACAACACCCATCCGGAATACTCCCGACGCGTGAGTTGTTCGAGCAGTTCGTTACGATTGCCGAGGTCGTCCCAACCGACATACGTCGGTCGCATCGGGTGGCGGACGATGGCCTGCACGATGGGGGCGCGCTCCAGGCGGGCCAGCGTGGAGTCCGTGCTGCCGTCATCGAGGGCTACCACGAAATCGAAGCAGCGGGTCGCTTCATCGAGGAACAGGTCCAGATAGGCTTCGCCATTCCGTACCGGCACCAGGCAACTCAGTTCCGCCATTCGTTCGCTCCTGCCAGCCGAATCAACGGTCTTCTACCACCCGCAAACAGATCGCAGCAACAAACTCAGCGCCGCGCAGGCAGTTAGCGGCTTGCACGCCGCAAGGTACACAGATATGAATCCGGCGATGAAAAATGCGCCGCGAGCCGTTCTATTCGACGTCGGCAACACGTTGCTGATGCTGGATCACGCTACCATCGTTGCGACAGTGGGTGACGGGCTCACGCACGCGCACCTCGAACGTGCAGAGCCCGCCATGTGGCACACCCTGAACGACCGGCTCATGCAGCAGGCCCAGGGCGGCGAGCGCGTGCAAGTGCTGCGCCTCATCCTCACCTCGCTCCTCGCACTCGCGGATCTGCCGGACCCGGAGCCGGCCATTCAGCGACTCGTGCTGGAAAATCGCCGCCTGAGCCTCTGGCGACGTGTGAATGATCCCGCGCGGGACGTCGTTGCGGAGCTACGCCAGCGCGGATATCGCATCGGAATCATCTCCAATGCCGACGGCAAGCTTGCGGAGCTGCTGCGACTCACGGGATGGCTGGACGCCTTCGAGGCGATCTTCGACTCCGCCCTGCTCGGCGCCGAGAAACCGGCCGTGGAAATCTTCGAGCGTGCCGCTCAGGCGATGGGTCTGCATCCGTCGGATGCGCTGTACGTCGGTGACCTGCCCGCGATCGATATCGTCGGAGCTGCGAACGCCGGCATGAGGCCGGTCCTCTACGACTCGCATCAGGTGTTCGCCCACGAGGCCGATTCGCTCGCACAGACGCTCAACGCGCCTGTCGCTCGCATCACACGCATGGCGGACCTGTTGAGCCTGCTCGACTAGGGTTGGGCACCAGCGACGGCGGGCAGGCTCAGCCCCTCGACGTTCAATGTGCCGTGCTTCGAGACGATGGATGAGCGAAGCCGTGTACCCGCCGGCAACTGCACGCCGGGCAGCACGATTGAATACTCCACGCTCGAATCGCTGCCGATGGCTGCGCCCTCTCCGATGACGGCATACGGGCCGAGCCGCAGCCCGCTGCCCAGCGCCACATCACGGTCGATCAGCACCGGCCCCGTCCGTATCACGCTCGCGGGCGAATCGCGTGTCACCGGCGCCGCAACCCCCGCCATCAGTTGAAACGTGGCGGCGAGGAACTGGTCGGGCCTGCCGACCTCCATGAACGCGCCGGGCGACACTTCATATGCGTCGACGACGAGTCCGGCCTGCAGCATGCCCACATAACCCGTGCGGAGAACACAGCTCGGCTCACCCCGTGGCAGGTAACGAAAAATCGCAGGCGACAGCACATGAACCCCGCTGAAGAGCACGCGGCGCAAGCCGCCAGGATCTTTCATGCCAGGCACGTAGCGGACGCAATTCGCCGTATCGATCCCGAGCCAGGGAGTTACGCCATCCTCGGGATGGGATTGCACGACGACAGTCGCAGCCGCTTTACGCCTCAGGTGCTGCTCGAGCACTGCCGACAGATCGAGGTTCAGCAACAGGTCAGAGTTGATGAGAAGAAACGCGGACTCCGAGTCCAGGAGTTCACTGACTTGCGCGAGGCCACCGCCGGTACCCAGCAACCGGGATTCCAACGAAAAGTGGACTGGCAGCCCGAACCGACTGCCGTCACCGATCTCCCTCATGATCTCGGCGGCGAGATAGTGCACGTTGGTGACAACGGAGGTGACACCCTGCTGGCGCAGCGTCTCCAGCAACCGAACAAGCATCGGGCGGTTGCATACGGGTATGAGCGACTTGGGAAGGTGTTGAGTCAGCGGACGCAGACGTGTGCCGAGCCCTGCGGCGAGCACCATGGCTTTCATGGCGGACCACGCGGCGGTCGCTCACCCCCGAAAACGCCCAATCTCGCCGCTACGATCAGGATCACGGGGATCAGGTTGGTATTGAAGATGTCCTTGAGACTGGCGGCCCAGCGCATGTGGCCCAGCGAACGATAGTCGTCCCGCAGATCCAGTACTTCCAGCAACAGCGCCACGATGAGGCTCGGCAATAGTGCCTGCAGGGAGCGCGGCGAACGCCGGCCGAGTGTTATTGCAAGCATGAAGCACACGAAGCCGAGATAGATATGAAAGCCGTCCTTCGCCAGATGCAGGTGCTCGACCAGAGCCAGCTTCAGGGACTGGAACGCTGACATCAGAACGCCCCTCGCGGCGGCTTCAATTCTCGTGATCTCACGCGTGGCGTCGATGGCGAGCGTTGCAGCAGCACCAGTAACAGAGGTGCGAGTGAAAGCCCATCGACGACACCGTTCCTTGCGATCAGGGCCAGTAGCTCTCGCCTGCTGAACCACCGAACCTTCATCACCTCGTTCCGATCGAACGCGTTCCCGGAACGCGCGAGCCCTTCGGCGAGAAAAATCTGGAACACCTGATTGCTGCAACCATAGGATGCATAGAAAGACTGGAGGGGGCGCAGCCGCGTCGCGCGATATCCACTTTCCTCCTCCAGCTCTCTGGCCGCCGCGGCGATCGCAGTCTCGTTCGGATGAACCCCGCCTGAAGGGATCGCCCACACATACTCGCCCACGATGAATCGATATTGGCGCAGCAACAGTACGCGGCCTTTGTGAACCGCCACGATTCCGACCGCCGGCCCCGGAAAGTCCAGCGTGAAGTATTTCGCCAGCGTACCGTCCGGCAGCCGCACGCGTTGCCGGAGCACGCCGAAATACGGGTTCCGATGCAGTGTCTTCTCGAATTTCGACGACCAGGGCGCCCGCGCGGGTGCCCGCCGCGGCCGTGTTCCATTCACGCGGGGCTCGCTCATCGGGTGAGTATTTCGATGACGAAGAGTTTCAGATCGCAGTCCCCTGTGTTACTCAGGCCATGAGTGCCGCCGGCACCGTTGATGACGACGTGACCGGGGCCTACATCGAACTCCCGATCGTCCAGCCGCATGCGGCCCTGTCCTGCGATCACCACGTAGATCTCCTCGTTATCCGTCTCATGGGTGTGGACCCCGATCGCCGCGCCAGGCGGCACGACCGAGAGATCCAGAAAGCGGTACGCGCCGCCGGCACCGTTCGTCACCACCCGATTGAAACGAATGGTTCCCTCTCCGCCGTGCGCGACGACAGGGTCGAAGGCCAGTGACTCGAAATGAAAATTCTGACCCGCCATCATGCCGCCTCTCGCGATACCAGCAGTGTCGCCGGCGTCCGCACTTTCGTGACAGCCTGCGTTGCGAGCGACTCCGCGATCGCATCCATCACGAGCTGCGTTCGCAGGGCGTCCTCGAAGCTGGACTCGACGAGGTCGGGCCGCACCTCGCTGACTGCCCGGCAGAATATCTCTGTCTCGGTGCGCAATGCGCTCTCCGTGGTCTGGCTGGATCCGGCGAGCGCGAGGTCGTACCCCTCCAATGCAACGACTCCGTCCGTGCACAGTACCTCGAACGACATCTGTTTGCTCCGTGACAGGCAACTGTACAGCAACGACCCGCTGGCTCCCGACTGGAAGCGGCACGAGACGCTGAGTGGATGCTCCATGTCCGCTGCCCGGCCCACCGCGGCCACCTCGTCGATCTCGCCGCCAAAGTAGCGAAGCAGATCGACGAAGTGCGTGCCCTGCTCGTTGAACGGGCCGCCAGACTGCGTGCGGTCGAACCACCACGGCGTGTTGTAACGGCCGGCCAGCCAGAAGGCGCTCACCCCGACGACACGCCGGCCATCAAGAGACGCACGGGCGTCTCGCACGGAATCGCGATAGCGGCTCATGTAACCGACCGAGGTCACGAGCGGGCGCAACTGCAGCTCGCGCAGCACGCCGACGCACTGCTCGCTCTTGATCCCAATCGGCTTCTCTACCAGGAATGGCGTACCGGACTGGGCGGCGGCAAGCTCGACAGGCCCCCGTGCATGCGGAGGCGTGCATATGAAGACGGCATCGATACTGCCCCACGCAATCTCGTCTGGCGCGCTCAGGATCGCGGCGCCCCGACATTGGCCGGCGAGAGTCTCGCCACGGGTCGGATCGACATCCTGAACGAACGCGATGTGATGCCCGAGGCTCTGGCACACCAGCGCGTGCTGCCGCCCCATCCGGCCACAGCCAATGATTCCAACCGAAAGCGAAGTCATGTGACGCGACACTCCTGCAAGGCGGCCGTGAGCGCATCGACGCGATCCGCAGGAACCAGCGGGTCTCGCCGCAGCACCTCGCGAATGTTGACGGTCGAAGGCGACCGCGCCGCGTCGAGAAAAGCACGCTCGTGAGCCGTGAATACTTCGATCCACTCCTGCACCGCCGGCGGCGGGGGCAGCGGCGTGAGGCGATCCATGCGTCGTCGGCTGATTCTCGCCCGCGCTTCGGTGACGAGCCCGCCCGAGGTCGCAAGATTTACCACATGCGTTTGCTCGTCATCCGATGCAAGGGCCGAGAGCACAGGGACCACCGCCTTCTCGTACCAGTCGCAATTGCGCTTCCGCAGGCTCGGCGGGAACACGTCGGGACGCGCCGTCAGCTCCTGCAACACCGTATCCCGCAATTCGCGCACGGCGTGTGCGCGAGGCGCGGTGCGCGATGGTGCCCTCACGAGCGCGAAGTACTTGAGCGGTACTGCCTGCAGCAGCTCTACGTCTCGCACCGGGGCGCCCAGCAGGCTGCGCTTCGCAAGCACGTCGAGCAAGCGCGGCAGCGCCGGACGACCGTCCACCTCGATGTGATAAAGAAATCCGCGGTGGTTGAGTCCCGCGTAATCCCATTGAAGTCGGGCTGGCTCGACGCCCAGCAGGCCTGCGACCGCGGCAGCCGTAGTCTCGGGCAGCTCGCAAAGGCCGACACAGTGCCGGACCCCTGCCTCGATCATGACCGCCGTCATGATGCTCAGCGGATTGGTGAGATTGAGCGTCCACGCATCCGGGCAGCACTCGACGATGCACTCCGCCGTCTCGCGCAGCGCGGGCATGCTGCGAATCGCGGATTGCAGCGCCGCGGGGCCGAGGGTCTCATCGGCAGGTACGTCGAAGCGGGCGGAAACGGTCTCGCCGTCTGCGCGTCCCTCGAGTCCGCCGTAACGGATCTGATGCACGACGTATGTCGCGCCTTCGAGGGCTTCCGGCAGATGCGTCGACACCTGCACATCCCATCCCAGTGGATGCAGCCAA
>JBDZVF010000389.1:0-6091 GCA_040255575.1 Pseudomonadota bacterium | reverse complement strand
CGCGTCGGCGAAGGCGCCGTCGTTCGCTTCCTCGCCGGCGTGGAAGCGCAGGTTCTCCAGGAGGGCGATCTCGCCTCGCCCCAGCGCATCGACCACGGCCGCGGCCTCGGGCCCGATGCAGTCGGGCGCGAAGCGGATGCTGCGGCCGAGAAGCCCTTCCAGCGCCTGGGCCACCGGGGCCAGGCTCATCGAGCTCTGCACCTTGCCCTTGGGCCGGCCGAAATGGGACAGAGCCACGACCTTGCCGCCCTTGCCCATCAGCTCGCGCAGGGTCGCGGCGGCCCGCTCGATCCGGGTGGCATCGGTGACCCGGCCGTCGGCCATGGGCACGTTGAAATCGACCCGGACGAGGATGCGCCGGCCATCGGCATCGAGGATGCTGAACTGGAAGGCGACGTTCGCCGGCACTTTGATCTTCACCGACCCGTCGGGCTCGACCGGCGCATAGCCGAGGATCTCGCGCATGTTGCGCGTGACGCCGAAGGCAGCATCGTCGAAGTCGAGCACATCCCGATTGGGCATCGAGACGGGTTTTTCGATGCGGATGAAACGCGCCGGGCGGTTCGCCGCCGGCGTGACCATCGGGTTGCTCACGGCGGCGAGGTTGGGGGTCGCGGTGTCCACGCCGTCGAAGTCATACACACTCTTGATCGACAGCACGCCCACGCCTTCGCCGACCAGCTGGGAGTCGGTGCTGCCGGGCGCGATCATCTGGTCGAGGATGACGGCCGGCAGGGTGCGCGGCTGAGCGGCCACCACATCGGTGATCATCACGCCTTCGGTCGGCGTCATCACCGGCAGCAACGTGTTCTGACCAGGATCGAACATCCACACGCTGTACAGCGGCGGCGCGAGCACGGCGTTCGGGTCGTTCACGCGCGCGTCCGTGCAGGGAACGATGGTTGTCGGGGGCGTCTGCGTGTTGTCGAGCAGGCGGCACTGCGACCAGCTCGTGAGGATGCGGTTCGTGCCATCCCACAGCGGGAACCCGGAGTTGAACCGACCACCGGGGGAGGGCCCATCGATCGTGCGCACGTCGTTCTGCGTCGCGCGCGTCTGTGCGGGGCCCGCCATGCCGGCGCTCGTGAGCACCGCCTGAGTGTTCTCCACGTACGTCTTGGTATCGATGATGATGAGGTCGCCGCCGAAATCGGCGTCCCGGTTCTGCCGGACGAGCGCCATGATGCGCCCATCCATCATCTCGCGCGGATGCACGAACTGAATGGTGGTGGGGGTGCCGTTCGCACCCACCGTGCCGGTGTTGTGGCTGTTCTTGCCGTAGAGCAGCTGCAGGTCTGTGCCGTCTGGCCGGGCGCTATATAGATGTATGCCGCCGTTGCTACCTGGAGCGTTGTCCCAGCGGCTCCACACCAGGCGGCCATCCATGGTGACGGTCGCATCGCGGTCGTTGCTCTGGTTGAACGAGATCTGGTGTATGTTGCCGCCATCGGCATCCATCACGTGCAGGACGAAAGCCGGCTCGTTCCGGTTGGTGTCCACGCCCGCTTCGAACTGCGGCTTGCCCTCGTCGAGCAGAATGGCCTTCGAGTCCCGCTGCCGGGTCGAGGAGAACACGATGCGGCCGTCCGGCAGGTAGTGCGGCGACACGTCGTTGCCACCACCGGCCGTGACGTCGGATTTGATCAGGCGGTGCAGGTCGTCCGCGGCGATGTCGTACTCCCAGATCTCCCAGAACGGCGGATCCTCAGGATCCATATTCTCCTCGAGCGGGCCGCGCATCGCGAACACGACCTTCTTGCCGTCGAACGACACGTCGACGTCTTTCACGTCGTACGGCTCTTCGCCGGTGACGCGGGCGGTGATGTTGGTCTCGGCCGCGCCGGGCGCCGCGCGGTCGCGCTTGAAGAGGTTGGCGGAAGGAGTGGTGTTCCGCAGGAGGCGCAGGTCGTCCGTGACTTCGGGGACGCTGCGCTTCACGTAGAAGATCGGAAAGTCGACGGTCGCCGGATCAGGCGTCTGGCCGCTGCCGACATCGACGCTGCCGCCGCCGCTGCATGCCGGGATGGCAATGCCCAGAATCAGTGCACCGGCCACGGCGCGACTGAAACGGGTGACGGCTGTCACGAATCCGTGCTCGACCTTCATTCAAAAACACTCCCACTCAGTTGTCGGCGGAAAAACAGCGGGTTTCGCCGCCTGCCGAGCCACGTATCCACGCCCTGACGCCGCATGAACGTTACCTAATCAACGATGGCGGATGCGGCTTATGCAATCTGCCGAAGACGTCACGCCGCTCACGCGCGCTTCGCGGTTCCCTTGCCGTTCCATGCGCCGGGTGCACAGGTATTCGTTCAGTTGTGTGCACGCTGTGATGTCACTCCCATTTCGCGGTGGGAAGGATACCCGGAGGCCCCGGGGGGCAGGATCTGTCTGCGCATGGCGACGTACGGTGCTTGAGACAAGAAGGTTGCCGCTGAAGCGTGGGTATATTGCGCCCGCTTTCGAAAACGGCAGCTTCGTGGGAGTGGACGGGTGCCATGATGAACAGACTTCAGGACAATTCGTGTTTCGCGCGGGTCTCGGCGGTGGCAGCCGCCTGCACGCTCGTGCTGTGCGCGCATGCGGCGAGCGCCATCCAGCCGGAAGAGGCGAAGCGCATCTTCGACCGCATCACCGGCGTGCCGCCTACCCAGGACCAGATCATTCAGATGACCAGCGCGCCGGATGCGGTGACTGCCGCACTCACGGTCGCTGTGGAAGACGAGAACTTCTACAACGTCACGCTGAAGAACTTCGTCACGCCCTGGACCAATCGCGACCAGACGGTGTTCGCTCCGCTGAACGACTACACCGCGACGGTCATTGGGATGGTGCGAGACAACGTGCCGTTCAATACCGCGCTCTCGGCTGACATTCTTTATACGGTCAACGGAGTCAGCCCCGCGGCCTCCAGCTCGAGCAACGCTCACTATGAGGCGGCCGAGACGCAGGGTGTGAACCTGAAGGCCGCTCTTCAGGCGACCTCGCAGAGCGCTGTCTACGGCATTCCGGCCGAAGGTACCGCCGGTCTCACCACGACACGCGCCGCTGCCTCCGCCTTCTTCATCGCCGGCACCAATCGCGCGATGTTCCGCTTCACCATGATCAACCATATGTGCCGCGATCTGGAGCAGCTTGCGGATACCACTCTTCCGCCCGATCGCATTCGCCAGGATGTTGCACGCTCCCCCGGTGGCGATAGTCGCATCTTCCTGAACAACTGCATCGGGTGTCACAACGGCATGGATCCGATGACGCAGGCGTTCGCGTACTACAACTACGATGAAACCGCCGGCAAGCTGGTCTACACCCCCGGCACCGTGCAGCCGAAGTACTTCAACAACGCGGATAACTTCAAGCAGGGCTTCATAACGCCCAACGACAACTGGGAGAACCGCTGGCGGCACGGGCAGAACGCGATCTACGGCTGGAGCAGCTCGCTGCCGGGTAGCGGTGCGGGGGCGAAGTCGTGGGGCGAGGAGATCGGGAACAGCAATCAGTTCGCCCAGTGCCAGGTGGAGAAAGTCTGGAAGGCCGTCTGCTTCCGCGCGCCCTCCCTCAACGGGGTGGATCGGGATGCGGTCGGCGAGATCGCGGCGAGCTTCAAGGCGAGCGGCTACAAGCTGAAGAACGTATTCGCCGAAGTCGCTGCGCGGTGCGATTGAGGGGTGCGCCAATGATCAGGGAGAACGTCGTGAAATCCTTCTTGCGCGCCGTGCAGCTCGGTTCCGCTCTCGCATTCGCCGTGCTACTTGCGGCGTGCTCGGGTGGCGGTGCGCCCACCACCGTGAATCCGGTGACTTCCGCGCCTACGGTGCAGGACTACACCGGTCCGGTTCCGCAGAACGCCGACGTCCAGGCGTTCGCGCTAAATTTCTGGAAGTTCGTCAGGGAGGGCAACCGTTGCGGCGGCTGTCACAACGCCAATGGCCAGTCGCCCACGTTCGCCCGCAGCGACGATGTAAACCTCGCGTACCAGGCCGCGAACACCGTCGTGAATCTCTCGCAGCCCGATCAGTCCCGCGTGGTGCTGAAGGTTGCCGGTGGTCACAACTGCTGGCTCGCTGCGGCTTCGGCCTGCGCGGACACGATGACGGTCTGGATCCGCAACTGGGCCGGCTCGGCGGCCGCGGGCGGCAAGCAGATCGAGCTCCAGGAACCCGACATCAAAGAGGTGGGTGACAGCAAGACCTTCCCCGCCGACTCCGCGAAGTTCCAGCAGAGCCTGCTGTGGAACGACCCAAGCAATCCGCCGGGCCTGCTGCGCAAGTTCTGCTCGCGCTGCCACGCGTCTACCGCGGCGGTTCCCGTGCAGCCGTTCTTCGCCAGCAACGATCCGGACGAGGCGTACGCCGCCGTCCGCGCCAAGATCAACCTGGACAATCCGGCGATGTCGCGTCTGGTCGTGCGTCTGCGCGACGAGAACCACAACTGCTGGACGGACTGCGCGACCTCCGCCAACGTGATGGAAGCTGCGGTGAAGTCCTTCACCGACGTCGTGCCGGTGACGCAGATCGATCCGTCGCTCGTCGTGTCGAAGGCGCTCACGCTGTATGACGGCACGGTAGCCGCCGGCGGCAACCGCTACGACAACGCGTTGATCGCGCTCTGGGAGTTCAAGACGGGGTCGGGCGATATCGCGTACGACACCAGCGGTGTCGAGCCGGCGCTCAACCTGCAGCTCACCAACGGCAGCATGTGGGTCGGCGGCTGGGGCATCAACATCAAGAAGGGCCAGCGTGCTCAGGGCTCGACGGCTGCGAGCAAGAAGCTCAGCGACCAGATCAAGGCGACGGGCGAGTTCACCATCGAAGCGTGGATGGCCCCGGCCGACGTCGTGCAGGAAGACGCTTACGCCGTGAGCTACTCGGCCGGCCTCGACGACCGGAACGTGACCCTCGCTCAGCGCGCGTACCAGTACGAAGCGCTCACTCGCACCAGCGAGACGGATCGCAACGGCATGCCGACGCTGCTCACGCTGGACAAGGATCGGGACGCGCAGGCAGCCCTGCAGCACGTCGTCCTCACGTATGACCCGGTGAATGGCCGCAAGCTTTACGTCAACGGCCAGTTCACTGGCGACGCTGACCCCCGCGGTGGTGGCGGGTCGCTGGCAGACTGGGATGACAGCTATGCGTTCGTCCTCGGCAACGAGACCACGGGTACTCGCCCGTGGGCGGGTGTGATGCGACTCGTCGCGGTTCACAACCGGGCGCTCACGGAGGAGCAGATCCAGCAGAACTTCGCCGCCGGCGTGGGTGAGCGTTACTTCCTGCTGTTCAACGTCACGGACCTGGTGAACGTGCCGAAGGCTTACGTGATGTTCGAGGCGAGCCAGTACGACAGCTACAGCTACCTCTTCAACAAGCCGACGTTCATCTCGCTCGATCCGAATGCGACGATCCCGAACATCGATCTTTCGGGTATTCGCATCGGGGTGAACGGTGCCGAGGCGCGCGTGGGCCAGACGTTCATTCCTCTCAGCACAACCGTGAGCTCGTCGAACTATGAGGCGGGCACGGGCCAGCTGCTGACGAATGCGAACATGGGCAGCGGTGCCGTCGTGGCGCTGGACAAGGGGCCGCTCGACGACCTCTTCTTCCTGACGTTCGAGAAGATCGGCTCGCGCTCGCACACCGTGACGGAAGCGCCGCCGGTGCCGCCGGTGTTCGGCCCCGACTCGCCGCAGCCGGATATGGGCATTCGCACCTTCGACGAGCTGAACGCAACGTTCTCGAAGCTCACGGGCGTGCCCATCACGACCCAGTCGGTCGCGACGACCTTCGCGAACGTGAAGCAGCAGCTGCCCGCGGTGGAGTCGATCGATGCGTTCCTCGCGTCTCACCAGACCGGCATCGCGCAGCTCGCTATCGCGTACTGCAGCGCCATGGTCGATAACGACTCGCTGCGCAACGCGTTCTTCGGCGTGAACATCAGCCCCAACGGAGGCTCGGGTTACTTCGCGTCGGATGCGAACAAGCAGCCCGTCATGGACGCGATCCGGACCAAGGTGATCAACAGCGGTCTCCTGTCGCAGCCTTCCGGCACCGTCGTCGACGCGGCGATCAAGAAGCTGCTGAACACGATCGCC
>JBDZVF010000013.1:0-32338 GCA_040255575.1 Pseudomonadota bacterium | reverse complement strand
AACTCCGCCTCCACCTCAGGCGCGGTGTCCACGAGCTTGCGCAGCTCCGCGATCTTTCGCTGGTGATCGGCCACTTCCGCCTGCAGCGAGGCGATCTCAACCTCGGCCTGGTTGCGGGCCAGTTGAATGCTTTGATAGACAGGATTGGCTGCCATGCCGAGCCGACCGGCGGCACCCGCATCGCCCCGCTTCAGCGCGGCGATCTCCGACTCCTGACGCGCGCGCAGATCTTCCAGCGTCTTGCGCAGCGAAATCACGTCCGGATGCTTTTCAGTGAACCGCAGCAAGAGCTCGTCCAGACGCGCCTGGGCTTCGCGGATGCGCGAGGCGGTGTCCCCTCCGGCTCCTATGGCGCCTCCCCCCGCAGCTGCGGGCCTGTCTGTCGGGGCGGCAATAACCGGCTGTTCGCCCCGGAGCTGGCGCACAAGCTCATCGCGCTTGTGAACGGCGATGCTCATGGCGGCTTGCGCTTTGTTGACGGCATCCATCTCGGCCTGCAGGCGAGTGAAATAGTCGCCCTGCGCACCCGGCATCAATCCGACGTTCTGTTTCTTGAACGTCGCAAGACGATTCTCCGCCGCGGACAGTCGCTTCTCGTACTCGGCGATCTGGTCGGTGAGGAAGCGCTGTGCCTGTTCCGAGCCCTCGCGTTTACCGCCGAGCGTGCTTTCGACGAAGCTGTTGAGAAGCCGGTCGACCACACGCAGGCTGCGCTCGCGATCGCCCGACTGATAGGAAATAACGTAGAGGCCGGCCTGTGCCGCATCCCGCGCGAGCGAACCGGTGATCTCGACCTTGTCGCGTAGTCTGGTGAGGATCGCCTGGCGCTCCTGCGGAGTCGTGGCGCCACTGAGGAGACCTGCTTCCTGTGCAACTTTCTGGAGCTGAGGTCCGCCAAGCAGCGCCTGACGTACACGCTGCAGCTGCGTATCGACGTTGGAGTCGACCGCGATGCCCTGGGTCACCTGGCTCAGGGTGGTGCGCGTATCGACGAACACGCGCGCCGAAGCTTCGTAGGTATCCGGAATCAAGAGCACGGCGATCCAGCCCATCAGGCAGACTACCCAGGCGGCAATCATGGCCACCATGCGGAACCGCCACAGGCCCCGGGCATGTTCGATGAGCTGTTGGAGCAGAGCGTTCACTTGATTCTTGTCAGAAGAGCGACTGCGGAACGACCAGGACGTCGCCGGGCTTCATCGGCAGGTTCTGCTTCATGTCGCCCTTGTTGACGAGGTCACTCAGACGCACTTTCAACTCCTTCTGCTTCCCGCCCTCCGACCGCACGATCTTGGCGCGATTGCCGGCCGCGAACTCGCTGAGCCCACCTGCCGCCAGAACGACGTCCATGACGGTCATGCCGTCGCGGTACGGGAGCGCCTGTGGCCGGCCCACCTGGCCGATCACCTTGACCTGGCTGAAGGTGGACAGCGCTGCGGTCACGATGACATTCACGGTCGGCGAACGCACGTATTCGGTTAGAGCCTTCTCGAGATTCCGCGCCAGCTCCGACGCCGTGCGTCCGGCCGCGACCATGTTTTCCACCAATGGCGTGGAAATCTGGCCATCCGGCCGTACCGGCACAGTGACGGTGAGCTCGGGGTGATTCCAGACGAACACCTGCAGCGTGTCGCCGGGCCCGATCACGTATTGAGGAGATGTTGCCGACTGCGCTGGAGCTGCCGGCGCCTGTGCCTGTGCCTCGGCCGGTGCCGCCGCCTGTGCATGAACGAGCGGAGTGCTGGCCGCTGCGAGCATCACAGCCGCCATCCGCAGCCATTGCCGAATGGATTTCATTGCGCCCTTCCGCAAGAAAACAGAAGCCTATCAGATCGTTTTCGCCGCCGCCGGGCCGAACGTGTGATGTAGCGCACACTCCCTCCGTCTTCGGATTCACTCATGTACCGAGATCCGCGAGCAGCTTTTCGACATCATGCCGGGATGCGAATTCCCGGCCGCTGGCAAGGGTTCTGGTCAAGACCTGTCGCGCCTCCGTCTTCCTGCCGGCCGCCGCCAGGGCTGCCCCGTAGTGATACTGAACGTCCGGATCCTCTTGGGCCGCGCCTGCTGCGCCTTCCAGCAAGGGCAAAGCCATCGCCGTTTTTTCTTTCTGGAGCAGTATCCATCCGTACGTGTCAGCCACCGATGGGTTCTTGGGAGCAAGCTCGTACGCACGCCGTGCAGTCGCCTCCGCCCGCTCGTCCCCACTCTCGTGATACACCCACGCCAGGTTGTTCAACACGACCGGGTTGCCCGGGCGTTGCTTGTCGAGCATCTCGAGCTGCGTGGCCGCTGCGGCTACCTGATGTGCAGCAGTGTAGTACTGCGCCAGAGCCGCGCGAATCGTGCTGTCATCCGAATGCAATGAAAGCCATCGCGTGAGCGGCGCCTCGGGCTTGTCCATCCCTGCCCGGCGCAACGCTTCGGAGGCACGGAGCACCACGATCTGTGTGGGATGCACCCTCTCCGCCTCCCGGTAGGCGCGGGCCGCTTCGCGATACTCGCCGGCTGCCATGTGCACATCACCTTCCAACGTCATGACTGACGCATCGTCGGGATGCTGACGTCGCAGCTCCTGAACACGCGCAAGCGCCACGGCCGGACCGCTCGTGCGCAGATCGATCAGCACCAGCGCGTTGGCGGCCGCAACGAGATTGGGCTGAATCGCGAGTGCCTTCTCGATCGACTGACGCGCGTCGGCAGACCGGTCGCGTGCCAGCTGCGCACGCCCGGTATTGAGCCAGGCCATCGCATTGCCGGCGTCGATCTCGGTGGCCCGACGGAACCGTTCGAGCGCTTCGTCGTATCGTTGAGCCGACATCAGGAGCAAGCCCGCGGCGTTCAGCACATCCGCCGGAGCCGCAGAAGCGGCGACGGCAGCATCCAGGGCGCTGCGCGCATGCGCGGCATCATTGCGAGTGAGATATAGCTGCGCGAGCACCAGCTGCGGAGCAGGCTCCTGCGGATTGCCTCGCGCGGCACGTTTGAACGCGTCCTCCGCACCGCTCTGATTGCCGGCGAGCAACTCGACACGGCCGAGGCCGATGAGCGCTCGCATGTCAGCCGGCTTTGCCTCCAGGATCGCGTGGAGGTGCTTGCGCGCGCGATCGGGTTCGCGCTGCGAGAGGTAATACATCGCGGCGAGTTGCCGCATATCGACGTTGTCAGGCTGCTCCGCCACCAGCCGTTCGAGCTCGGTTCGCGCTACGGCCGGACCCTTGCCCGCCGCGATCGCGCCCAGCAGCAGCCGTTCGCGGCGCGAGTCCTTCGAGCGCGGCATCGACTGCAACAGCTCGATCGCTTTGGGGTATCGGCCGACGAAAATGTACGCTGACGCGAGCGCGAGCTGAAGTTGCTCCTCGCCCGGATGCAAGCGAACGCTCTTCTCCAGCGCCTCGATCCCCGAGTCCGGCTCATGCGCACGCAGGTGCGCATCACCGATCATCGACAGGACCTGTGCATCCTCGGGGCTCTGTTCGAGTGCCGGCGTGAGGACTCGAATCGCGGCCTCGGGCTGATTCAATTGCAGGCGAACACGAGCCAGCAGCTTGCGCGCCTCGATGTTGTCTGGCGCCCTGTCGACGACCTTGGCCAACTGCGATTCCGCCTGCAGCAAATTACCCTGCGCAAGGTGCGCAGCGCCGAGCATCATTCGGGCTCGCAGGAGATCCGGTACAGCATTCACAATTCGCTGCAGCTCACCGATGGCCGAGATGTATTGCCCTTTCGAGAGCTGCAGGCGCGCCAGCAGAAGCTGCGTAGCGGGCGCAGCGGGGGCGATAGCCGCCAGCTCCTTCTGAGTCGCTTCGGCCTCGGACACCTTGCCGCGCACGAGCTGCACATCGCCGAGCGAGGTGAGCATCATCGCTCGTTGCGGCAGGCTGAACCTGGAGGTCGGCAACGCGCGTGCCTGCGACAACGCACTCTCCGCCGCCGAGAATTGGCCCCGCCGGGACAGGATCTGCGCCCGCAGCAACCACGCTGCTGGGTCACCCGTTACGTCTGTCAGCAGCGCCAACGCGTCCTCTGAGCGACCATCGGCCGCGAGCACTTCAGCGAGCGCCACGCGAGCCATGGGCGACGAGGGATGCGTCTCGAGGACGCGCTTCAATTCGGCCTCAGCTTCTTCCTTTCGCCCCAGCATGCGCAGCGCGCGGGCGTGGAGCACCGACTTTGCCGGCTCGTCGGGGCTGAGCTTGCCGGAGTCGAGCAGCCGCAAAAGCTCTCCGGCAGAACCGAGCGCGAGACGCGCTTCACCGGCCAGCTCTGCCGCGCGAGGTGTCATCGCACCCATCGACATCAGCTGATCGAGCTCGCCTTGTGCCGACCTGGGATCGCCGCCGCGCATCCAGAGCTCTGCGAGCAGCAGGCGGGCCTCGGCGTTCTGGGGCTCACTCGCGATCACCTTGCGAAGATCGATCGCCGCCACGCCGGATTCACCCGCCGCAATCGACTGGCGCGCGCGTTCGAGTCGCTCTGTCGGGGACTTGAAGGAGTCGCAGGCAACAAGATTGGCGACAAGACAAACAAGCGCCGTCATGAGCCAGGTACGGGACTGCATGGGTTTCATGGGATGATTTCCGCGCTCCTGGCAGCATCGCCCGCAGGCGCTGGCGGCGCCGTCAGAGCGGCAAGCACGCTGCCGCCCATCGAGGACAAGAATGCGTCGAGCCGCGAACGCCCCGCGTCGCAAGTGGGCTCGCATGCCGCACGCACGGAGAGCAGCACGGATGTGGGTGCGCCAATCAGTGAGCGCACGCCGTACCATAGCTGAGAAAAAAACGGGACCACGAACTGCCGTCCACCGATGTCGTACACGGACCAGACCACGTATCGCGCACCCGCCGGGCCGACAATGATGGTTTCGCGAAAGCGCCCTGCTCTGCTGTCGATCACATGCTCCGCCTGCGTAGTTACTTCGACCGACCCGAACAACTTGGTCGCCTCGCCCACGAGCTCCGCACCCTGCCGCTGCGAACGGAAGACAACACCCGTCACGGTGAGCGGATTGCCGTGGGAGTCGATGTACACACTCTGTGCCTGCTGGTGAGCGCCGGCGAACTCAGGCGTCCAGGATGAATCCTGATTGTGCACGGGCCCGACCCAAGGTGAGTGGCCACTCGGCAGATTCACTTGCAGTTCCCGCCCGTCGGGCGGGGTCGCGAAATCGATGAGATAGACGACGCCCGGCAAACCGACGAGCAGCCCCAGTGTCAGGAGGTACGCTGGCGGCCGCAGAGCAACCGGTGCGGCCGCGGGGCGGCGGTACGTATCGACCACCGGGTCCGACCTGCTGGCAATCCACATGAAGATCACGATGCCGATGGCGAACAGCGTCCAGCCATACCAGTAATGGCCGTGCGTGATGAGACTGTGCTGCATGCTCGTGAGGTGCCCGGCGACCACGATCGTGAACACACGAATCCAGTTCAGGAACAGCGCCAGACCCATCAGGGACCCCAGCAAAATCGCACGCCGGCGCCACGATGCTCCAGTCATCTCGCCGTGGATGGCGCCGAGGGCGATCGCCACCACGAGGTAATGCACGCCACTGCACCCTCCGGCGATTTCGAAGACTCCCTCGGGGATCGTCACGAAATTGCGTTCGATGTAGACGGGTATCCCTGCGACGGCCGCGAGCAATCCGACCGCGTGCGTGGTAATGAACTGCAGGGGACCGGCGAGATGTCCCCATGCAGGCAACGCCGTCACGAGAACTCCGATAGGCAGCAGGACCATGCGTGCCACTGACCAACCGAAGGCGGCAAACACCGCCAGCCACAGCAGCGGCGGGAAGAAAAGAAGCTGCAGATCTTCGATGCCGGCGCGCAGCGTCACAAGCCAGGCTAACGCACATGCAATCAGGCCCGCGAAACCCAGAATGGAAGGTTGAGCGGCAGGTGCCGCCACTTCGTTCCGGGCGCGAAAGATCAGAAAGATCGAAGTAGCCAGCAGCAGAGGGCCATGCGTGCCACCCAGGTCCTCCACATCAGTCCAGTATCGATACAGGGACGCGCTAGCTGGCCAGCAGATGAGTGCAGAGGTCGCCAGAAGGCCGAAAACTGCAATCAGTCGGAAAGGCGGCCGGGCTGCGATCGGGGTGGGTGCAGGCCGCGAGTGCTGCGGGTCATCGATCATTCTAGTTACGTTCATGCAGCCATGGTTGCCAGTGTACGTAAGCTATTGCATGGCAAACGTGAGCGGCATCACACCCGCCGTCGCCATCAGGCATCGTTGCCGATGCGCAATTTGCCGGAATTATCCCGGGATACAAAGCGTTAAGCCACCGAGGTTAGCGGAGCGCCGAGGTTACGTAGCAGCGTTCCGCCGCACGGTAGCTCTGGCGCGGCAGCTTACGAACGCATTACCGGATCGGGCTCTCCTTGCCGACTCGACAGAACAGGCCTTGCTCTGTCACGCTCTCAACGCGGCGAGAGAACTCAATTCAATTGAACGTCGCGGAACTTCACCAACATGTCAGCGCCACAAAGCTCGTCGAGCGAAGCGCGTGTCTGGGATGCCCTCGCACCTCACTATGATTCGACGCGCGCGAGCGATCCGGTCTACATCGCGGCCGTTGAGCAGGTGATTGCCGACTCGCATGCGCACGGTATCGTCCTCGACGCGGGATGCGGCACCGGCTTCGTAAGCCGTGAGCTGCTGCGCCGATCACTTCAGGTCACGGCCATCGATTTCTCGGCCGCTTCAGTCGAGCTGCTGAAGAGCTCGTGCTCCGGGACGCTGCACGCCGACGTCGGCGACATCCGCACCCTGCCCTATGCTGACGCGACCTTCGACACGGTGATTTGCGCCAACACCTTGCAGCACCTGGTTCCAGCCGACCAGGCCATCGCCGCGCGGGAGCTGATGCGGGTGCTCAAACCCGGCGGCACCTATTCGATCAGCGTGCATCACTTCAGCCGGGAAAAAGAAAAGGCTGGCTGGAAAAAATCGGGCGCGCCCGGCGATCGCTCTGTGGATTACATCTACCGATTCAGTCGCGAGGAACTCAGCGGTCTGTTTCCCGGCGCGCAGATTCGTGCGGTGGGTTTTTATGGATTCCGCTGGCAAGGGCTTGCCGCAGCCGCAGGGCACATGCTGGCCAGGCGCGGGCACGGGCATATGCTCATCGCGCACGGACGCAAGACTAGCGCCTGACGTCATCGCTACGGCGGCATCCGATGTAGATCACCCGCGAAAGCGGCAGCGACGCGCACCAGAACACCAGCGCAAATCCGGCTAGCAGGCCCGTTAGCCGGTAAGGCGCAAGGAACTCCGGCCCGACGAGTTCCCCTCCCACTACTCCAAGCAGGAACAGCGCTCCCCAGAGCCCCAGGAACACGACTATCCGGCGCACGGCCATCTCGAGCCCAAGGCGCCGCAAGGCACGAGCGGTAACGACCAGCGCCGCGCCGCTGACGAGCGCGAGCAGGAAGGACTCGGCGAGATAGAAAAATATCCGCATCATCATGTGAGGATTGCCTTCAGGTGCAGGCCCAGCCGCACAGCGAGTGCGACGATAGTCATCGTGGGATTGGCGTGGCCGGCGGTCGGGAACACCGAGCTGCCGGCAACGAACAGGTTCGGCACGCCAAAGACAGCGCAACTCGAATCCACAACGCCGCGCTGCTCAGAGCTCGCCATTCGTGTGGTTCCCAGGTGATGGGCAACGTCTCGGAAATGAGCCTGCCAGCCGGACGGTTCTGACAGCCAGCTGGGAATGCTCACGCGTGCCTTGTAGAGCCTCGTCATCTCTTCTGCCACTGTCAGCATGAGCTTCTGGCAGGTGAAGAAGTCCTGATCGGTGGCGCGCCACTCGGCGACGACGCGCCGCATGCCAAGCACATCCTGCACCTCGCCCAGCCGTATCCGGCTCTGCGGATTGGGCGCCTGCTCGGTTTCCAGCACCAGCTGGCGCAGTGAGCGCGCGTAAGGTTCGGTGCCCGGGCGCAGGAAACGCTGACGGACGTTCAGCACGACGTCCGAAAAATCGTCGGCGATGTTGAAGAGCTCGTGGCCGAGATGGTCGATGTGGCCCTTTGAGAGCCCGTGTAGCAACCGTGAGGCGGAGTTGCGACCACTATCGGGATCGCCATCGCCGTCCGGATAAGTAAACGCAGCGCCGTTCAGCACCTGACTTGTTTTCTGAAATGCGTCGCTCAGGCGCAGGCCCAGAACGTAGCAGCCGGACTCCTTTTCGTGTCGGGAATAGATCCGTGACACGAGATAGGGGTCGCCTTCCATGACCATCGACTCGCTGAACCGCAGGTGCTGCATGAAGAAGCGGCCCACGAGATCGCGCTGGTTGCCGATTCCCGCTTTTTGTACGGAATTGGAAGCCAGCAGGAGGCGCGGATTCTCGATGCCGCCGCACGCCAGCACGAAATAACGGGCGGTCACGACGTGCCGCCTGCGCTCCGGCGTGACCACAGTCACCTGATTCACGAGCCCACCGTCGTCCCGCAGGCCGATGTCGACGACGTTCGCGTGCAGCAGGACGTTGATGTGCGGCTGGACTTTCAGCAGTGAACCATACCGGGCGCCAAAGCGGGTCGGGCTACTCATCCGCCACAACTGTGGCGACAGTTTCTGCGGATCCAGGCGCATCTGCGGCGTATTCAGCGCTTTGAGAATGTCTGCCTGGGAAGCAGGCTGGCCCAGCTCGCAAATCTGCAGCGCGTGGCGGTAATGCTCATCCAGGTCGCGGCGTGTTATTGGCCAACCGCTATAAGGCACCCACTCGCGAGGCTGAAAGTCACTCTCGTCGAGCGGCGCGCACCGACCGTCCCAATGGTTGGTCGTCCCACCGAACAATCGGAGGCGGCTAGACATACCCGAAATCGGCAGTTCCCCCTCGTTATCGACAGCGTATAGCTGCTGACTCTCGGCTTCAGGCTGCTCGCCACCTGCTTCGAGCAGCACGATGCCCAGCTTCCGCGTCTCGGCGAACTGCAGAGCGAGCGTGATTCCGGCAGCACCTCCACCAATGATGCAGATGTCGCCGTCGATGCGGCGCTCCGCAGGCCAGTTACGCAGATCGGTAATCAGGGGGCGTTCCTCAGGAGGTAAGCCAGCGCACACCAGCGCGCCTCGCTCTCCGCGACGAGCCATCGACCCAGAACAAGCGTGCGACTCTCCCGCAGATCACGCTCTCGTGCATCGGAGACTACCCGTCGAATCTGCCGAATGTGATTCGGGACTCCGAGCGGAAACAGACGCTGTATCAAGTGCGGGACATCAGCTTCATGCGGTGCGAGCTGGAGATAGACTCGACCGGCCTTCGCTGCATCATCCATCGACACGAATGCCGAGCGCAGCGCGCAGAGTGGATCGGGCGATTTACTGCAACAGCCGGGAATGCCGGCGATTCCGGCGCCCGCTGCGGCGAGGGAAACCACGAGCGAGCGTCGTGAGAGCAATACATCCGGGCGCGGAGACGGATCATTTGCCTTGTTCATCTCGGACCCTTGGCGCGGCGCGATGGCCTTCCGTGTGCTCGTACGATCGGTACGCAATTCGAGCCCGGCGCAGCGGCCGTGATAGCCGCGGCACAAGCCTGTGTCAACAAGCGGACATCCGCCCCGGATCAAATGTGACGCAGTTCGCGTCGGCGTTCTTGACAGGTTGGCACGCCCCTACGGGCGGAAACGCCAAAAAACCCCGGCTTTCGCAGTTGGCATGGCTATTGCTTTCCCTCGAGGCCCTTGCAGTACCCGTACGTACTTGCCCTCGAACCCTAGCAGCAAAGTCTGAATCCATGACAACTTCGCGCTCTCAGCTCAATCGCGCCTTCGCCTGGATCGTCTCGCTCGGCGCCCTGTTCGCAGCCTCCGGCGCCGTCGCCCAGACAACCGGAGTCTCTCAGGTTGTCACCTGGACGTGCCATGGAAGCTCTTGCCCATGGGGAGAATCCACCAGTAACCCTGCTCTGGTGTGGCCGGAGGAAGCCCAGGCCATCGACGTACGGCACGACTACACGACATCTGCCCCGATGTACCTGCCGGCGAGCGTCGCGAATGGAACCATCATCTGGATCGATAGCGGCTATGCGACCGCCTACGCGGGCACGCCAACCGGCTCGCATCGGGCTGTGGCGTACATCAATGTCGGAGAATTTTACGAGGTGTCGGGCCTCGAGCCCGATGAAGTCCTGAGCATCCAGAGCGACGCGACCTTCACTTACCAGATCGACCTGGGGAGCGCACCGCCGCCGCAAGATCCGGAAGGTCCAGAAGATCCGGAGGACCCGCAAGACCCACCGGTCGATCCAGGTGTCTCCGGCACGGCTGCCGACTGGGTCACATGGAACTGCGCCGGCAGCATCTGTCCCTGGGGCGGCTCCACAGCGAACTACGCGCTGACGTGGCCCACCGCGGGCCATCCGATCAGCACGCGCTATGACTACACAACGACCAAGCCAATTTATCTGCCGGCTGGTTACGCCAACGGCGCCAGTATCACGGTGACGAGTGGGACCGCGACGGCCTATGCCGGTTCGCCGGATGCGTCCCACCATGCCGTGGTAACGATTTCAGCCGGACAAACGCAGCCAATCTCGGGACTCCAGCCCGGTGAGGTGCTGAGCGTTCAGAGTGACTACGCATTCAGCTTCGAGGTAACCCTCGGCACCCCGCCCACCGAACCGGAGGAAGAGCCGACGGACCCGGGCGAGCCCGGCTCCCCGAGCTCGAAGCTCGTAGTCTGGAACTGCACGAGCACGCCGTGCCCGTGGGGGGAGACGTCGACCTCCCATGCAATCGTGTGGCCCGAGACTGCACAGCCTTCCAGCGCGCGGTTCGGCTACACGGCGACCGATGGGGTCTATCTCGCCTACAACCGGGCGAACGGGGCCACGATCTGGATCGACAGCGGCTTCGCGACGGTCTACGCGGGTACCCCGAACGGCGCCTCCCATCGCGCGCTGGCCTACCTGAGTGTCGGAGAATTTTACGAAGTCTCGGGCGTTGCTCCGGGGGAAATCGTTAGCGTGCAGAGCGACTCCGCCTTCACCTATCAGATCGACCTGCCGACTCCGGCGCCCGAAGAACCCACGGATCCGGGCATCCCGGCGACCAGTGCCACCGTGGTCACCTGGAATTGCATGAACGAAAACTTCTGCCCCTGGGGCGTTTCGACCACCGGTTACGCGGTGAACTGGGGCAGCGGCACGGACGCAGTGAATCGTCGTCTGGGTTACACGACTTCGCACGGCATCTACCTGCCGGCGGAACGAGCGAACGGGGCTGTGGTGACGGCGGACAGTGGGCAGGTGTCTCTGTTCGCCGGCCGCCCGGATGAGCAATCTCACCGCAACGTGGGTGTGCTGGTCCCGGGACAGTCGATCACGGTGAGCGGGCTGAAGGCCGGCGAAGTGCTCAGCGCGCAAAGCGACTACGCCTTTACCTTCCACGTGAGCGTGCCGGACAGCGCTACACCTGCACCGAGCGACGGTTCGATCTACTCGGTGCTCGCGTCCTGGAAGTGCAACGTGCCGGATTGCGGCGCAGCTGATTGGGTGGGCTCGACGTTGACCTGGCCGTCGTGGGCTGCGTATTCCACCAACGACCGGTCTGGTGACCGCTCACGCACGGCCTACGGCAGCGACGGCAACCTGCTGTACCCCTACATGGGTTCGTGGGCGAATGGCTGCCAGGTGACTGCGAAGACGGGCAACGTGCTCATCATCGAATGGCAGCGTGGCGAGGACGTGTGGCGCGAGACCTGGCTGACCCCCGGCGAGACGTACACCATCCAGCTGATCAGCCCGGAAGACGGAGCACTGATCGAGGCCGAGGACTATTCCCCCGGCTTCAGTGTCGCGCTCAGCAACTGCACCCCGCAGCCGCTGAACTGACGCGAGCTGCAATCAGCAGTATGTAAAGCGGCCGGCTCGAGGCACCCGCCTTGGCCGGCCGTTTCTTCTGACCGACCGCAAGCGCGGCGTCTCAGCGCGGAAAAAAACTCGAATTTGTCTCTGAATCCAGACGCTTCAGGTCATTGAGCAGGGCAACACGCACACGTAGTCTTGCGCCCTCGTGTTCAAGGGCAACCCCATCGCGAGATGGGCACGCAAAGCTACCGGCCTCACGCTTGGTCGCGGTGAGGTCGCGGGGTTACCACGATGACTGTGATCGCGCCTCGTATTCGACGTCTGGTGTCGAGTGCATCGACCCGCCCGATGCTGCTCGCCGTGCTGCTTGCCGGCGCGCTGCAAGCTTGTGGCGGTGGCGGCTCGGACGCCGGTTCGACATCTCCTGCCGTGGGGTCCGCCCCCCCTCCGCCGACAACGGTGACCCCGCCGCCGACGAACACTGCTCCGCCAGTTGTCACCAATCACGCCCCAACGATCAGCGGCGCTCCGGCCGCACAGGTTCAAGCGGGCCAGGCGTACACCTTCACGCCGAGCGCCAACGATGCCGATGGTGACAAGCTCACTTACAGCATCGAGAACAAACCGACGTGGGCGACCTTCGATCCGAACAGCGGAAGATTGACTGGCACGCCTTCCACGGTCGGCACGTTTGCGAACATCGCGATCTCGGTCAGCGACGGCACGACCAGCGCAAACCTCGAGCCGTTCGCGGTCACCGTCGCGAGCGCCCCCGCAACGACGGGCTCCGCTACCCTTTCCTGGACGCCGCCGACCCAGCGCTCCGACGGCTCGACACTCAGCGACCTGGCCGGCTACAAGATCCACTACGGATCGGCGCAAGGTGAGTACACGCAGGAGCTCGATATTTCGAACCCCGGCATCGCGGAGTACGTCGTCGACGGCCTGGCATCGGGCACCTGGTACTTCGTCGTGAGTTCGTACGACAGCACTGGCGCCGAGAGCTCGTACTCGAGCCCGGTCTCAAAGACCATCGGCTGATATCCAGGGATCCGATTTCTCGGCGAGACAGACTGCCCGCCCTCGGCCACACGCCGGATGCGGCGGTCGTGGCCTTGCTCCCGTGGCGTCCCCAAGGGGATTCGAACCCCTGTTACCGCCGTGAAAGGGCGATGTCCTAGGCCTCTAGACGATGGGGACGTCCTGATCGAAACGGTGGTGGAGCCAGGCGGGATCGAACCGCCGACCTCTTGCATGCCATGCAAGCGCTCTCCCAGCTGAGCTATGGCCCCGTACGCGTAAGATACTGTATTAACTGGTAAAATTGAACACCTTCGCTCGGGCCTGGTGCGCTGTGTGGCGCCCGCCCCGCCGAAGGGGCGCGAAGAATACCAGAACAGGACTGCGGAGTGTCACGCCCCGCGCGCTCCAGGCATCACTTTCACCTGCCAGTCCTCCGATAGCGCCGCGACGGCCGCGTGCCAGCCGGGCTCGCACGGCAGACTTCGGACGATCCACCCCGCCCTCACCTTGGCTGGTTCGAGACTCTCGATGCGCGCGGAGGTGAGCGCGGGATCGAACTGCACGTGGAAGGAGTCGAGCGGCAGATGCAGCCCGGCGCCCTCCGCTTTCATCACCGACTCCTTGGCCGCCCAGTAGCGGAAGAAGGTCGCCACTCGCCGTTCCGTTCCTGCCGCCACGATGGCATCGCGCTCGGGGCCGAAGAAATAGCTCGAAGCAATGCCCAGCACGTCCGTGCGTGAGTTCTCTTGCTCGACATCGACGCCAATGTCACGCCCGGCATTCACGGCCAGCAGCGCGCGGCCATGCGAATGACTCAGATTGAACGAGAGCGCGGACGCATTCGCAGGACCTGCGAGCGCCGGCTTGCCGAACTCACCTGTCGTGAACTCGAGTTTCGCGGGCTCCACTCCGACATACGCCGCGAGCACGTAACGCATCAGCCCGTGCGCGAAAGTGAATGACGTGCGCAGGTGCTCGAAGTAGAAGCGCCCCGCGCGCTCGAGCTCGCTCGGCGAGAGCATCTGCGCGCATTGAGCGCGCGCGACTTCGGAGCCTTCGAGCTGCAGTGGCCACACATGAACCTCTTCACGCGTCGCGCGCACCTTCAGCTCGCGCGCGAGCAGCGCGTCGGGATCCTTGAATTCGAGGAATTCGAGCTCGCGCGGCATGCCGCGACTATACCTTCAGCTTACCTGCCTCGGGCGGCTCAAAAGAAAATGCAACGATGGTGTTGAAGCATGAGGTGGGAGTCAAGCTTGGCCAGGCACTGTCGCTTTTCACGCACGTCTTGTACCCGAGACATTTCGATATTTAGCAACAAGCCGGTCTACTTCGCGCCGAACGAGGAGATCGTGTTCCGCGTGCGGGAGTGCTGGTGCGTTCCCGAAGCGGTAACGGAGGGGTCGACCGAAGCACGCGGTATGTGGGTGCCGCGCGCGTCAACAGGCATTTCCTGCGAGCACACGAGCAAGTAGCGATCCCGCGTTCACGGGGAAGAAGTCTTTTTCGCTCTTTCGCTTTTTGCTTGAGGTGGGGAATCCATGTATTACGCTGCTGCGCTTCGCGCGCCCCGGCTGTGCGCGCTCGCGCTATTGGCCGTCGCTTCTGTTTCCGCAACGTTCGCCGAGGCCGCCGCGCCCAGAATCTCGGGCACGCCCCCCACATCGGTGACGGTGGGCCAGAGCTACTACTTCAAACCGTCGGCCTACGACGCCGATGGCAACAAGCTCACGTACAGCATCGCCAACCGGCCGCCCTGGGCTTCGTTCAGCAGCACCACCGGTGTGCTGTCCGGCGCGCCGTACTCGAATCACATCGGCACCTACAGCAACCTGGTGATCTCCGTGAGCGATGGAACCTCGCGGGTTTCATTGCCGGCGTTCACGCTCGTCGTGAAGGCGAACGCGAACAAGTCGCCCGTGCTCTCGGGCGCGCCTGCGACGACCGCGAAAGTCGGCACCGCGTATTCCTTCCAGCCGTCGGGCAAGGATCCCGAAGGCAAGACGCTGGTCTGGGGTGTGCGTAACAAGCCGTCGTGGGCCGCTTTCAGCACGTCCACCGGCCGCCTCTACGGCACGCCGACGACGGCGGGCACGTATTCGGCCATCATCGTCACCGCGACGGATGGCGTGACGACCACGGCGCTGCCGACGTTCAGCATCACCGTGTCCGGCACGTCGAGCGGCGGCACGAACACCGCGCCGACGATCACGGGCTCGCCCTCGCTGAGCGCCCGTGTCGGTCAGGCGTACAGCTTCACGCCAACTGCGAAGGATGCGAACGGCGATCGCCTGACGTTCTCCATTGCGAACAAGCCGACGTGGGCCTCGTTCAGCACCTCGACGGGCCAGCTTGCCGGCACGCCGAGCGCAACCGGCACCAGCAGCGGCATCACGATCCGGGTGACCGATGGGAAGGCGACTGCGTCGCTCGCACCCTTCGCGATCACGGTGTCGTCCGCCACATCTGGCAGCACGGGCTCAGCGTCGCTCAGCTGGACTCCGCCCACTCGCAATACCGATGGCAGCACGCTGACCAATCTTGCGGGCTACAAGATTCTTTACGGCACGAGTGCGTCGTCCCTGTCGAAGACGATCACTGTCGCGAATCCGGGCGTGTCGAGCTATGTGGTGGAGGGGCTCGCCTCGGGCACGTGGTACTTCGCGCTGAAGGCGTACACCACGACCGGCTCTGAAAGTGCTTCATCAACTGTCGGAAGCAAGCGCGTTCCGTAACTACGAATTTACTTAAAACGCGCTGTTCCTCACGAAGCGCGACGTGCGTCAAGGAAGATGCACGTCGCGCTTTTTTGTCGCCACACGTGTACGTCTCCGCTCGCCGACAGATTGCAACAGCGCACGTCTCTCGATTTACTCACCGCGAACGTTAGGGCAAACCCGCTGCGAAGCGGGGACGCAAAGCCTCCGGTCTCGAGCTCAGGAGTAAAGCTCGACAGCTTCAGATAGCGGGGTTGCCGGCAAGACGCGCTGTAGGAGTACTGCGCCGCCTTGTTGTCATATCCCCGGAAGAAGAAGACCGAACGCCGCGCGCTGCCCAGGCATGTGGGTGCTTGGAAACGGGGTAGTTTGCTTGATGAATCAGAACAGGTCTCGCCTGGTCTCGCTGGGCCAGTTGTCTTTGAGTGTGCTCGCCAGCCTGACGCTCGCCGCGTGCGGCGGAGGAGGCAGCGGCGATTCGACCGCCGCAAGCACGACGCCCCCTCCGAGCTCTTCCACGCCTGCCCCGACGGATCCACCGCCAGATACCACAACACCGCCGACTCTTCAGAACACCGCTCCCGAGATCCTCAACGAGCCCGACTACAACGCGAAAGTCGGAGAGACGTGGAGCTTCACGCCCGATGCGATCGACGAAGACAAGGACTCACTGACCTACAGCATCACCGGCAAGCCCGACTGGGCCACTTTCAACGACAGCACCGGTCAGCTCTCCGGCGTGCCTGCCGCGGGCAACGTCGGCCCGACGCAAGACATCGAGATTACGGTAAGTGACGGCGAGGACTCCGCGTCCGTCGGTCCGTTCCAGATCATCGTGCAGCCCGCGGATTCGCCCACGGCGCCGCCCTCGACCAATCAGCCGCCGACAATCAGCGGCACGCCCGCAGGCGTCGTGATCGCACTGCAGTCATACATCTTCCTGCCGACGGGGGCGGACGCTGACGGCGACAAGCTGACATATTCCATCTCCGGCAAGCCGTCCTGGCTCTCGCTCGACACGAGCACCGGGAAACTCTCCGGCACGCCGGCGCGCACGCAGACGGGCACGTTCAACAACATCCGCCTCAGCGTCACTGACGGCAAGGCGAGCGCTTCGCTCCCCCCGTTCTCCATCAACGTGACGCCGGCAGGCATCACGATCACCGGCACGCCGGCTACGACACTCACCGTGGGCACCGCCTATTCGTTCAAGCCCGCGATCGAGAATCCGAGCAACGCGACGTTCACGTGGTCGATCGTGAATCAGCCGTCGTGGGCGAGCTTCAGCAAGAGCACCGGTGCGCTTACCGGCAAGCCGACGAGCACCGGTACGACATCGAACATCCGCATCAGCGCGACGGACGGCAGGTCGACTGGCACGCTGGCCTCGTTCTCCATCGCGGTCACCGCAGCACCGAATGCCGCGCCCGCCATCAGCGGCACGCCGTCGACCACGGTGCAGGCAGGCAAGCCCTATTCGTTCATCCCGACCGCGAGCGACCCCAACTCCGATCCCCTGTCGTTCTCGATCGAGAACAAACCGGGCTGGGCGTCGTTCAACACGACCACGGGCCAGCTCTCCGGCACACCCACGAGCACCCAGGTCGACACGTACCCGGACATCGTCATCACCGTGAGCGACGGCAAGGGCGGCACCGCCTCGCTGTCGAAGTTCACCATCCAGGTGACGGCGGCTTCATCCGGATCGGGTACGACCAATCGCGCGCCCGTCATCTCGGGCAACCCGCTGACCACCGCGAACGTCGGCACCACTTACAGCTTCAGCCCGAGTGCTTCGGATGCGGACGGAGACACCCTTACCTTCTCGATCGACAACAAGCCGGCCTGGGCGACTTTCAGCTCGTCAACCGGCAGGCTGTCGGGCACGCCCGCCGCCGGGGATGTGGGCACGACCAGCGGCATCGTGATCAAAGTGAGCGACGGCAAGGGCGGCACCGCCTCGCTCGCCACCTTCAACCTCACGGTCACGGCGATCGCGACCGGCTCGGCCACGCTGAGCTGGGTACCGCCCACCGAGAACACCGACGGCTCGCCGCTCCAGAACCTCGCCGGCTACCGCATCTACTACGGCACGTCGTCGAGCAACCTGAATCAGGTGCAAGAGATCGCGAACCCCGGGGTGACCTCGGCGGTGGTCGAGAACCTGACGCCGACTACGTGGTACTTCAGCGTGCGGGCCTATGCCTCGACGGGCACGGAAAGCCCCGCGTCGAACATGGCCAGCAAGAAGATCGAGTAGTGCTTCGCGACCGCGGCGCGTGCTTCCACGCGCGCGCCGTGGTCACTGCGTTCAGGTCGTGGGGATCGCCGCTTCGATCCTGCGCAGCGTGCGTTCACGACCGAGCAGCGCCAGGGTCGCATCGATCGGCGGCGATACGGTCCCGCCCGAAATCGCCACGCGCACGGGCTGCACGATCTTGCCCAGCCCGACCCCCTTCTCCACCGCGAGGGCATTGAGCACTTCGTGAATCGCGGGCGCGGTCCACTCGGCGAGCGCGCCGAGTCGCTTCAGAACCTCCCGCAGGCCTTCCACAGAATCCGCGCCGAGGTGCTTCGCCGCCGCTTTCGGGTCCATCTCGATCGCGTCCGTGAAGAAGAAGCGGCTGTTCTGCGCCATCTCCTTCAGCGTTTTCGAGCGCTCACGCTGGGCGACGATGACGCCTTCGAGCATGGCGTCGTCGTCGCACTTCAATCCCAGCCGCTCGAGGTGATAGCGCAGATGAGGCACGATCGCGGCAGGAGCCGCGCGCATCATGTGCTGCTGGTTCAGCCACAAGAGCTTCTCGTTGTTGAACGCGGAGGCGGCCTTGTTGACATCGTGAATGTCGAACGCAGCGATCATCTCTTCGCGCGTGAACACTTCCTGGTCGCCGTGTGACCAGCCGAGACGCACGAGATAGTTGAGCAGCGCGTCGGGCAGGAAGCCCTGCTCCTTGTACTCGAGCACACTCACAGCGCCGTGGCGCTTGGAGAGCTTGGTGCCATCGGGCCCGAGAATCATCGGCACGTGCGCGTAAACAGGTGGCGTGCTGCCGAGCGCGCGAAGCATGTTCATCTGGCGCGGCGTGTTGTTCAGGTGATCGTCGCCGCGGATCACGTGTGTCACGCCCATATCCATGTCGTCGACGACGACGCAGAAGTTGTAGGTCGGCGTGCCGTCGGAACGCGCGATGATGAGATCGTCCAGCTCGGTGTTCTTGAAGACGACGCTGCCGTGGACGAGATCCTCCACGACCACTTCGCCGTCGAGCGGATTCTTGAACCGGATGACCGGATCGACGCCGGGGCGCGCATCGGTGCGATCGCGCCAGATGCCCGGATAGCGCGGTTTCTCTTTGCGCGCGACCTGCTCCTCGCGGATCTTCTCGAGCTCTTCCTTCGTGCAGTAACAGCGGTAGGCCGTGCCGTCCGCCAGCATGCGGGCGATGACTTCCTTGTACCGGTCGAAGCGCTGGGTCTGATAGTACGGCCCCAGGTCGTGATCGAGCCCGAGCCACTGCATGCCCTCGAGGATGATGCGGACGGCTTCTTCGGTCGAGCGCTCGCGATCCGTGTCTTCCACACGCAGGATGAACTTGCCGCCCATGCGGCGCGCATACAGCCAGCTATAGAGCGCCGTGCGCACGCCGCCGACGTGCAGCAGGCCCGTGGGACTCGGAGCGAAACGGGTGACGACTGACATGACTGAAGCACTACCGGGGCCGACGAGGGCCCGCTCGAAACAGGGCCGCGAATGGTAGCAAGCTGCGCGAGGACCTGCCCGGCAGGCCCCTGCTCATCGCTCGGGAGTGAGCTCCCGCGCTCGCGGACGACCGCCCTTGCGGCCATTCCTCCGGGCGGCCGCGGCCTTGGCGCTGGAGGACTGGCGGCCTCCGAGCCGCCCGAGCTCCGCCATCCACTCGCGCCCCTCGAACGCGGAAGACACGAGCGCGGGCACGCTCAAATCCAGATCGAGCTGCGGCCAATGCAGCCCGCCGCCCCGCCCGGCCACTTCGACCCGCGCGCGCGCCGCCCGCGAGGCCTTCGAGAGGCCCGGCACGAGCTCAACGGGCAAGCGCACGACCACACCGTTCGTCATCTCGAGGTGCAGCACGGTGCCCCCTGAGACCACGCGCGCTTTCGAAGCGCGGGGGCCGCTCGCCGGCGTGCTGCGCGAGGCATGTTCCCGCAGCTCTTTCTGCACCCAGTCAGGCGTCGCCATGAATTTCTCTCCAAAGTTGCCTCAAGAGCTCGACCTCTTCCCCGATCTCCGTCAGGACCATTTCCAGCTCCGCGCGCGTCAGGCCATGGTTCGCCACCAGCCTGGGATGCTCACCGTGCTCACCCAACGCGACCTTCGCCTCGCACTCCGGCCCGATGGCGTGCACGTGCGGCGGCGGGTGATCGTTCGAATAGATGACGATGCGGAAGCTGCGCAACCGGAGGACGGTAACCATGATTTTATCCTAACGCTTGGGTTTCGGCCACATGACCATCGCCCGAAGGTAGGGCCCGACCGGTGCCGGGGGCACAGCCAAATCCGGTGCAAACGTATAGAAATGAAGAAGCCGCGCGGCTACGCGGTGGCCGCAGCGAGGCGAGACCTTGCCGATGGAACCGAAAGGATCGGTGAGGGGGCGACCCGGGGGAGAGTGGTGCACGGTACTGGGATCGAACCAGTGGCCCCCGCCGTGTGAAGGCGATGCTCTACCGCTGAGCTAACCGTGCATCGAGGGGACGCGAAGTCTAAGGGCCCCGGGCCGATCAGGCAATGCGGACGTGGGGCGGAAACACGTCCACGTGCGCGACATATAAAGGTGCGCCGGTGTAAAGGTGTGCGCCGGTGTGCGCCGTCCGCGGCCCGAAGGCCACCACGTAGCGAGCCGGCCATGCGCGCCCTGCCCTTGCGGGGTTGCGTTTGTGAGACGCTCCCGTGGCGCCGGATGAGGGGGTCCAGATGAGCGCCGAGCCATTCCCACGCCGCAGCACCGCGTGGTACGCCCTGTTCGTACTCATGCTTTGCTACACGCTGTCGTACGTCGACCGGCAGATCCTCGCCTTCCTGGTGGAGCCGCTGAAGCAGGAGCTCTCGATCGGCGACGCCAAGATCGGCCTGCTGCAGGGGATCTACTTCGCCATGTTCTACACCCTCGTCGGCCTGCCGATGGGGTGGCTCGCGGATCGCTACAACCGTCGCAACATCATCGCCGCCGGCGTGCTCTTCTGGAGCGTGATGACCGCACTCAGCGGCGCCGCGCGCAGCTACGCGACGCTCGCGTTTGCCCGCATGGGAGTCGGCGTCGGCGAGGCGACCACCAACCCGTGCGCGTTCTCGATGATTTCCGATCTCTTCCCGCGGGAACGACTGAGCACGGCGATGAGCGTGTACATGATGGGGATCCAGCTCGGCTCGGGTCTCGCGCTCATCATCGGTGGCGTGGTCGTGCAGGCGGTCTCGCAAATGCCGCCGATTACCGTCCCATGGCTGGGCACGCTGTCATCGTGGCGCCTGACATTCCTGGCTGTGGGATTGCCGGGCGTGCTCTTCGCCCTCCTGGTGCTCACGTTCAGGGAGCCGCCTCGCCGCGCGATCATGCGGGATGCAACAGGCAAGCCGACGCCCGCGAGAATCAGCGTTGGGCTCGCGGAAGTCCGCAAGCGCTGGCAATCCGTGTTCGGTATCTCCTTCATGATCGCGAGCCAGGCCCTCTGCAACTACACGCTGCTGAGCTGGGGGCCGTCATTCTTCTTGCGCGTGCATGAGTGGCCGCGCGATCGCATCGGGCTCGTGCTCGGGCTCATCGTGCTCGTCTCGGGCTGCGCTGGTCTCATCACCGGGGGCAGGCTCGCCGACTACTGGCAGAAGCAGAACATCGTCGACGGCACCTTGCGCGTCGGGCTCATCAGCCTGATCGGCGTCGGCATCCTGCTCCCCACCGCGATGATGCTGCCGCAAGCGAGTTGGACGGTGGGAGTGCTCGTCGTCACGGTGTACTTCATCGGGCTGCCGATCGGCTGCTCGTACGCGGCGCTTCAGTACATCTTCCCGAATCAGGTGCGCGGTGTGGCCTCCGCCATCGTGCTCTTCATCGTGAACTTCACCGGCCTCGGGCTCGGCTCGTTCCTGCCCGGTTTCCTGAGCGAATACGTCTTTGAGGACCCGCTGAAGGTCGGGCAGGCTATCGCGCTCACCGTCGTGATCGCCGCCACGTTCGGCGTAACGATCGTGCTACTGACGCTGAAGCCCTACCGCCGCCACTACCTTGAGATGCACGCCGTCACTTAGCCTGCTGTTGCTGCTTCTGGTACTCGAGCGCGAACGTGGGATCGCACTCGTAGGGATACACGTGGTCGTTCTTCTTCTGCCAGCCGATGAAGCGCGCACCGCGGTTTTCCAGGGTGTCGGGATCTTCGAACTCCTGCGTCGCGAGGAGCTCCTTCCCATCCGCACTCAGTCGAAAGCGCTCGAGCACCCGCGTCTTGTTCGAGTGAGCGAGCCCGTTGTTGAGGATCGTGCCCGCCTCGAGGTGCGTGGTCTCGACCACCAGCGTGTCCCCGTCCCAGCGGCCCACCGAATAACCCACCTTCGAGTCGGGCGTGCTCGCATCGGGCTTGCGGCCATCCATGAACACGACGCGCATCAGGTCGAAGTACTCGAGCTTGAAGATGATGAACTCCGTGCCCTGATAGATCTCCATCGGGAACGGCCCCTGCATCGCATAGACGATCGTGGGGGCCTTGCACGCGTTGGTGAGCGACATGTCATCGCTAGGCTGCCATTTCTGCGCGGCCGCCAGCGCCTGCGCCCTGGGCTTGAGCCCGCCCCAATCCCCGCGCGGCAGCTCGATCGCGCCGCTGTCCGGGAGCACGGCGGTGTTCGGCGGCAGGCGGTCCAGCAGCGTTTTGTCCGGTGCCACCTTGTTCGACTGCATCCAGAACCCGGAGAGATCCGGATGCCCGCCCGGCCCCTTCGCGGGCTTGTCCGCCGCGACCGCCGCCGACCCCGCGATGAGCGATATCGCGACAGTCGCACACAGCACCCGAAATCCTGCCATACGCCCGTGTACCCGCTGCATTCGACTCAATCCTCCTGAACCATCGGCCTGCCGATCGGCTCACCGTTGGCGCGCTTGGCGCTGCGCAGGCGCGCGTAGTGCGCGTCGTTGCGGGCGGGCCAGCCATCCACCGTGATGGTCTCCCCGGCCGTCAGGCTGTCCGGTGCCCAGCCGCGCCGGCGCAGGATCGAGGGAGAGTTGGTTTCGACCTTCCACTCCTCCATCGCACCATCCTTGTTCTTCACCTGGAGCACGATGACCCCATGCGGATTCACGAACTTGAACTCGGTGACGACCCCGGTGATGGAGATGGACTTCTGGCCGTCGAAGAACACGGCGAATGAGTGGTGTGCCAATGCCGCGGCGGGCAGCATCGCCAGCGCCGTGAGCACGAGCTTCGAACGCAAACTGAAACGCATGGAACCCCTCCTGCCGGAACCGGCTGATTGTGCCACGGCGCGTGCGGTCGGAGGTGGGACTGGCCGTTCCATTAGTGGGTCCGTTGTTTATAGTGCGGTCACGACAACCCAGGGGGATCCATGACGACACGACGTGAAGTGACGCTCGGCATGCTCGCGGGCGCGTTCGGCGCGACGCTGCCCTTCGGAGTGCGGGCCGCAGACAGCGCAAAAGGCGTGAACTGCCTGACCATCATCTACCCGGCCGGGTCCGGGCTCACCTTCAACGCGGACTATTACCGCGACCATCACCTGAAGACGATCATGAAGCTCTATGGCTCGAGCATTCAGCGCTTCGAGCTTCGCAAGGTGAGCGCTCCGCAAGCTGCCTACGCCGCCGCCGTCAACATCTGGATCAACGATCTCGATGCCTTCAAGGCAAACAACGACAAGCACGGCAAGACGCTGCAGGATGACGTGCCGAACTTCACGAACGGGCGCCCGTCGATCCAGTTCGACAAAGTGCACGGTGAGATGGGCGCGAAACGTAGCGCGCCGAAGGTGGGCGATACCTGCCTCACGATCCTTTACCCGAACAGCGAGGGCGTGCGCTGGGACGTGGACTACTACAAGAAAGGCCACATGCCGCTCATCATGCGGTTGTATGGTGAAAAGGCCATCAAGCGCTTCGAGCTGCGCAAGGGCGATGCCGGCATGGCCCCAGACAGCAAGCCTGATTTCATCGGCACGGTGAACATCTACATCAACGACCAGGCTGCGTTCGATGCGGCGGGCAAGCAGCACACGAAGACGCTGGTGGACGATGTGCCGCACTTCTCGAGCGTGAATCCCACCGCCTTTCCGACGGTCATCTACGGCCTCGGCTGACTGCGGAAAGCGGCGGCGGACCTGAGACAGGCGGGTCAACCCCGCCCGTCCGGCCTGGCGCTCGGCGTCACCTGCGTCACCGATGGCAGGTTTTTCGGTGTGAACTCGATGTAGGGCGTTGCGACGTTGGCTTTCGGCGAGAGGGCGGCCGGCATGCGTTCACCCTTGGGCCCGAGGGACCGGATGAAGCGATATACGGAGCGCAGGTCCTCATCGTTCATGTCCCGCAGGCTGAACCATGGCATCGGCGGCAGACGCTCGACGCGGGCGAACTTCAGCCACTCCTCCTCCGTCACCGACTGCACGGTGAGCCGCAGGTTGGCCGGGTACGAGACGCCCCAGGGCCCACGGAAACCCACCGGCGTCCCTAGCAGCCAGTCGGACGGCGCGATCTTGCCGCCCGTTTCCGCGTATCCCGCGGTATGGCAGTCATTGCAGCCTGAAGTCGCGACGAGATAGCGACCCCGCGCGATTGATGCGGCATCCGGCTGGGCGGAGGCCACGCGAGCGGGCGCCGCCCCCGCTCCCGGCTTTGCCGATGCGCCCGCGATGGGCGGGCCGGCCGCCGGCCCGGCAGAGGCCGGGGCCGAGAAACCCAGGCCCACCGTCACCAGCAGAACGGACGTGATCGCCATGGCGCCGGCAGCGCTCGCGATACGGGAAACCGCCGGCAGGGCCTTGCATTCGGGGGACACGTTGATTCTCCTCTTGGGTGGATGTTTGCGACTCACAGGGAAGGGACGCGCAAAGCGGCTACAATTTGGCTCAAAGAAGAATCGGGGAGTTTCGAGTGGGCCACCCGGATCAACCGGTCACCAAACTGCTCGCCAGCTGGCGCGGCGGCAACGAGGCCGCGCTCGGCGAGCTGACCGGGCTCGTCTATCAGGAGCTTCGTTCCCTCGCGCAGCGCCACCTGCGGCGCGAACGCTCGAACCACACGATCCAGCGCACGGCACTCGTACACGAAGCGTTCGTGCGGCTGGTGAACCAGCAATCGGTGGATTGGCAGAGCCGCGCGCATTTCTTCGGGCTCGCCTCGAACCTCATGCGTCGCATCCTCGTGGACCATGCCCGCGCGCGCCTTGCGTCCAAGCGCGGGGGTGGCGTCGAGGCGGTGAGCCTCGATGAGATCACGGGTCCCGCCGACCCGGAAGACAGCGGCGCCACCGGCCCGCGCTATGCCGAGCCCGGCAAGGTCGACGGCGAGACCGATGAGGACGTGGCCGCCATCGACGAAGCGCTCACGCGCCTGAGCGCGCTCGATGAGCGCCAGGCGAGGATCGTGGAGATGCGCTACTTCGGCGGCCTCACCATCGAGGAGACGGCGGCCGCGCTCGACATTTCCGATGCGACGGTAAAACGGGAGTGGACCCTCGCGCGCGCCTGGCTGCGCCGCGAGCTTTCCAAAGGCGGGTAACTCGTGGACGGCGGTCGCTGGCAGCGCGTGAAGGATCTCTTCGCCGCTGCGCTCGAGAAAGAAGCGGCCGAGCGCGACGCCTTCCTCGACGAGGCCTGCGCCGCCGACCCCGCGCTGCGCGCCGAAGTGGACTCGCTCCTCGCCGCGCACGAAACCACGGACGATTTCATCGAGCGCCCCGCCGCGCATCGCGCGCTCGATCTCGATCCCGAAGCACCCCCGCCCTCCTGGATCGGCCGCCGCGTCGGCGACTATCGCATCGTCGCGGAAGTCGGCCGCGGCGGCATGAGCGAGGTCTACAAGGGTGTTCGCGACGATGACGAATACCAGAAGGAAGTCGCGATCAAGGTGCTGCGCGCGGGCTACGCCACCCGATCCCTGCTGAAGCGCTTCAAGGTCGAAACGCAGATCCTCGCGACGCTCGATCACCCGAACATCGCGCGCTTGCTCGATGCGGGCAGCTCGGAAGAAGGCCTGCCGTACCTCGTGATGGAGCACATCCAGGGACGGCCGATCGACGAGTACTGCAAGGAGCACAAGCTCGGCCTGCGGGCGCGCCTCGAGCTTTTCCGCACGCTTTGCGACGCCGTGCAGTACGTGCACCAGCACCTGATGGTTCACGGCGATCTCAAGTGCAGCAACGTGCTGGTCTCAGAGAACGGCACGGTGAAGCTGCTCGACTTCGGCATCGCGCGCCTGCTGAATCCCGCGCCGGCGCCGGTGGCGAACCCCGCGGACCCGAAGCACACCGCCTTTCTCGCAATGACGCCGGAATACGCAAGTCCGGAGCAGATCCGCGGCGGCCCGATCACCACCGCCAGCGACGTCTACTCGCTCGGTGTGATGCTCTATCAGCTTCTCACTGGAGTGCTCCCGTACAAGCTGCGCGGCGACTTTTCCTATGAGCTCGCGACGCAGATTCTCGAGCGCGAACCCGTTGCGCCGAGCGTGGCGGCGAAGACCTCCGAGATCGGTGAATACACGGGCTTCGGCCGCGCACTGCGTGGCGACCTCGACAACATCGTGCTCATGGCGCTGGAGAAGGACCCGGCGCGCCGCTACTCGTCCGTCGAGAAGCTCGAGGATGATTTACGCCGGCACCTCGAAGGCTTCCCGGTCGCCGCACGCTCCGCGGGATATTTCTATCAGCTCGGCAAGTTTGCCGGGCGGCACAAGGCCGCCATCGCTGCCGTCGCCGTCATCGCACTGACGCTCGTCGGAGGGAGCCTCACAACGATGCGTCAGGCACAGATCGCGCGGCAGGAGCGCCAGCGCGCCCAGCAGCACTTCGATGAAGTGCGCAAGCTCGCCAACGTGTTCATGTTCGATGTGCACGGCGCGATCCAGGAGCTGCCGGGCTCGACTTCCGCGCGCAAGATGCTCGTGGACAACTCGCTTCGGTATCTCGAAGCGCTGTCCGCGGAATCGGGCAGCGAGCCGACCCTTCAGCGCGAGCTCGCTTCGGCTTACGAGAAAGTGGGGGATGTGCAGGGCGGCTTCCGCGCGGCGAGCCTCGGCGACACAGCTGGCGCCATTTCGAGCTATCGCAAGGCGCTCACGATGCGTGAAGCGCTGGCGGCCAGCAGTCCGCAGGATCGCGATCTCCGCCGCGAGCTGCTGCGCAATCACGGCAAGCTCAGTGAGATTCTCACGGACAACGGCGAGATCGATGCCGGCCTCGAAACCTCGCGACGTGCCACGAAACTTGCCCAGGAGCTCGTCGCACAGCCGGGAGCGGCAGTGGAAGATCGGCGCAACTTCGCGACCACGCTCCTGAGCTTCGGATGGCAACTCGCACGCACCGCGCGAGTGGGCGACGGCATCCTGTTCATTCGCCAATCCATCGCGGCGTTCGATGCGTTGCATGCGGAATATCCGCAGGACATCGCGATCACACGCAGTCTCGCGCTCGCCCACAGCCGGCTCGGTGAAACGCTGCGCGAACGTACGCAGGACTGGAGCGGCGCGCTCGATGCGCATCGCAAGTCACTGGCGATTGCCGAGCGCACACTGGCGGCCGACTCCCGCAACACCAATCTCACGAAGATGGTTGCGTGGGAGCGTCTCAACATCGGTAGCGCGCTCTATGAGCTGGGGCAGCTTCGCCCCGCGCTCGCTTCGCAGCTTGCCGCGATGGACCTGCTGCGACCCGTGCTCGACCGGGATGCCCGCAACGAAACCGCGAGATACGACACCGCATTCGCAATGAGCGAGGTGAGTAAAACCCTGGTCGCGCTGGGCGAGCTGGAACCGGCGCGCACGCAGCTCACGCAAGCGCTCGGCGTGGTGTCCCAGGCTGCCGGCATCTCGAACGCGGATCTCACGGACAGTCGCATGCTGCTCGGGCTGATTTACGTACGGCTCGGCCTCACGCATGCGCTGCAGGCCAGCCAGCCTTCGATCACGCGTACGGCGCGGAGCCGCTCCTGTTCGGAGGCCGAGCATTGGTTCGCCCTGGGTGAGCCCATCGTGATGGCGGGCGCCGGGCAGAACGAGCAGTGGCGCTATCTCGCGCGTGGGCTGGCTGAGCAGATTGCCCAGCATGCCGGGACGTGCAGGAAAGCGCTGACGGTATCGCGGTAAGCGGAAAACGTGCGACTCACTGCCCCATGTGTGCCGGGCTGACCGGCCTGCGACCCTTGAGCGGCCGAGGCCGCGCACCCATACTGTGGTGCACCGGGGCCGCCTGGCGGGCCCGCACCAAGTGGATGGGTATGAAAATCGACCTGTACGACGCGCCCCTTTCCCTGGAAGCGGAAAAGCTGCTGAAGGATTCGCGGGCCGTGCATGAGCTCCTCATCCAGATCATGGAAAGCGGTGGCGAGCGCCGTCGCTTCGAAGTGAAGTCGGGCTCCCAGACCCTAGACGTCACCGCCAGCGAGGCGGTGCTCGCTCCTTCCGAAGCCTGACCTGACCGCCCTGGCCGGCCGGTGAATTTCGCTCTTCCGGCCATCACGCTGCTGCTCCTGCTGCTGCCCGGCATCCTCGCCGTGCAGGGTTTCCTCGGCCGTATCGGCCGCAAGACAACCGATCCCGTCGGTCAGGCCGGGCTCACCTGGGCGGGTCTCGTCGCCCTGCTGATCGCCCCGGTCATCCATCTGTTGCTGACGGGAGTGCTGCACGTTCTCGGCGCCCCGCCCCCGGACCTGCATGCGACCCTCGTGCTGCTCTCCGGCCGCTTCGATGACACGGGTGAGTTCCGGCGCGCGATTGACGCGGTGATCGGCTCCGCGTGGCAGGTTACGGCCTATTTCCTGGGGGCGTCGCTCCTTGGACTCACGATTGGCGCGATGGCCCAGCGCATCGTGCGTTACATGCAGCTCGATCGGACCTTCCCCGCCTTCCGCTTCGCGAGCGACTGGCACTACCTCTTCGAGGGCGAAATCCGCAACGACCTGCCCAGGCCCGATTTCGTCGTGGTGGCCGCGACGGTGGAGCACGCCGGCACGGCCTATCTCTACGTCGGCGTGCTTCGGCATTACGCCGTCGATCGCCAGGGCGAGCTCGCGCGACTGCACATGAACAGCGTGGTCCGTCGCCCGCTCGGCGGGGATCGCGCGCCGGGGCAGGCGCAGCAGATCCCCGACCGCACCGGCCGCTTCTATCCGATCACGGGGGATGAGCTCGTCATCGTGTTCCGGGACGTGCGCACGCTGAACGTCCGCTACATGTACCTGAAGCCGCGGGGCTGAGGCGGCGCCCTGACGGGGGTGCGGGAGCGTTCGGTTTTTTAGATCGGGTCTGCAAATCGCGCCGATGTCCTTGTTGCATTTGGCCAGCGAAAAAAGCGCGGAAAGAACATCGACAGCGCTCGTCACAATGACAATAATCGCGATCTTTCCCGCCACCATTGAATCCTGAACATGGCCTCGCGCAACGTTCTTTTCATTGGTTACGACGGTGTCGGCCTGCTCGATCTCACGGGGCCGTTCACGGTGTTCTGGTCCGCTTCCTGGTTCCTGAGCCAGCGTGGTGAAGCCCCCTACGAAAGACGGGTAGCCACGGTGACGGGAGGGCCCGTCGCGACAGCGGATGGCATCACACTCATGGCCGAGCGGCTGGCCGATTTCGAGCACGTGCCGCTCGATACACTCATCGTTCCGGGCGCGATCGATCTCACCGGCGCCATGATGGATCCCGCCCTCATCGACTGGGTCACGCGCAACGCACCGCGCGCACGGCGCGTGTGCTCGGTTTGCACCGGCACCTTCATGCTCGCGCACGCGGGCCTGCTCGAGGGCAAGCGCGTGGTCACGCATTGGCAGGCCACCGAAACACTGCGCAAGCAGTTCCCGAATCTCAGGATCGAGCCGGATGCCATGTTCGTCCGGGACGATCCCGTGTGGTCCTCCGCCGGTGTGTCCGCGGGCATCGACCTGGCTCTCGCACTCGTGCAGGACGACTGCGGCCGTGAAGTGGCGATGAGCGTGGCGCGCCAGCTGGTGGTCTACATGAAACGCCCGGGCGGCCAGGCGCAGTTCAGCGAGCTACTGCACGCGCACGTGAAACACGACGAGCCCTTCGCGGAGTTGCACGACTGGCTCTCGACCCATCTGCACGACGAAACGCTCTCCGTCGAATCCCTCGCGCGCAAGGCCTGCATGAGCGCTCGCAATTTCGCCCGGGTCTACAAGACGAAAACGGGGCGCACGCCCGCCAAAGCCATCGAGCTCTTCCGGCTGGAAACCGCGCGCAAGCTGCTCGAAGACACCAACGAGCGCATCGAGACCATCGCGCGACGCACGGGCTTCGGCGACGAGGACCGCATGCGCAACACGTTCCAGCGGCATCTCAACGTGAGCCCGCGGGACTACCGCGAGAGATTCGGCAACCGCGAGCCCGCCGTCGCGCTCGCCTGAAGCGTCAGCGATCGAACTTCGTGGAGAGCACGACGGACGAGGTCGTGCGCTCTACCCCCTCGAGATTGCCGATCGCATCGATGAGATCGTCCATCTCCTTCACGGAGGGGGCGACCGCCAGCGCGATCATGTCGAACACCCCGCTCACCGACTGCAGGAGGCGCACGGCCGGCATCCGCTTGATCTCCGCGCTCACGACGGCGGCGCGCTTCGGGCCGACAGTGATCATCACGTACGCGTGGATCTGATCCTTCTCGAAGCTCTCCGCCACCTTCACCGAGTAGCCCGTGATGATCTTGCGCCGTTCGAGCCGGGCGATGCGGCTCTGGATGGTGGTGCGCGAGACGCCGAGCGCGCGCGCCAGCTGCGCCACCGGCGCGCGGGCGTCCTCCCGCAGCTTTGCGACGAGCAGGTGATCCAGCTTGTCCAGGTTCGTCATATCGACCAGCCAGATGCCCAAACCGACGGGATTATCCCGTCGAATCGTCGGATTGGCCATGGCAAAGCGCCCACGACGGCCCCACATTAGCCCGGCACTCGTCAGCAACGGAGCGCAACGTCCATGAAGAAAGTGGCAGTGGTCGGCGGCGGCAAGATCGGCTCCATGATCGTCGACCTCCTCTCGCATTCCGGCGACTACGCCGTCACCGTGGCCGATCGCTCCCGTGAACAGCTCGAGCGCCTGGAAACCGACGCCCCGGTGGAAAAGGTGGCGCTCGATATCACCGACAGGGGCGCGCTCGATGGGCTGATTCGCGGCAAGTTCGCGGTGCTGAGCGCGGCGCCTTATCACCTGACCACGCGCATCGCCGAAAGCGCCAAGGCGAACTCGGCGCACTACCTCGACCTCACCGAAGACGTCGCGAGCACGCGGCATGTGAAGAAGCTGGCGGCAGACGCCAACAGCGCGTTCATTCCCCAGTGCGGGCTTGCACCGGGCTTCATCACCATCGTGGCGTACGATCTCGCGCGCCATTTCGACACTCTGCAGGATGTGCGCATGCGCGTGGGCGCGCTGCCCAAGTACCCGTCCAACGCGCTGAATTACAACCTCACCTGGTCGACGGACGGCGTGATCAACGAGTACTGCGAGCCCTGCGAAGCCATCGTGAACGGGCAGCTGCGCGAAGTGCCGCCGCTCGAAGAGCTCGAGGAGTTCTCGCTGGACGGCGTGACCTATGAGGCGTTCAACACATCCGGCGGGCTCGGCACGCTGTGCGAAACGCTCGCTGGCAAAGTGCGCAACCTCAACTACCGGACCATTCGCTATCCCGGTCACTGCGCCATCATGAAGGCGCTGCTGAACGACCTGCGGCTGCGTGATCGCCGGGACGTGCTCAAGGACATCCTCGAGAACGCCCTCCCCGCGACGCTTCAGGACGTGGTGATCATTTTCGTCACGGTGAGCGGCAGCAAAGGCGGCCGGCTCATCCAGGAGACGTATGCCAACAAGATCTACGGGCAGGTCGTGAACGGCCAGATGCGCAGCGCCATTCAGCTCACCACCGCCGGCGGCATCTGCACGGTGCTCGACCTCCTGGCACAGGGTGTGCTGCCCCAGAGAGGATTCATTCGCCAGGAAGACATCTCGCTCGAAAGCTTCCTGCAGAATCGGTTCGGTCGGATTTACGCGCAGCAGGAGGCGGTATGAGCCATTCCGTCGCTGAAGAGATCACTCCCCTGCTCCAGCGCCTCGGCGTACGTCAGGAGCAGATCACGGGCGGAGCGCTCGCAGCTCACTCTCCGCTCACAGGTGAATGCATCGCGCGCATTCCGGTGACGAGCCCTGCCGAAACCTCGGCGATCATCGACCGGGCGCACGCCGCCTTCCTCGAATGGCGCAAGGTTCCGGCGCCCCGTCGGGGCGAGCTGGTGCGGCTCGTCGGGGAAGAGCTGCGCGCCGCCAAAACCGATCTCGGCCGGCTCGTGACGCTGGAAGCCGGCAAGATCGCATCCGAAGGGCTCGGCGAAGTGCAGGAGATGATCGATATCTGCGACTTCGCCGTGGGCCTCTCCCGGCAGCTCTACGGCCTCACGCTCGCGACGGAACGCAGCGACCACCGGATGATGGAAACGTGGCATCCGCTCGGTGTGGTCGGCGTGATCACGGCGTTCAACTTCCCGGTGGCCGTGTGGTCGTGGAACTCCGCG
>JBDZVF010000388.1:0-6220 GCA_040255575.1 Pseudomonadota bacterium | reverse complement strand
GCTGCTGCCCTGGTAGACGCGCTTCTCAAGGAACATCGGGTTCTTGTTCGGCTCCCCGGTGCCGTAGGTGGGGATGGTGACATCCTCCTCCCAGATGCGGACGCCGGTATCACTGTCGGTCATCAGTTCATACTCTCCGGTATCCGGGGCATGAATGCCCCGGCGGCAGGCCCGCGGCCGGGAAAGGGCTGAAGCCCTTGTTGCTGGGAGGCCATTTATGGTCTTTGCGGCCGAAGGCCTCGCGGCCGTCTTCCGGGCGGCCTGCTTCCTGGAGGCCTGCTTCTTTGAGGCCTGCTTCTTTGAGGCCTGCTTCTTTGAGGCCTGCAGGGTTACGGTCTTCTCGGCGCCCTTCTTCTTTGCGGTTTGCGCCAGGCCTCGTTTCGCGCCGCCCCGCATGCTCGCTGCAGGCTTCTTCGCCGCCTGCTTCGCAGGCGCTGCCTTCGCCGACTTTCTGCCCGCCCGCGCAGCATGCGTCGGCTTCGAGACATCCTTCGCGCCGGCGCGCGCGGTGGGCGTTGCGCCGCCGGGCGATTTCGCGGCTTTCCCGGCACCCGCACGCTTCGCCGCGCTCGCTTCTTTGCCGACGGCTGTCCTGGCGGCCTTCTTCGCTACCGCAACTCGCACTGTGGCCTTCTTCCTGGCCGGCAGCGCAGGCAGTTTCGCAGTGGTGGCGGTGTCGAGACCGCGGAGCTGGTCGAGAATCGTGGGATTCTCGAGCGTCGAGACGTCCTGGGTGATCTCGTCGCCCCGGGCGACCGAGCGCAGCAGCCGGCGCATGATCTTGCCCGACCGGGTCTTCGGCAGGTTGTCGGCAAACCGGATGTCATCCGGCCGCGCGAGCGCGCCGAGCTCCTGCGACACCCACTTGCGCAGCTCATCGACGAGCGCGGATACCTCCCCCGTGGGCCGCTCACCGCGACACACGACGAACGCAAACACCGATTCGCCCTTCACCTCGTGTGGCCGTCCGACCACCGCCGCCTCGGCCACGCGCGGATGCGACACGAGCGCCGATTCGATTTCCATCGTGCCGAGCCGATGTCCGGCGACGTTCAGCACGTCGTCGATGCGGCCCATGATCCAGAAATACCCATCCTCGTCGCGATGCGCACTGTCGCCCGCGACGTAGTAGCGATTCTGGAATTTCTCCCAGTACGTGCTGAGATAACGCTCGTTGTCGCCCCAGATGGTCCGCAGCATCGCAGGCCAGGGCCGGCGGATCACGAGATACCCACCGGCATCCGCGCGCTCCACGCTGTTGCCGTTGTCATCGACCACATCCGCGAAAATGCCCGGCAGCGCCTTCGTGCACGAACCCGGCTTGGTCGCTGTGACGCCCGGCACCGGCGAAATCATGATGGCGCCGGTTTCCGTCTGCCACCATGTGTCGACGATCGGGCAGCGCTCAGCGCCGATCGTGCGGTGATACCACATCCACGCTTCCGGATTGATCGGCTCGCCCACGCTCCCGAGCAGCCGCAGTTTCGAAAGGTCGTACTTCTTCGGGAACGAGTCGCCGAGCTTCATCAGCGCGCGAATCGCAGTGGGCGCGGTATAGAAGATGGTCACGCCATGGTCCTGGCAGATCTTCCAGAACCGTCCGGCATCCGGGTACACGGGCCCGCCCTCGTAGAGCACCACGGTTGCGCCGTTCGCCATCGGCCCATAGGCCACATAGCTGTGGCCCGTTACCCAGCCGACATCTGCCGTACACCAGTAAACGTCATCGTCCCGCAGGTCGAACACCCATTTGGTCGTGGTCTTCACGCCCAGCAGGAAGCCCGCGCTCGAATGCTGAATGCCCTTGGGCTTGCCCGTGGAGCCCGAGGTGTAAAGAAGGAACAGCGGATGCTCCGCGTCGACCCACACCGGATCGCACACCGGCGCCTGGCCTTCGATGACCTCTTCCCACCACACGTCGCGCCCGGCCTGCATGGGCACGCCGTGTGCCGTGCGCTTCAGCACGATCACCTGCTCGATGGTGCGGCAGCCGGCTGCGAGCGCCTTGTCCGCGGCGGCCTTGAGCTCGATCACGTTGCCACCGCGCCAGCCGCCATCGGCCGTGATGAGGAGCTTCGCGCCCGCATCCTCGATGCGATCCTTCAGCGAAGGAGCCGAGAAGCCGCCGAACACCACCGAGTGGATGGCGCCAATGCGCGCGCAGGCAAACATCGCAATGACGATTTCAGGGACCAGCGGCATGTAGATGACGACGCGGTCACCCGACTCCACACCGCGCGACTTCAGCGCGTTGGCGAAGCGGCACACTTCCGCGTGCAGCTCCCGGTAGCTGAGGCGGCGCGTGTCGCCCGGCTCGCCCTCGAACACGATGGCGGTCTTGTGGCCGCGCTCGGCGAGATGCACGTCCAGGCAATTCCAGGCGACGTTCAGCTTGCCATCGGTGAACCAGCGGTAGTTGGGCGCATTGGTTTCGTCGAGCGTCACGGTGAACGGCCGCTCCCAGTGCAGCTCGCTCCGCGCGAGATCTGCCCAGAAGCCGGTCGGATCCTTCTCCGCCCGCGCATGCAGCGCCTGGAGCTCCGCGGCCGTCACCCGCGCGCGCGCCGCAAACTGTGCCGGAGGCGTGAAAGTGCGCTCTTCCTGCAGAACGGACTGGATGTTCGAATCGGCCATGCGTCCCCCAAACCAGCGTCTTTTCGCGGCGAGAGCATAGCAGGGCTTGGCGCCACTGCTGGCATGGCGTAGAAAGCCCGGAAAGCGGCGGACGGGTACGACGAACGATACAAATGAAATCCTGGGCAGGGAGTGTCATCGGCGTCGCTGTCCTCCTGAATGGATGCGGCTCGCACGACGCATCGACTTTGGTCCATGCCTCCCAATGCATGCCGGTGTCCGGCGCAACGCCGGCGAAAGTGCGCGCAACAGCCCCTGCGGATGGCGTCCTGCGTGCGCTCGTGCGGCCGGACGGTGTTTCAATAATCGCAACGCTCGACCACGAGCGGGCCCGCTCCCCCATCGATCGTTACGGTAGCGTCACGCTCGTGCGCAGCGTGCGCGCGGGCGAGACGGTGACGCTGACGGCTGAGTCCCGCGACTCGCCCGAGATCGTCGGCGAGGCCTGTCTTTCGATGGAGCTGCTGCGGCCGGGCGACACCGCCCGCCTGCGGGCGGAACAGGCCTTCGCGGCGGCAGCGCGCAGCGTTGCAGCGGGCGACGCATCGCGCGCCCTCAACCTGTACCTGGATGCCGCACGCGAGTTCGATGACTTCGATCGGGTGAGGGCCGCCGAAGCGCGCCATGCGATGGCGGAGATCGCGTACGTGCCGCTCGCACGCGAGGACGACGCCTTCTGGCTGGCCCGGTCCGCACTGGCCGATTACGCCTACCACGGCGCACCTGGCCCGCCGCCGGGTCTCATGAGCAGCCTGTTGGCCCTCGAAGCCCGCACGCTGCTGGAGCTGGAGCGCTTCACCGCCAGCGAGCGACGCACGCGCGTGCTCGACCTCCTCGAGCAAAGCCGCAAGTGGGCGCGCGCGGACCGCTTCGGCGGACGCGAGCAACCGCGCATCGACATCCTGCGTGGCTTCATGGACTACCGCGCCGGCAGCAACCCGCAAGCCTCCGCCTGGTTCGAGAAGGCCGCGGGGCAATGCGAGCAGCTGAAAGATTGGGAGTGCTACGCGCGCGCACTCCAGAACCACGCGGCCCTCGCGGAAGAGGCGCGGAACTACACGGTCGCACTGCGCGCGTTCGCCAACGTGCTGCGCGTTCTTCCGCCGGATCTCGACCGCCAGCTCACCGCCGACATCTGGGGCAATCAAGGCACGGTCCAGGTGGCCGCGAGACTGTTCGACCAGGCGGAGCACTCGCACCGGGTCTCCATCCGCCTGCATGCCGAGATCGGCGATTGTCCCGGTGTTCGCGTCGGCGTCTCGCGCCTGGGCTCACTGCTCGTGCAGGTGGGCAGTCTCGCGGATGGCGTCAGCGCACTGAGCGAAGCCACGTCGCTCGAATGTCCCGCGCTGCTTGCCGCAGCGAAATCTGGATTTGATGAGACCACCGTGCGTAACGCCGCCCCATGCACGACAGCGCTGCAGGCGGACACGCTCGACGCATCCAGCAAGTACGCCACATTCAACGCACTCATCGGTCTGCGCGACGCGCTGGAATCCGAAGATCGTACGAAAGAAGCGCGGCACTGCCTTCGATCTGCCGCTCCCTACGCGGGCACAGCGCGAACGCGTTTGAGGCTCGCGAACACGCAAGCCGACGCGCTCATCAAACAGGGGAAGCCCAAGCAGGCGATAACGATGTTCGATCAGGCTCTCGCGAATGCGGATCGCGACGGCATTCCCCCCACTCATGAGAGCCGCGCCGCCGCGTATCTGGGACTCGCGCAGGCAGCGCTGCTGGAAGGCAAACCGCTCGAGGCGCGCGAGCATGCGCATCGCTCGCTGCTGCTCGGAAGCTCTCGCGCGGACATCGGACAGATCGTGGATTCATTGCAGCTGCTGGCGCAGACCTTCACAGGACCGGCCGAAAGCGATGAGGCGCTGGGCATTTTGCACACCGCGGCCGCCCTGGTGGAACAAGTGCCGATCGACGGGCTCGATGCAGAGAAGCGCGCGACGTGGCTCGCCTCGCAGCACGCTGTGTTCGCGGAGATGACACGACTCTTTGCCACCGGCGCCGCGAATGACGAAGAGCGCGCGTGGCAGGCGTTCGAAGCCTCCGAGCGAGGCCGCGCTCGAAGCCTTCGCTACGCGATGAACCAGATGCCAGGCGGTGAAGGCGACAGTGGCGCATCCGATGCCCCGCGATTCCAGCAGGTGATGCAGCGAATCTCCGAGCTCGCCGGCTCGCAATCCGCCGAAGCACCGCAGATCTCGCTCGAAGCGCTCGCCGAGATCGCGCGCCAGGGCGAGGCGACAGGTGACACCGCATCTCGCACTCTGCTGAAGGGACAGCTCGCGGCGCTCGACGCCGCCGCGATCGAGTACGCCGTGGGACGCGATGACATGTATGCGTTCGTCATCGACGGCGCAGGCATTTCCGTCACGCGTCTCGGCAAGACCCGAGACATAGGCGTCGCTGCGGAAAACCTGTACGACAAGATACACAACCGGGAAAGCGCGTATAGCGATGTGCGGCGTGCCGCGGCGAAACTGGCACAGCTTGTTTTGTGGCCCATCTCGGCAAAGCTCACGCATCGACGCGTGATGATCGTTCCTGACGACTCACTGCATACGGTGCCGTTCAGTGTGTTGCCGTGGTCAGCCGATGCGGACGCGCCCCTGCTGCTCGAGCGATCGGAGCTGTCGGTTGTGCCATCGACTCTGTTCGTCACACATCCTCGCCTTGCCGCGCGCTACAGCGGTTCGCCGCGACTGGAGTTGATCGGCGATCCGGTATTCCAGGCCTCGCGCTGGCAGCGCGAGTGCGCGGCTGAGGAGTCTGCACGGGCGCAGCCCGTCGCGCTCAATCGCCGCTCGATGCCTGACCTGCCAGGCAGCCGCCAGGAAGTGCTCGCGATCGAGCGCCTGGCACAGCGCGCGCCGACGTCGATCCGGGTGAGCAAGCAATTGGGCTGCAAGGCCACGCCATCGGCACTGCGTGCCGCGGCATCTGCGGGCCCTGATCTGCTTCACATAGCGACGCACGGCGACGTGGACGCGTATCGACCGAGACTTTCGGCCCTAGCCCTGACTCAGGACTCGCCGGGAAACGGTGGCGCGTCGACCGTGGGCCTGCTGGACATTCTCAACATGCACGTCGGGTCGCGTCTCGTCGTGCTGAGCGCATGCGACACATCGCGCGGCCGGCTGCTTCCCGGCGAAGGCGTGCTCGGGCCCGCGCAGGCTTTCCTGCAAGCGGGCGCGGCAACGGTGGTGGCCAGTTACTGGCGCATACCCGACGAGCACACCGCGCCGTTCATGGAAACTTTCTACAGATATCTGCTTGTTGATCGTCTCAGCGCTGCCGCCGCCTTGAGGCGCGCGCAGCTCGACTATGCGAAGGACCGCGCGTCGTTCGACTGGGCGGCATTCACTTTGTACGGCTGGCCGGATACGACACTGTAGTCATCACAGGTTTTATCTCAGCGTCGCAACGAAAAACGCTGAGATAAGCGGGGATCTTCGCGCAGTGATTGGGGCGATCTGTCCGATCACTCACTGCCGCAAGGAGATCTCTACATGTCGTCCTCTTCCCGTGTCGTTCCCGTCGTCCTGTGTTCCACGGCTCTCGCGGTGATGGCCGC
>JBDZVF010000387.1:0-6239 GCA_040255575.1 Pseudomonadota bacterium | reverse complement strand
AGCATGGAGCCTTGAGCGTCCCCCGCCGGGGTTGCCTTCGAGCGAGCCGCCGCCCGCGCAAGCCCCACCTCGTTCATGCCAGCCCCGCAAGCCGCCACCTGCTTCACCAGCCCGCAAGCCCCACCTCGTTCATGCCCGCCCCGCAAACGCCAACGAACGTACCCACCTCTCCTCCGCACCAACCGAGCGACCACCACCCCACCCCCGCTACCGAAGTCGTACATCGAACCCCAAACCCCCCGTGCTAGCGTACTGCCCCGCCCAGCAGCCGCTCCCCCCAAATCCGCGACCGCTTCCCCCATGACCACACGCACTCGCCGAGACTTCCTCACCCACTCCGCCCTGCTAGGCGCCGCCCTCGCCGCCGCCACCCACCCCAAACTCACCCTCGCCCAAGCCCAACCCAAAAAACCAGGCTGGGCCCTCTGCGGCCTCGGCGGCCTGAGCGAAAACCAGATAGCCCCCGCCCTCCAGAAAGCCACCCTGAGCCGCCTCGCAGCCGTCATCACCGACACCCCCGCCAAAGCCAGCAAATGGAAATCGAAATACGCCCTCAAGGACGAAGCCATCTTCACCTACGACACGATGCATAAGCTCGCCGACAACCCCGACATCGACGTGGTCTACATCGTCACCCCCAACGCCCTGCACGGCGAGCAGGCCGCCGCCGCATTCCAGGCCGGCAAACACGTCTTCTGCGAAAAGCCGATGGAAATCTCCGTCGAGCGCTGCCAGAAGATGATCAACGACGCGAAGGCCGCCAACCGCAAACTCGCCGTCGCGTATCGCTGCCAGTACGACCCCAACCATCTCGAATGCATCCGCATCGCGCGCGCCAAAGAGTTCGGCGACATCAAGGTCGTCGAGGCCACATTCAATGTGAGCATCGGCGCCCCCGGCCAGTGGCGCCTCCAGCGAGCCCTCTCCGGCGGCGGCTCGCTCATGGACGTGGGAATCTACGCGCTGCAGGCCGCGCGCTACCTCACCGGCGAAGAGCCCATCGAAGTCACCGCACTCGAAGGCAAGACGAAGCCGCAGAAGTACGCCGAAGTCGATGAATCCATGCTCTGGCAGATGCGCTTCCCGAGCGGCGCCCTCGCCAACTGCAGCTCATCCTACGAAACCGGGCTCGGCGCGCACTTCCGCGTGTATGCCGAGAAGGGTTGGTTCGGGCTGGACCCCGCCTTCCTTTACACGGGCAACCGCGGCATGCGCAGCGATCGCAAGGAGATCAACCTGCCCGCAGACGATCTTTTCGTGCTGGAGATGGATGACTTCTCCCGATGCATCCTCGAGAACCGCGAAAGCAAGGTATCCGGCGAGGAAGGCCTGCGGGACGTGCGCATCATGATGGCGATCTACGAAGCCGCGCGCACCGGCCGCTCGGTGAAGTTGTAATCACACCGTCCGCGTCGCCGTTGCCGGGGAGATCGCGGCTGCACGGCGCGCCGGCAGCCACACGGCCAGCAAGCCCAAGAGCCACAGCGCCACCACGCCACCCACCAGGTAAAGCAACGGCAACTGCGGCAAGCGATACATCATGCTGAGCTTGATCCCCACCGCTATCGCGAGCGCGCACCCAATGAGCGCACCCACCGAGGTAATCAGCCAATTCTCCACGAGGAAGTAGCGCAGGATGTGAAACTTCGTCGCACCGATCGCGCGGCGCGTGCCGAGCTGCTTCGTGCGCGTCGCCACGGTGAAAGCCGCGAGCCCCACGATGCCGACCACCGTCACGAGCACCACGAACGCCGCCACCACGCCAAGCGTGACCACACTCGTGACCATCCCTGCACGCTGCCTTTCCGCCGAATCGGCAAGCGCCTCCATCGCAGAGAGATAACGCCCGGGCTGCAACTCCGCCATGTCTTTTTCCACGCGCGCCATGACCGCATCCCTTCGCCCGGGCTGCGTGCGCACGAGATACGCCGTGCGCTGACTGGCAGGCGTCGAGGGCACCATGACGATCGAGCGGAACAGGTCCGCGGCGGGTCCCATCACCGGCTGGTGCTGCATGTATTCGATGAGGCCCACGATGGTCGCGGGCTTGTTCACGAGGCCGGTGTGGAGAGTCTTCCCCAGTGCATCGCCTTTCGGCCAGAGCTTGTCGGCCAGATTTTTCGTGATGACCACCTCCGGACCCCAGTTTGACAGCGTGGCGCGACCATCCGCCGCAGGTGGCTGCACGGCAGCCTCGGAGAAGCCGCGCCCCGCGATCAACTTGACGCCGAGTGTTTCCACGAGACGTGCAGTGCCCAGATAAATGACCGCGGGCGCAACGCCTTGCCCAAAGCCTCCTTCCTTCGCCAATAGCGACGCATCGTAGGAAACCGGCAGTATGGTGGTGCCAAATCCCTGCGGAATGAGGTTCGAGTTCGCAGCCTCGGCGACACCCGGCAATGATCGTAGCCACTCGATATCCGCGGGAGTGGCTACCGCGGGATTGTAGTCCGGCACGTACGCCTGCATGGCGACCCAGAAAAGATTGTCGACATCCACACCCGTCGCCTGAGAAATGTTGTCGACGCGCAGTTTCACGATATACGCGACGTTCACGACCACCGCGAGCGTGATGGCCACCTGCGCGGCCACCAGCACCGGACCCACACGGCTGCGCCACATGGCGCTGAGCAAGGCGCGAATTTCCATGACACTGCCTACTGAGTCTTGAGGAACGTGGAGGGCGACAGGCGACCGATGCGCCATGCCGGATAGAGGCCCGCGAGGATGCCGGTGAGCAGCGCTAGCGCGAGTGCGACGAAGAACATCTGCGTATCCATGCTCGACAGTGACTGCTGGAGAGCGACGCGCGCCGGGTTATCGTCCTGCCCGGGAATGGGCCGAGTGGCGAGAGCACGCATCGCGTCCAGCCCCAACTTCGCCAGCACGAGCCCCAGGGCGCCGCCGAGAAGCCCCACGATCACAACCTCGATCAGATGCTGACGCATGATGTCGATGCGACTCGCGCCCAACGCGCGTCGCAGGCCGCTGATCGGTGCGGCCTTCAGGAACTTCGCGAGCATCAGCCCGAACGTATTGAGCACGCAGACGAGCAGGAACATCAGCGCCACGGCGACCTGGATCCTGGTTTCGTCGCCCACGACCTCGTACATCTCCAGCCACGTGTCCACGTCGACGATCCGATTGTTGTTCACCGGACGCGGGAAGCGACCATGGCGTCGCTGCTCGTTGGTGTAGTTGTCGAGGAAGGCCTGATACTTCTGCCGCTGTGTCGCGGTGGGCAGCTCCGCCCAGTACTGCATCCACACGCAATCCGAAGTCAGGAGCGCCTCGAAACCGCCGACCTGCGCGTTCGCGCGCACACAATTCGTGTTGCCGTTGTTCGGGAGCTTCAGCGCCGTAGTCCACCCGAACGGCATGTACAGGTTTTCGGGAAGGTCGAAGCTGCCATTGTTCAGGTCATAGAAGCGCGGCGTCGGGTTCCACGCATCGATCACCCCGATGACGCGGAAGTCCTTGTCGTTGAGCGTGAGCGTCTGGCCGACGCTGTTCACACCTGCGAACAGCTTCTGATTGGCGTATCTCGACAGCACCACGACTGGCGATGGCGCTTCGTCGTCCGCGCGCGACCAGCCCGTGCCGTAGATGAACGGCACATCGAACATTGCGAAGAAATCCGCCGTGGTCACGCGCGTGTCGAGCGCCACCGGTTTCTCGCCCGGCTTGCGCGGAGCCACCACCCGCGAGGCACGAAACATCATCACCGCCCGCGTCGGAATATCTGAACGGTAGAGCGCTTTCGCATCCTGATAGGTCACCTGGAGTGGCGGATACTCCGGATGCCGTTGCAGACTCGCGAATGCGCCATTGGCATCGGGATCCCGCGGGTCGAGCGTCACGGCATAGAGCTTGTCTGCCTTCCACCAGATCGGATGGCCCGAGCGCGCGTGATACGTCGTGATCGTGATCATCGAAGCAGCGATGCCCGCCGCGATGGCGATCACCATGAGCGCAGTAAGGATGGGGTTGCGTCGCAGGCTGAGGAACGCGAGCCGCAGGTCATGCATGAACACGGGCGTGCCTCCTCAGATCGGCGCCCCGGCGGAAGCGGCCTCCGTGCCGCGCCCGCCGCCGGGCACCACCTTCAGCGCGTTGAAGTGATGGATCTGGTCGATCTTGCCGTCGACGATGTGCACCTGACGATGCGCCTGGGTCGCGAGCTCCGGGTTGTGCGTGACCATCAGGATCGTGGTGCCTGAAGCATTGATCTGCAGCAGCAGCTCCATGATCTGGTTCGACATCGTCGTGTCGAGATTGCCCGTCGGCTCGTCGGCGAGAATCACGCGCGGCTCGCCCGCGATGGCGCGCGCGATCGCCGCACGTTGCTGCTGGCCGCCCGAGAGCTGCGCTGGGATGTGCTTCATCCGCGAGGCGAGCCCCACGCGCTCGAGCGAAGAAAGAATGCGCCGCTTGCGTTCCGGCGCCGGCATCCGCCGGTAATGCAGCGGCGCTTCGACGTTGTCGTAGATGTCGAGATCCGGGATCAGATTGAAACCCTGGAAGATGAAGCCGATCTTCTCGTTACGAATGCGCGAGCGCTGGTTGTCCGTGAGTTGGCTCACGTCCTGCCCGTCGAACACATAGCGGCCGCTGTCGAGCTCTTCGAGCAGGCCCGCGACGTTGAGGAACGTGGTCTTGCCGGAGCCGGAATGGCCGGTGATCGCGACGAACTCGCCCGGCTCGACCTTCAGGTTGAAGTGGCGCAGGGCGTGGGTCTCGACCACATCGGTGCGGAACACCTTGCCGACATCGTGCATCTCGATCATGTATGGCTCCCGTTCCCGTTCAGTCCGCGAGGCGCGCTTCGGGCGCGCCCGAGAAATCCTCGACACCCGAGACGATGATCGACTCGCCCTCTTTCAGGCCGGCGACGATCTCCACCTCACCCATGCTCATGGCGCCCAGCGTGACGTCCCGCTTGCGCGCCATGTCACCTTCGACGACGTACGCATAACTGCCCGCGTCGGTGAATCCGCCGCGCTCCACTTTCAGGGTGTCGGGGCGCTGGTCGAGCACGATGCGCACGTTGACGCGCTGGTTCTGGCGCACGCCGGCAGGCAGGTCGTCTGCGAAGCGCAGGCGACCCTTCACTTCACTGTTCTGCACTTCGGGGGAAATGGAGGTGACCAGGCCTGGATATTTGCGGCCGCCGTACTCGATGTCGGCGTTCATGTTCGGCGTCAGGTCGCCGGCGTAGGTCTCCGCGACCCGAAACTCCACTTCGAGCGCGGAGAGATCCACCACGGTCAGCAATGCAGCGTTCTCGGCGACCGCGGCCTTCTGGTTCACGGCCAGGCTGCCGACCATTCCCTTCACGGGGGATTTCACGGTGAGCGCATCGACGCGGCGCTGTAGTTCCTGCACCGCGAGCTTCTGGCGCTCGATCTCCACGCGTTTGGTCTTGAGCTCGAAATTGAGGCTTTCCTGCTGCAGCTTCGCGTTGGCGACGGCGTGCTCGTAGATGAGGCGGGCATCGTCGCGCTCATCCTGCGCCCGATCGAGATCGCGCTTGGGGATCACGCCTCGATCCCACGCGGACTGCTGGCGCTCCAATTCGCGTTCGGAAGCCCGGATGCGCGTGTTCGCAAGGTCAGTGGCCTGCTTCTCCTCGAGCATCTGCCGTCGGGCTTCGATGCTGGAGCGCTCGAAGGCGACGCGCAGGCCATCGAGCGCGGCCTGCTCGCGCGCGAACTCGTTGCGCAGGCTGGGGCTGTCGACCGTGGCGAGCACCTGCCCTTCGGTCACCGCATCGCCCGCTTGCACGACGAACGTGACGGTGCCGACGCCGGATGAGAAGAGAGTCGGGCTATCCGCGACGACGACGGTGCCCTGAGCTGCCACATCTCGCACGAACGCGCCGCGCGTGACAGTCGCGATGCGCACGCGCTCCCGCGGCACCACCAGGGTGGTGGAGGCCCAGGTGCGGATCAGCATCACGAGCGAGATGAGAATGACCAGACCGGCTGAGGCGGCAGCGATGAGGATCCGGCGGCGCTTGCGCGCCCGTGGAGCGGGGTCGAGTGCCACGTCCTGCGCGGACGTATCCCTGATGAACGGATCTCCAATGACCGCCAATCGTCCCCCTGCCCGCGTCAACGCGCGAGTTCGCCGCTATGGATGCGCGGGCGGAGGGAAAGGTTGCATCGGCGGGCCGGCGGGACCGGCCGGGCGAGAGGGGAAAGGCTCAATCACGGGTGGCTGAGAGCGCTCATCGCCAG
>JBDZVF010000386.1:0-6262 GCA_040255575.1 Pseudomonadota bacterium | reverse complement strand
CGGTCCCAGCGCGCTCGTGACCCGCCGCGTATATCTTTTCGACGGCCGCCTGCGCAGCGCCACGATGACCGCGCACCCCCGCATCGATCCACAAACGGGCGAGATGTTCGCGTACGGCTATGAAGCCAACGGTCTTGCGAGCCCCGAGGTTGCCTTCTTCGTCGTGGATCGCGACGGCAGGCTGGTGCGTGAGGAATGGTTCCAGGGGCCATACGTCGGGATGATGCACGACTTCGTCGTGACGAAACGGCACGTCATCTTCCCCTTCTTCCCGGTGCTCGCCGATCGCGCGCGCATCGAGAGAGGTGGCCCGCACTGGCGCTGGGAAGCCGGCAAGGGCTCGCACGTCGGCATCATGCCTCGTGACGGAAGCGTGCGTGACATGCGCTGGTTCCACGGCCCCGATCGCTCGTTCTTCCATTTCATGAACGGGCACAGCCAGGGCGAGCAGGTGCACATCGATTTCGGCGTCTCCGATGAAGTGCCCTTCCCGTTCATCCGTGAAGCCTCGGGGCTGACGGGCCCGCCGCGAATGGAGCACTCCGGCTTCGTGCGCTGGACGTTCGATCTCGCGGGCCGCGGCGAACAGTGGGAACAGCGACCGCTCGGGCCTCCCGGGGACTTTCCGATCATCGCCCGCCGCGATCACATGAACGAGTATTCGGTCGGTTACTACGAGATGTATGACCCGAACGTCGCTCCGCCCATCACCGCGGGGCCCGTGGGCGTGGGGTTCAACACCGTCGCGCGCCTCGACATTCAGACGGGCGAGTTGCGCGCCTTCGCCCCGGGCCAGAGCCACACCGTTCAGGAACACGTGCACATCCCCTCATCGACGCCGGGTCACGAGGGTTACCTCGCCTTCGTCGTGGATCTGCACGAGACGATGGGTAGCGAGGTATTGCTGCTCGAAGCCGCGCATCCGGAGCGAGGGCCGCTCGCGCGCATCAAGATGCCGCTGCGGCTGCGAAATCAGGTGCACGGCACGTGGGTGGAGGAACGTGAACTCCCGGCGCCCCTCGGCAACCAGCAGGCAGCCGCATGAGCGACCTCTCCGCAGCACTCAAAGCGTTCGCGAAGGCGATCGGCGCCGAGAACGTCTTTTCCTCCGAGCAGGACAAGATCGATTATTCCGATCACTACTCGCCGGACGAGAAGAAGCACATGCCGGGCGCAGCGGTCGCGCCGGCGAACGTCGAGCAGGTGCAGGCAATTGTCCGCATCGCCAATCAATACAAGGTGCCGCTGTGGCCCATCAGCCGTGGCAAGAATTTCGGCTACGGTGGCGCGGCTCCAGTGCTCAAGGGCAGCGTGGTGCTCGATCTGTCGCGGATGAAGAAGATCGAGTTCGACGAAGAGAATGGCACTGTGCTGCTCGAGCCCGGCGTCGGCTTCTTCGATCTGTACGACTACGTTCAGGAGCGCAAGCTGCCCTATTGGCTCTCGGTCCCCGGCAACAGCTGGGGCTCCGTCGCCGGCAATGCGCTCGACCGCGGCGTCGGCTACACGCCTTATGGCGATCACTCCATGCAGATCTGCGGTGTCGAGGTCGTGCTGCCGACCGGGGAAGTCGTTCGCACCGGCATGGGCGCGATGGCGGGCGCGCCGACCTGGCAGCTCTATCGCAACGGCTACGGGCCGGGCTGGGACCAGATGTTCGTGCAATCGAACTTCGGCATTGTCACCAAGCTCGGGCTGTGGCTCATGCCGGAGCCCGAGGCGTTGCTCGGGATCGATTTCGAGTTCGACAAGCCGGAGGATCTCGGCTGGGCGGTCGACACACTCATGCCGCTGCGTCGTGAAGGCATCATTCGGCAATCGCCCTCCATCGGCAACTGGCTGCGCTCCGCGTCGGTCATGACTACGCGGGATCAGTGGACCCAGGATCGCGGGCCGCTCGATGAGAACGTGGTCACCGCGATACGCAGACGGTTCAACATCGGCTGGTGGAGCGTGCAGGTGCGCTTCTACGGCCCGCTCGAGATCGCCGAGGCGTCTCTTCGCATTCTCCAGAAAGCCTTCGACGGCAAGCCCGTTCTGGCGATGAAGCCCACTCGCTGGGTGAAGGGTGATGCGCCCGAGGGCTCGCCCTTCAGCGGCGTGCCGCTCAGTTTTCCACTCGCGAATGCCAACTGGCACGGCGGGCGCGGTGGCCACATCGGCTATTCGCCGGTGCTGCCGCCGAAGGGCAGCCTCGCGCTGGATCAGTTCCGTCGCACGTACGCGCTCTATCAGAAGTACGGCATGGACTACCATGCGAGCTTCGCAATGGGCGAACGCTCGCTGACGAACGTGAACCAGGTGCTCTTCGACCGCGACAACGAAGACATGATGCGTCGGGTGGACGCGTTCTTCCACGATCTCGTGAAGGATGCGAAAGCGCACGGCTACGGCGAATACCGCACCCACATCGAATACATGGATCTCGTCGCCTCCACCTACGATTACGGCGGCGGCGCGCTGCGCAAGCTGAACGAACGGGTGAAGGACGCGCTCGATCCTCGAGGCATCATCGCGCCTGGCAAGAGCGGGGTCTGGCCGGCGAATCTCAGGGGCAATCGCGCATGAGCTGGAGTATCAAGTGTGTCATTGCGTGCGCGGCGGGCGCGGTCCTGGCGCTTGCGGTAGGCAGCGGGTTCGCCGCGGACGAAAAGCCGCAGGAGACGGCCGGCACTCAGGTGAAGAACGCGACCAGCGGCGTGTCTCAGGATCGATCGTCCAAATCGCCTGAGGAGGCGCTGTACGTCGAGAAGTGCGGCATGTGCCATCGGCAGATGGGCATGGGCACCATCATTCTCGCGCGGCGGGTCGATCCTGGGGTCGCGATGCTCGAGGCCCGCAAGGATCTGCACGAGGACTTCATCATTCAGGCCGCGCGTGCCGGCATTGGCAACATGCCGCGCATTTCGCGCGGTGAAGTCAGCGACGCGCAGCTGCAGGTGATCGCGCGCTATCTCGCAAAGGCAAACAAATGAGCCGACCCAGACTGAGCAGATTCAGAATGACCCGTCGCCACTTGCTCGGCGCGGCGGCCAGCGGCGCGGTTGCGGGTCTGGTTCGCGCGCGCGATACGCCGTTGATCGCTGATGGCGCTGATGCCGCTGCCGGCGCGGGCGAAGCGCTCGCCGATCCGCGCGCCCGAGCGCAGCACGCCACAGCGGCGTGGCTGGACGGCATGATCACCGGCGACGAGTTGACGCAAGCCCGCGCAACGCTCGCACCGATGCAGCCGAAGGTTCTGGAGCTGGACGTTCTTTGGCAGTGGCGCCGCGAGCTCGCGCAGGAACTGCGCAACGGAGCGCGCGCGGTCGCGATCACTCGCTGGGACAAAGCGATTCTGCTCAGCGGCCTCGCGCGTGAGTCAGCCTTGCCGGTGAGGCAACAGCGTATCGGTCGCTCGCTCTTCCGAACGGAGATTGGTTAGTCGCACCCGTCGCCGATGCGCGAGGCGCGGGCAGCTCGGCCCGCACGCGGCCCCGCATCGCTGCGCTCGCCAGGGCCCGCGCCTGGCACTGCGACTATTTCCGCTTGGCCGTCTTCGTCATGTAGGCGGTCAATGCGGCGAGCTCCGCGTCCGTAATCTCGGTCTTCCGGAACGGCGCCATGAGCAGCACGCCCTGGCGCACGAACGCCGCGATGGCCTGTGCGGTGAGATCCTTCCGTTCGAGCAGCACCGCGGGTGTCTTGCCGCCGTACTTCAATTGCAGCGATTGCGTGCCCGGATGGCCCGGCCCCGGCGCGTGGCACGGCGCGCACCAATGCTCGTACACCGCCTGCCCTGAAGGCTCGGCCCCCTGCGCGAGCGGAATCAGTGCCACAAGCGCGCTGGCGATCAGTAAGCGCTTCATGTCACGCCTTTCTCAGATGCTTCGGCCACACCCCGTAGCGACCTGCCGAGAGGATGCCGTTCGGATCAACCGCATCCTTGATCGTCTCGCGCAGCCGGCCCAGGGAATGATTGTTGTACGAGTAGGTGTCGGCGATCAGGCTCTGAAACCCGGCCGGCGCGCGATATTCAGCCCAGCCTTTATCGGCCGCGACCTTCACGAGCCGCTCGAACGACTGGCGCACCTTCACGTTGCGCGCCTTGTCCCGACCGATGGGGAACATGATCAGGCAGACGAGCGTGCGGTCCCAACACGTCATGTAGACGGGCCCGACGATGCCCAGATCGTCTCCCGCATGCACTTTCGTGACGTGCTCGTCGTAGTAGCGACGGAACTCGAGCAGTGACTCGCCCGTGCGCGGCACGATGGGTGAGAAGCCAATGTGCCCACCCGCAGGATCGGGATTCACAGGGCTGCGCCCGAGCATCGCGAATGTCGAAAGGTTGGGAATGCCGAAGTTCACGAGCCGCACGCGCGTGAGCGCATCCTGCGACAAGGGCGTGCGAAACAATTCGCCGTCCGTGAACTTCACGCCGGGGATCGCCGTGAACTTCGCTTTCGCGTATTCCATCGAGGCGCGCACCACAGCTTCCGGCCCATAGATGGGCACCTGGATGGTCCAGGCCGGCGCGTTGCCGCCCGGGCGCCCCGGCGCGCCGCCGAAGATCTGCGTCGAGCCATTCACCAGATGCGTATTTTCCAGGCGATTGAGCACGTCGAGCATCGGAACGATGTCCTCGTCGCGCATCGAGGTCGCGGTGGACATCTGCATCGCCTCGGGGCGAGGCATGAGATAAAAGCCCATCTTCGTCACGACGCCGAGGTTGGACTGCCGGAAGAGGCCATCCACCCAGGGACCGTAGCCCCAGCGATTGTGCTGCCAGGACTTCGCGTTGGGCAGCGCGCCCATGCCCGTGCGCACGACGTCACCGTTCGCGAGCACCACTTCCATGCCGCAATGAGAGCCGAAATGATCGCGGAACGGCGACGCCGTCCAGCCGCCGCCGCCATCTAGCGCATTGCCGATGACGCTGCCCCAGCCCGGGTCGGGCGGGTCGATCCACACATCGAGCCCGGCTTTCTGGATGTGGTTGTAGAGATCGAAGTAGCTGACGCCCGGCTCCACCAGCGCATACGCGTTGCGCTCGTTCACCTCCAGCACGCGATTCATGCGCTTGAGATCGAGCACGACGCTGCCCGAATACACGGGCGCGGAGCCGCCGTAGGCAAGATTGCGGCCTGTGGAAATCGGGTAGAGCGGAATGTGATGCTGGTTAGCGGTGCGTACCACCGCCTGCACTTCCTCGAGTGTCGAGGGCGCGACCGCGGCCGAGGCCATGCGCTCTTCCGGCTCGCCGTGGAACGGCGAGTAGGCGTCACGGTAGAGCGCGACGTCCGCCTCTTCCGTGAAAACCCATTCTTTGCCGACGGCTTCGCGCCACGCTTTCAAGGCGGCATCAAAGGCCGTCTGACTGACGTTCGGCGGCAGGGACATAGACGGGCTCCGGAAGAGAAAGGCGAAGGGACTTCAGGCCGCGGCGATGATCCAGGACGTGAGCAACTGCGCCTGCGGCGGCAACGCGGGCTCGAGGGCCGCATGGCTACGCCCGAAGCGCGCGCCATCGCCTTGCGGCCGATAGCGGGCGAGCGCTTCGACGATGTGTGTTGGCCAGTTCTCGCCAGCGCGCGACAGATCCGCCGTCGAGAGATGCAGGCGTTCAGCCCCACGTAGCAACGAGTGCTCTGTGCGACCATCCGCGTGAACGACATGCTCGGCATGGAAGACAACACGCATCCGGCTGCTCAACGCGAATTGCTCGAGGCAGAAGAGCGCCGGGCGCGCGGTCACGCCCGCAATCGCGGTGGGACCACGCTGCCACGTCGGGCCGATGTGATCCATCCAGATCTGGGTGATGTCACCGTCGGCGAGGGCATGAACGGAAACCCCAGTGCCGCGGATGCGCGCGGCCGCGCTCCGCGCCTGCGAATACCGGGAGTCGAAGAGCACGAGATTGAAAGCGAGACCCGCACCCGCCGCGCCCACCAAAGGCGCATCGTTCGCCGGCAATGATTTCTGCGAGGAAGTCGCAGCGGCCGTGAGTGGCGCGCCGCCAATCACAGGCAGCGCCGTCAACGCCGCCGCTTCGAGAAACTCACGCCTGCTCGTCATGCGATGCCTCCCGGGCTCTCAGTTCGCGTGCCCGTTCTGCGATGGGCGAGGGGCCGCGGTCTGCCGCTGCCCGCCTCCACCCGGCCCGAACGCCGGTGGCGGACCATTCTTCTTGATCTCGTTGGCCCGCGAAACCAGGTATTCGCGAATCGCCGCGGTGTCTTCGGGCTTCAGCTCCTTCGCGAAGGAACCCATGCCCTTGTCC
>JBDZVF010000385.1:0-6279 GCA_040255575.1 Pseudomonadota bacterium | reverse complement strand
GCGGCCGGCGCACAGTCTCCTTTCCGTGCTGTGTGACGGCCGCACGGCGCTCGACCGTTTCGCGAGCCTGGAACCACCCATCATGTTCGTGCGCAACCAGGTGGCCATGCAGCTGCGCAAGCGCCGGCCATCGAACGGCGCGAGCGCGTAGCTTCCCATTCTGCCTGGGGGAGATGACGAACCGTGTGCGGAATCGCCGGAATAGCCACCCGCGGAAGCAAACCCCCGCGCGAGCTCGTGCAGGGGATGTGCGACGTGATGGTGCACCGGGGCCCCGACGGTGAAGGCCTCCACATCGCACCGGGCGTCGGCCTCGGCATGCGGCGGCTCGCCATCATCGACCTGACCACCGGCGATCAGCCGGTTTCGAATGAAAGCGGCACGATCAAGGTCGTTTTCAACGGCGAGATCTACAACTACCGCGAGCTGCGGGCCGATCTGGTGGCGAAGGGTCACACGTTCCGCAGCGTGGGGGATAGCGAAGTCATCCCGCATCTCTATGAGGAATACGGGGTCGACTTCATCAGCCGCCTGAACGGCATGTTCGCAATCGCGCTATGGGATGCCCCAAAGCGCAGGCTGCTGCTCACGCGCGACCGGGTGGGTATCAAGCCGCTCTACTACAGCCAGCACCGTGGCAACCTTTACTTCGGCTCCGAGGTCAAGTGCATCCTCGCCGCCGACGGCTCGACGCGCCAGACGAATCCCACCGGCATCGACCAGTTGCTGACGTTCGAATACACCGCGAGCCCGGTGACCTTGTTCAAGGACGTGCACAAGCTTCCCCCTGGAAGCTGGCTCACGTGGACCGAAGGAGAAGTGCGCCAGGGCACTTACTGGTCGCCGCCGCAGCCCCAGCCGCTCAAGGGCACCGTAGCCGAGCTCGCTGAGCAACTTCGCGCCACCGTGACTGAAGCGGTTCGCAGGCAACTCGTGAGCGATGTGCCACTGGGTGCCTTCCTCAGCGGCGGCATTGACTCATCGATACTTGTGGCTGCGATGTGCGAAGTATCTTCGCAGCAGCCAATGACGTTTTCCGTCGGCTTCAGCGATGCGACGTACAGTGAGCTCCAATACGCCGATATCGTCGCCGCTCATTGCAACACCCAGCATCATCGGGAGGTACTGACGCCGGACTACCTTTCCACGCTGCCTGACGTCGTGAAGCAACTCGATCAGCCGATCGCCGACTTCTCCGTCTTTCCCACGCTGCTCGTGTCGCGCATGGCGCGCAAGCACGTGACCGTTGCGCTCGGCGGAGACGGCGGCGACGAGCTTTTTGGCGGATATGATACGTATGTCGCCGATCAATACGCTTCGAGCTCCGTCGACTGGCTGCCGCTTCCGATCCGCGCCGCGCTCGAGCGGCTCGCGCGCGTGATGCCGCTCGACAGCGGCAAACGCGGCATCGCCAATCAGGTGCGTCGATTTCTGGAGGGCGCGGCGCTGCCGGCACAGTGGCAGCACATGCGCTGGGCCATGTTCCTCTCGAACGATGCGCGTGCACGCCTCTACAAACCCGAGTTTCGTGCTCAGGTCGGCGAGCAGACGGGGCAGCTCGTCAGCGCATTGCTCGAAGGCGCGGGCACAGACCGGCTCACCAGGCAGATCCGCTGCGACATGCGGCTGTATCTGCCCGAGAACATCCTGCCGAAGGTGGATCTCATGAGCATGGCCACGTCGCTGGAAGCGCGCGTGCCCTATCTCGACAACGACGTCATCGATCTCGCGCTCGCTATTCCCGCTCATCTGAAAGTTCGCGGCGGCGTGCGCAAATGGATCCTCAAGAAGGCTTTCGAAGGCCGACTCCCGCAGCAGATTCTGTCGCGCGGCAAGGAAGGCTTCAGCATGCCGATGAAGAACTGGCTGAACGGCGCGTGGAACCCGCTCATGCACGAGCTGCTGAGCGAATCGAATCTCGCGGAGGAAGGAATCTTCGACGCGCGGTACATCGCATCGATGATGCGCCAGCATGAGGCAGGCATTCAGAACCAGAGCCACACGCTCTGGGCGCTGATGGTTTATCACCTGTGGCGCGATCGTTATGCGCGGCGGGCAACGAGCAACGCGGTGGCGGTATGCACCGGGACCTGAAGCGCATGGCGAGCGCGGAGCACGACGTCGTCGTAGTCGGCGGCGGCATCCACGGCGCCTGCGCGGCCTGGGAAGCGGCGCGACGCGGCCTGCGGGTCGCTCTCGTCGAAAGCGGGGACTTCGGTCACGCCACCACGAGCAACAGCCTGCGCACGTTTCACGGCGGCTTGCGCTACCTGCAGCAGCTCGACTTCAAGCGCATGCGCGAGTCCATTCGCGAGCGGCGCGAGTGGCTGCGGGTCGCACGCGATGTCGTGCGGCCGATGCGGTTCGTTCTGCCGACTCGCGGCTACGGCTTGCGCGGACCGGCCGCAATGGCGGCCGCGCTGTTCGCGAACGACCTCATCAGCCTCGATCGCAACGATGGCGTGTGGGCCGACCGCCACCTGCCTCGCGGTGCGCTGTGGCGGGCCCGCCGCGCGCGGCAGATCTTCGCGGGCACGTCGATCAAGCGCATCAACGGCGCCGCGGTCTGGTACGACGGCATCTGCCTGAACACGGAACGGCTGCTGATCGCGCTACTGACCACCACGGCTGCGGCGGGCGCAGAGATTGCGAACTACACGCGCGCCATCGAGATTCGTCGAGACTCCATCGGCGCCAGTGGCGTTCGCGTTCGGGACGAGCTTTCCGGCCGCGAGCATCTGCTGCGAACACGCTCCATCATCAACGCGGCGGGTCCATGGGTCGATGAGTGGCTGGAGTCGAGCAGGCTGAGCCCCGGCCCGCGGCATTACGCCGCCTCGAAGGCATTCAACCTTCTCACGCGGCCATTGCCGTTCGTCGAGGCGATCGCGCTGCCCTGCTCCAGCACCTATTTCGCGATTCCATGGAACGGCCGCACGCTCATCGGCACGCGACATCTGCGCTGCCCGCATTCCTCGACAACGGCGAATGTGACCGCCGACGAGGTACAGGCATTTCTCGCCGACATCAACACCGTGCTCGGCAAGCACAAGGTCACACCCACCGATGTGCTCGGCATTTTCTCGGGCCTGCTTCCCGAGAAGGAGGGCAACAGGGGCAACGACGTTGCGCTCCTCAAGACCGCGCGCGTCGTCGATCATGGCGCCAAGGACGGCATGCCCGGCCTCTACTCAATCGTCGGTATCAAGTGGACAACGGCGCGAGCCGTTGCCGAACGCGCCATCACGAAGGCCTGCGAGTGGATGTGCCTCCCGGCCGAGCCGAGACCCTCTCACCCTCTCAAGCTGGAGGTTCGCGGCATCGACGCCCCCGCGATCATCGACCTCATCGAACGCGAGCCGGCGCTTGGCGAGCGCCTGGTGCCCGACATCCCGATCGCGAAGGCGCAGGTGGTGCACGCGGCACGTTCCGAAATGGCGTTACACCTGTGGGATGTGGTCCGTCGTCGCGTCCCGCTCTACCTGAGCGACCTGCTCAACGCGCGAGTGCTCGAAACGTGCGCGGAGCTGATGGCCCGCGACCTGCGCTGGGATCGCGCCGAAATCGCGCGGCAGATCGAGCATGCCGCGAACCAGCTGGAGGAGTTCCGCGCCACAGCCCTGAGCGCGGACGCGCGGGAAGCTGCCACTTCAGACGACGCCACGACCACCACGGAAATGCTGAACGCTCATGCCCCCTGACAGCAAGATCAAGCTTCTCTACGTCTCCGTGCACGACCCGCACGTTCCGCTGACGGGAACGGGCGCTCGCGTAGGCGCGTTCGTGAATCAGCTTGCGCTCCGGCATCACGTCGATCTGGTGTATCTGGATGGCTCCGGGCAACCGCCTTCCGAAAAGCTCTCCGCGCACTACGCGAACCGCGTCACGGGAGTCGCGTCCAAGACCCGCATCCCGTACAGCCAGCGCGGGTACTTCCTTTTCAGCCCGGATCTCTATCGCGCCGCCGCCGAGCGGCTCAAACGCGAGCGCTACGACTACATCATCTGCGACTACGGGCTGGCGGCGGTCTACGGGTTGCTGCTCTCGCGACGCTTTCGCACGCCGTTCATCTATAGCTCTCACAACATCGAGTACCGCGCGAATCTCGGCAAAGTGCGCGTCGATCCCCGACGGCTCCCGCTGGCGCTCTACATGTACGCCGCCGAGAAGATGGCGGTGAAGCGCGCGCGCTGTGTCGTCGCCGTCACGCCCGCCGACGCGAACGACTATTCGCGCTGGGTTCCACGAGATCGCATGCTCGTAATTCCGCAAGGTTTCGACGAACGCGAGTTCAACCCGTGGTACGAGGCTCCGCGCAACGCGCGCAAGACGATCCTCTTCTGCGGCAACTTCCGGATTCCGATGAACCGGGATGTCGTGTACACGGTGATGGATCACATCCTGCAGCCGGTGCTCGCAAGGTATCCCCAAGCGCTATTCCGGTTCGTGGGCGCTTATCCACCCGCGGATGTGCAGCACCCGAACGTGGAGTTCACTGGCTTCCTCGAAGACTATCCGGCCGCCCTGAAGAGCGCGGACGTCGTGATCTCTCCGATGCTTCAGGGCTACGGCTTCCCGACCAAGATCGTCGAAGCGCTCGCCTGCGGCAAGCCCACGATCACCACACCGGTCGGCGGGCGCGCGCTGGAGCAGGACTATCGCATCCTGAAATTTGCGGAGATTCCCACCTTCGCAGCCGAGATCAACCACGCCCTCGCCGAAGGGCAGCCCGTATCGGACGTGGACCATGAGAAGATCAGAACGCGCTACGCCTGGAACGCCATCGTGGGTCGGCTCTCCGACTGGATCGAGAACGACGCGCGCCGCCTACGGCACGCATCGGTGGGCGCCGCTGCCCCCGCGCATCCATCAAGAACGTGAGCGGGTGAGCACGGTCGGCCCGAAGCCGCGCGTGGCCTACGTGCGCGGTTCGTATCTCAATCCGTTCGAGACGCAGTATCTCGAACCGCTGCAGGATCGCTTCGACATCACGGCGGTCTATCCGCGCTCCCATCGGTTCGATGTGCGCAACCTGCAGATGCCGCGGGTGGAGTTGCCGTGCCTCGATTACATCAATGGCCTCATCCCACGCCGGCTCGGCGGGCTCGCCATTCCAAACCCACAGAAGAGCTTCGGATACGACGAGCATCTGTTCGGTCTGGACAAGGTGCTGCGCGGGCTCGATATCGTTCACGCAGCCGAGCAGACGTTCTACTGCTCGTACCAGATTGCCCGGCGCAAGAAGCGCTACGGATACAAGCTCATTTGCCTGCAGGCGGAGGTCAATCCGTTCTGGGCGGAGGGTCACGGCCGGGTGCTGGAACGCGCCGCATTCGTGCGCGCCAATGCAGACCTGTTCATCGCCCGCTCAGAACGGGCACGCAGCGCGCTGATCTGCGAAGGCGTCGATGAGGCGCGTATCCGCGTGATCGGCCACGGTATCGATACCCAGAGATTCGCACCGGGGCCTCGCTCGGCCGAGCTCAGTCAGCGCTTCGGGATATCGTCAGGCGATCTCGTGATCCTTCTCGTGGGTCGCCTGGTATGGGAAAAGGGGCTCTTCAGCCTCGCAGATGCGGCCGCGCTGCTGCTGCGGGACGAAGCGTTTCGCAAACTGAACCCCGTATTCCTGTACGCCGGGAACGGGCCGGAGCGGGGGCCGCTCGAGCGCCGGCTGCAACGGCTGGGCATTGCCTCCAGCTTTCGCCTCATCGGCTCGCAACCCTATGCGCGTTTGCCGGACATTCATCGACTCGCGGACATCTTCGTGCTTCCCAGCATCTCGACGCGCACGGTGCAGGAACAGTTTGGAATTGCCCTCATCGAGGCAATGGCGACCGCCAAACCGGTGCTGACGACTCACGCTGGCGCGATCGACGAAGTGATCGGCGATGCGGGGCTCGTGGTTCAGGCGAACGATTACTACCGCCTTGCTGAAGGGCTGCGCACACTGGCGCTCGACGCGGATCTGCGCGCGCGCCTCGGGCAACGCGGGCTCGAGCGCGTGCAGCAGCTCTTCACCCGCGAGCGGATCGGCGAGCAGGTGGCGAACGCTTATCGTCATGTGCTCGGAATGGGCTGATCGTGCGAGATCGGAATCCGCATCATTTTCTCTTTCCGCATCGCTTCTTCGCGAGCACGGTACGAGGCTTGCCGCCCGTGCCGGCGTACATGCTGCATCAGGTCGACGTGCCGCAGTTCGAAGCGCTCTGCGCGAGCCTCGCCGAGCGTCGCGTCCAAACGCTGACGTTCCCCGAGCTGCTGGCCGGCGCCGGCGAT
>JBDZVF010000384.1:0-6285 GCA_040255575.1 Pseudomonadota bacterium | reverse complement strand
AGTGGATGTCCTACGGCCGCGACTATGCGGAGCAGCGCTTCAGCCCGCTGAACCGCATCAACACCGAAACCGTGAACAACCTCGGCCTCGCGTGGTACGGCGACTTCGACACCCGACGCGGGCAGGAGTCCACGCCGATCTATGTGGACGGCGTGATCTACGTGACAACCGCGTGGAGCAAGATCTACGCGTACGAGGCGAAGACCGGCAGGCAGCTGTGGCAGTTCGATCCGAAGGTGCCGGGCGAGTGGGCCGTGTATGCCTGCTGCGATGTGGTGAATCGCGGCGTCGCCGCCTGGAACGGCAAGGTCTACGTCGGCACGATCGACGGTCGCCTGATCGCAGTCGATGCCGCCACAGGCAAGCCGGTGTGGGACGTGTACACGATGGAGAAGGGCAAGCCTTATTCCATCACCGGCGCGCCGCGTGTGGTGAAAGGCATGGTGCTCATCGGCCAGGGCGGCGCCGAATACAGCATGCGGGGCTACGTCTCGGCGTATGACGCGGAGACCGGCGCACTCAAGTGGCGCTGGTACACGGTGCCGGGCGATCCGAAGGGCCCCTTCGAGAATCCGCAGATGGAGATGGCCGCCCGGACGTGGGGCGGGGATTGGTGGAAGACCGGTGGCGGCGGCACTGTGTGGGACGGCATCACCTACGATCCGACAACGGATCTGCTGTTCATCGGCACCGGCAACGGCGGCCCGTGGCCTGCCGAGATTCGCGATCCGGGCGGCAAGGGCGATCACCTCTTCCTGTCATCCATCGTTGCATTGAAGCCGGACACGGGCGAATACGTGTGGCATTACCAGCAAGTGCAACGTGATTCCTGGGACTACACCGCCGTCCAGCAGATCACGGTCGCGGACCTGAAGATCGACGGCAAGGATCGCCACGTCATCATGCAGGCGCCGAAGAACGGCTACTTCTATGTGCTCGATGCCGTGACGGGCGAGCTGATCTCGGCGAAGCCGATCGTGCCGCTCAACTGGTCGAAGGGCATCGACAGGAAGACGGGCCGGCCGATCATGAATCCGGCCGCGCGGTACGACGTGACGGGCAAGGGCTTCATCGCCGTCCCGCACTATGGCGGCGCGCACAGCTGGCCGCCGATGGCGTTCAGCCCGATGACGGGCCTCGTGTACATCCCGACGATGGAGATCAGCTATCCGTTCGTGATGACGCACGAGGATGACAACCCGATGGGGCAGAAGCTCTCGATCAGCTTCGCCGGCAGCGCGAAGATGCTGCAGGACCCGAAGGCGCTGCGCGTGAACAAGGCCTACCTGCAGGCGTGGGATCCGGTGAATCAAAAAGAAGTCTGGCGCGTGCCCATTGAAGACGCCGGGCAGGGGCGCGCCGGCGGCGCGCTCGCAACAGCGGGCGGGCTCGTGTTCTCGGGTAATTCGAAGAACAACGAGTTCGCCGCTTATCGCGCGGACACGGGTGAGCGGCTCTGGGGCTCGCCCGCGCAGACGGGCGTGCTCGCCGGCCCCGCAACCTTCGAGCTCGATGGCGAGCAATACGTCGCGGTGGTCGCGGGCTTCCGCACCGGCAGCGGTGGCAACTATTGGGCGCCGAATTATTCGCGGTTGCTCGTCTACAAGCTCGGCGGCACCGCGGCGCTGCCGGAAGCGCAGCCCGTGCCGCCACCGGTGCTGAATCCACCGCCCGCTTTCGGCACGCCGCAAACCATTGCACACGGCCAGGAGTTGTATGGCCGTTTCTGCAGCACGTGTCATGGCAACGATGGGTTGAGCCGCGGGCTGTTCCCGGACCTGCGCTATGCGGGCGCGATCAACAGCGCCGACGCCTTCAAGGCCATCGTCATCGATGGCGCGCTCAAGGCGAACGGCATGGTGTCGTTCAAGGACGCGTTGCAGGCGCAGGAGCCGGAAGCGATTCGCGCGTATCTCGTGTCGCGCGCGATTGCTGCGAAGGAAGCGTCGGGATCCGCAGCTCCGCCGGCTGGGGCTGCCGCCGCAGCGCCGCCCAGGCACGGAGAGTGATGGGGCAGCGGTCCGGGGGAGTCGGCAGCGACTTCCCGGGCCGCGCTCGCGTTTCGCGGACGCCGGCGCCGTGTTTGCCATAATGAAACTCCTTTTCTATGGCTCGCAGGGCGTATGAACACGAGCGTGACGCTGTATCCACCGATCTCCCCGCATGACACCGGTGTGCTGCCGGTGTCCGGCGGCCATCGGCTTGCATACGAGGTGTGTGGAGATCCGCAGGGTTTTCCGGTCGTCTTTCTTCACGGCGGGCCCGGTGCGGGCTGTGCGCCTTTTCACCGGCAGTTCTTCGATCCGGCGGTGTATCGCATTGTCTTGTTCGATCAGCGGGGGGCGGGGCGATCCACTCCGTACGCGAGCATTGAGAACAACACGACCTGGGATCTTGTGCAGGACATCGAACAACTGCGCACGCACCTCGGCATCGAGCGCTGGATGGTCTTCGGTGGATCGTGGGGCTCGACGCTCGCGCTGGCTTACGCCTCTCGGCATGCGCAGCGCTGTGCGGCGCTCGTCTTGCGCGGCATCTGGCTGTGTCGGCCGAGCGATGTGAAGTGGTGGTTCGAGGATATCCGGATGGTCTACCCGGATTACTGGAAGGACTTCACGAGCTACATCCCGCCCGACGAGCGTGCCGATCTGCTCGCCGCTTACTCGCGGCGCCTCAACGATCCCGACCCAGCCATACACGGGCCCGCCGCGTCGGTGTGGGATCGATATGAGACCCGCTGCTCGCGCCTGCTGCCTTCAGGCGGCGGCGGAGGGGGCGGTGCCCGTCTCGCGCTCGCGCGGCTGGAAGCGCATTACATGACGCACGGTGCCTTCCTGCAGCCGAACGAGCTCGTCGAAGCGGTGCCGCGCTTTCGGCACGTTCCGGCGGTGATCATCCATGGTCGTTACGACATGCTCTGCCCATTGCAGGGCGCGGTGGAGCTCGCGACAGCCTGGCCCGAAGCGGTGCTGGAGGTGGTGCCGGACGCCGGCCATTCGGCGCTGGAACCGGGCATCTCGCAACGGCTCGTCGCCGCCACGGATCGCTTTCGCGAACTGGCGCCGGCCTGATGGCGGTAACGCATCCGTCGAGCCCTCAGGTGTCGTGGCTGAAGCGGGCGCTGTTCCAGATTCATCTGTGGCTCGGGATCGCGATCGGGCTCTACGTTCTGTTCATCACCGTCACCGGCAGTGCGGTCGTGTTCCGGCGCGAGATGGATCGCGCCCTGTGTCCCGGGCCCGGCGACACCATCGCGTGCGAGCCCGCGGCCGTCACCTGGCTCGTCGATCTGCATGACAACCTGCTGGCCGATCACACCGGCCGGCTCGTGAATGGCGTGGGCGGGATCCTGGTGGCGGTGCTCGCGATCGCGGGCCTCGTGCTGTGGTGGCCTGGCCGTTCGAACTGGTGGCGCCGGATGAGCGTGCGAAGGGGAGTGGGCGTTCGTCGCTTCACGCTCGACCTGCACAACATGGTCGGCTCCTGGATGTTCCTGATGATCGTCGTCTGGGCGCTCGGGGGCATCTACTTCGCCTTTCCCGAGCCCTTCAACGCGCTGGCGGAGTCGCTCCAACAGGGCGGGGAGGCGACGGCTTCCTCGCGGCTCGTGGATGAGTGGCTCGCTGTGCTCGCGCGGCTGCATTTCGGGCGCGCGTATGGCCTCGGCATCAAGATCCTCTGGACGATCCTGGGCCTCGTGCCCGCGGTCCTGCTCGTGACCGGCGTCCTCATGTGGTGGTGGCGCGTGATGCGCCGGCCGCGTATAAACCGCTGATTGCATTCGGGTTGGCGTTCGCTGGTTACGGCCGGATACTCCGTGGGATGGATTTTCGTTCCGGCTCGACTGGCCATGTGTGCGCCAGCACGTTAAACGGTGCCCCGGCTGTAAATGGCCGGAAAAATGTAGATTCCCTGGGGGTAGCAGCATGGCTCGGAAACGCACTGGCAAGATCGTGGGCATCGTGGTCCTGGTGGGACTCGCGTTGCTCGCCTGGCTCGTGTTTCGGCCCGGCCCGATGGCGTTCGCGGACGGCCAGCGCGTAGAGCTCAGCGCGTACACGGCCGGCAAGCCCACGGGCGTGCCCGCGGATTTCACCGAGACCGATCCGATGGCGCGCGGTCAGTATCTTTCCGAAGCAGCGGACTGCGAGGCGTGCCATACCGCCGAGCACGGCGAGCGCTTCGCCGGTGGCCGGCCGTTCGACACGGACTTCGGCACGATCTATTCGCCCAACATCACGCCGGACCCGGAGACGGGCATCGGCGACTGGACGGACGCGGAGTTCATCCGGGCCGTGCATGAGGGCATCGGCAAGGACGGCACGCGCCTCTATCCCGCCTTCCCGTACGCGGCATACACATACCTCACCGAGGAAGACGTGCTCGCGATCAAGGCGTATCTCTTCGCGCAGCCGCCGGTGAAGAACAAGGCGCCGGAGAACACGCTGCGCTGGCCCTACAACCAGCGCGGGCTGATGGCGATCTGGGGCGCGCTCTACAACCCGAAGGAGCGCTTCCAGCCGGTGGCTGACAAGTCCCCGAGCTGGAACCGTGGCGCGTACCTCGTGGAAGCGCTCGGCCACTGCGGTGACTGCCACACGCCGCGCACGATGCTGCAGGCCCTGGACAACCGCAAGAAATTCGCGGGCGGCATCGCCGAGGGCTGGCGTGCATACAACCTGAGCAGCGACAAGGAGTCCGGCATCGGCACATGGACGGCCGAGGAGATGGAGACCTATCTCAAGACCGGCCACTCGCAGAACAAGGGCTCGGCCTTCGGCCCGATGGCGCAGGCGGTGCACCTCAGCTTCCAGAAGCTGACGCCGAGCGACGTGAGTGCCATCGTGGAGTACGTACGGAGTGTGCCGCCCGTTTCGACGCCGGATCTTCCGGCTCCGAAGCTGGAGCTCGCCTCGGTGCACCCGGGTGAGGGCGGCCACGACGAGAGCAATCCGAAGGGCCACGCCATTTACTCGAGCATGTGCGCGGGCTGCCATTCGTGGACGGGCGTGAACGATTACGTGCCGCACTCCACGCTCACGGGCACGCGCGCCGTGAACGACCCGACCGCGACCAACGTCGCGCTCGCGGTGCTGAGAGGCGCGAGCACGCTGCCGCCCTCGGGCGACATTGCGGTGATGCCGGCGTTTGGTGACGCGTGGTCCGATGACGATATCGCCGCGGTCTCGAACTACGTGATTGCCCGCTTCGGCGCCAAGCCGTCGAGCATCACGGCGGCGGACGTTGCGAAGCTGCGTGCGATGAGGTAATCGCGCGCCCGTGCGGGCATAACGGCTTGCCGTTCGCCCTGCATCGCAAACACACACACGCCCGATGGCTGCAGAGCCGTCGGGCGTGTTCGTTTGTGCCTAGGTATCATGCCGCGATGTTTTGACGACCGGCGAGCCGAAGGAATGCACAAGCGGGACTTTTCGATCAACCAGCGGCTCGTGCTGCTCTCCGTGTTCGCGCTCGTGATCGGCGTGTTGAGCTCCGTGGGGGCGTGGTTCCTGCTCGCGACGATCCGCTTCTTCACGAATGTCTTCTTCTATCAGTCCTTCTCGCTCGCGGATCGCTCACCTGCGAATAACGCTCTCGGCGCGTGGGTGATCCTCGTGCCCGCGATCGGCGGGCTGATCGTCGGGCTGATGTGCCGCTATGGCAGCGAGAAGATCCGCGGCCACGGCATACCCGAAGCGCTCGAGGCCATTCTTTACGGCAAGAGCCGCATGTCGCCGAAGATCGCGGTGCTGAAGCCCTTGTCCTCCGGCATCGTGATCGGCAGCGGCGGGCCGTTCGGCGCGGAAGGGCCGATCATCATGACGGGCGGCGCATCCGCGTCGCTGCTGGCGCAGGCGTTCCATCTCACTTCGGCAGAGCGCAAGGCGTTGCTCGTGGCCGGCGCATGCGCCGGCATGACAGCGGTATTCGGCACGCCGCTCGCGGCGGTGCTGCTGGCTGTCGAGCTCCTGTTGTTCGAACTGCGCCCTCGCAGTCTGCTGCCAGTGGCGTTGGCCTGTTCCGTGGCCGCGTTCCTGCGGCCGGTGTGGGCAGGGTCGGGTCCGCTCTTTCCGATGGACACGAGCAAGCCCGAGCTCGTGGAGCTCGCCGGCTGCCTGCTTGCGGGGCTCGCGTCCGGCGGCCTGTCGGCATTGATGACCGCAGGCCTGTATCGGCTCGAAGACCTCTTCGGCCGGCTGCCGATTCACTGGATGTGGTGGGCGGCGCTTGGGGGGGTGATCGTGGGCATCGGCGGCTTCCTGGAGCCGGGGGCGCTCGGGGGCG
>JBDZVF010000383.1:0-6286 GCA_040255575.1 Pseudomonadota bacterium | reverse complement strand
CACCGACATCGTGGTGCTGGTGGTCGCGGCCGACGACGGCGTGATGCCGCAGACGATCGAGGCGATCCAGCACGCGAAGGCGGCGAACGTGCCGATCGTCGTGGCGGTGAACAAGATCGACAAGAGCGACGCCGATCCGGAGCGCGTGCGCACGGAGCTCTCCAAGCACGAGGTCATCCCGGAAGAGTGGGGCGGCCAGTATCAGTTCGTGAACGTGTCGGCCCGCACGGGCCAGGGCATCGATGCGCTGCTCGAAGCCGTGCTGCTGCAGGCGGAAATCCTGGAGCTGAAGGCGCCGAAGACCGGCCTTGCGAGCGGTATCGTCATCGAGGCCAGCATCGAGAAGGGCCGCGGCGCCGTCGCCACGGTGCTCGTGAAGAAGGGCACGCTGAAGGTCGGCGATCCGATCATCGCGGGTGCCGAGTTCGGCCGCGTGCGTGCCATGTTCAACGAGAACGGCCAGGCGGTGCAGGAAGCCGGTCCCTCGACTCCGGTCGTGGTGCTGGGCCTTTCCGGCGCGCCGAACGCGGGGGACGAGCTCCTCGCGGTCGAGAGCGAGCGCAAGGCGCGTGAAGTGGCGCTGCATCGGCAGGGCAAGTTCCGCGATGTGAAGCTCGCCCGCCAGGGCACCTCGCGCACCGAGGATGCGTTCTCGCAGATGGAAGGCGAGAAGGCGGCCGGTGTCTCCGTGCTCATCAAGACGGACGTGCAGGGCAGCGCCGAGGCGCTGCGCGATGCGCTCAACAAGCTTTCGACCGACGAAGTGCAGGTCAAGGTGGTGGCGAGCGGCGTCGGCGGCATCACGGTGTCGGACGTGCAGCTCGCGGCGGCCTCGAAGGCCCTCATCATCGGCTTCAACGTGCGCGCCGATTCGGGCGCACGCGAGGCGGTGAAGGAGACGGGCGTCGAGATCCGCTACTACAGCATCATCTACGAAGCCCTCGACGACATTAAGGCCATGATGACGGGCCTGCTGCAGCCGGAGATCAAGGAGCAGATCGTGGGCACCGCGCAGGTGCGCGAGGTGTTCCGCTCCAGCAAGTTCGGCGTGGTCGCGGGCTGTCTCGTGATCGAAGGCTCGGTCAAGCGCAACAACCCGATTCGCGTCCTGCGCGACAACGTGGTCATCTTCGAAGGAGCGCTCGAGTCACTGCGCCGCTTCAAGGACGACGTCAACGAAGTGCGCGCCGGCACCGAGTGCGGCATCGGCGTGAAGAACTACCAGGACGTTCGCGTCGGCGACCAGATCGAGTGCTACGCCCGCGTGGAGGTGGCACGTACGCTCCAGTAGCGCGCGTGCCATTGTTGTTCCCATGACCGAATCGAAGCCTCGCCATCGACGGATCGAGGGCGAGATGCAGCGTGCGCTCGCGGAGCTCGTGTCGCGCGAGGTGAAAGACCCTCGCGTGGGTAGCGTGACCATCACGGAAGTGAAGGTCGCCGCGGACATGAGCGCCGCGAAGGTGTTCTTCACCCCGTTCGCCTCGAAGAACAATCCACAGGACGTGCTCGAGGGCCTCACCCGCGCCGCCGGCTTCCTGCGCGGCGAGGTGGGCCGGCGGCTCGGGCTGCGGCACGCTCCGAAGCTCGAGTTCGAGTTCGACGACTCCTTCGAGAAGGCCGCCCGGCTCACCGAGCTGATCGACCGCGCGCCGAAGTAGTTGTCCATGCTCACGGGCATCCTGCTCCTCGACAAGCCGCTCGGGCTTTCGTCGAACTCGGCGCTTCAGCGCGTGAAACGACTGCTGCGCGCGCAGAAGGCGGGGCACGTCGGCAGCCTCGATCCGCTCGCCACGGGCATGCTGCCGATCTGCCTGGGCGAGGCGACCAAAGTCGCGGGCGACATCCTGTCCGGCCGCAAGCGCTATCTCTTCACCATTGCGCTCGGGAATCGCACGGCGACGGGCGATCTCGAAGGCGCGATCGTGGAGACGCTGCCCGTGCCGGCGATCGATCGAGCGACGCTGGATGCCGTCCTCAGCCGCTTCCTCGGTAAGCAGATGCAGGTGCCGCCCATGTATTCCGCCATCAAGCGGGACGGGCAGCCGCTCTACAAACTCGCCCGGGCGGGTGTGGAGGTGGAGCGCGCGCCGCGCGAGATCGAAGTGTTCGGGCTCGAAGTGCGGGCGCTCGAAGCTTCGAGCGTGCAACTCGAGGTCGCCTGCTCGAAGGGCACTTATGTCCGCACCCTCGCGGAGGACATCGCCCGCGCGCTCGGCACCTGCGGCCACGTTTCCCTGCTTCGCCGGCTGCACGTCGAGCCGTTCGAGGGGGAGGCGATGGTGACGCTGGAGGCCGTCGCTGCCGCCGCGGAGGCGGGGCAGCTGCCGCCCCTCCTGAGCGCCGACCGTGGCGTTCCCCACCTGCCGGCGGTGCGCCTCAGCGCCCCGGCGGTCCATCGGGTTACGCATGGCCAAGCTGCTGACGTGCCGCCGGAGACGCCGCCCGGCCGGGTTCGGCTCTACGATGAGAGCGGCCGGTTCTTCGGCATCGGGGAGGCGGACGGCTTTGCAACGGTGCGGCCGCGGCGGCTGTTCGTGGCGCCGCCGCCGCCCCAGAAATGACCGGCGCGCGGGAAAAACCTGCCTTTCACAGTTGTGGCGGCACAGGTGCGCGAGTAGAATCGCGCGCCTCGTAAAAGGGCAATCAAGTCAAGCTATTAGGAATCTCTGACGCAATGTCGTTAACCACTGAGAAAAAGGGCGGGATCATCGCGCAATACCGCCGCGGGGCGCAGGACACTGGTTCTCCCGAAGTGCAGATCGCGCTCCTGTCCGAACGTATCAATGGTCTGGGCGAGCATTTCACCGCCCACAAGCGCGATCACGCCTCGCGCCGTGGTCTCGTGAAGCTCGTGAACCAGCGTCGCGGACTCCTCGATTATCTCAAGGCGACCCAACCGCAGAAATACCAGGAGCTCGTCGAGCGACTGGGTTTGCGCCGCTGATCGCACCCAAGGCCGCGCTATGCGCGGCCTTCGTGTTTTTGCGATTCCCAAGTTTTCCGAATCGAGGATTCATAGCGTGAGCGCTATTGTTCAATCTCCCCTGTCCAGATCTTTTCCCTATGGCTCGCACACGGTCACCATCGAGACCGGCGAGCTGGCACGGCAGGCCGAAGCCGCTGTGCGTGTGTCGATGGGCGATACCGTGGTTCTCGTCACCGCGTGCGCGGCCAAGCAGGCCGTCCCCGGGCGTGACTTCCTGCCGCTGACGGTCAACTACGTCGAGAAGACGTACGCCGCCGGCCGCATCCCGGGTGGCTTCTTCAAGCGCGAAGGCCGGCCCACCGAAAAGGAAACCCTCACTTCCCGTCTCATCGATCGCCCGATCCGCCCGCTGTTCCCGGATGGCTTCTACAACGACGTTCAGGTCGTCGCCACCGTGCTCTCGCTCGATCCGGACCTCGATGCGGATATCCCCTCGCTGCTCGGCGCCTCCGCGGCGCTGGCCCTCTCGGGTCTGCCGTTCAACGGCCCCATCGGTGCGGCGCGCGTGGGTTACAAGGATGGGCAGTACATCCTGAACCCGAGCGCGAAGCAGCTCGCGGAAGGGGAGCTGCACCTCGTCGTCGCGGGCACTCAGGCCGCGGTGCTGATGGTGGAGTCCGAGGCGAAGATCCTCTCCGAGGAAGTGATGCTGGGCTCGGTGGTCTTCGGCCACCAGCAGATGCAGATCGCCATCAATGCGATCAACGAGCTCGTGAAGGAGGCCGGCAAGCCGCGCTGGAACTGGGAAGCGCCCCCGGCGAACAGCGAGCTCGACAGCGCGCTCGCGCTGCACGCGCAGGCCGCCCTGACGGAGGCGTATTCGATCACGGTCAAGAAAGACCGCGTCGCGAAGCTCAACGAGATCAAGTCGCAGGTGTTCACGACGCTTGCGGGCGGGGAGTCACCGAAGTTCACCAAGGACGAGGTGGATACCGCGCTCTTCAAGCTCGAGAGCAACATCGTGCGCCAGCGCGTGCTCAATGGCGAGCCGCGCATCGACGGCCGCGATCACAAGACCGTTCGCCCGATCACGGTGAAGGTCGGTGTGCTGCCGCGTACGCACGGCTCCGCGCTCTTCACGCGCGGTGAGACGCAGGCGCTCGTCGTCACGACGCTCGGCACGGGCCGCGACGCGCAGATCATCGACGCGCTCGAAGGCGAACGCCGCGAGCCGTTCATGCTCCACTACAACTTCCCGCCGTTCTCGGTGGGCGAGACCGGCATGATGGGCTCGCCGAAGCGCCGCGAGATCGGCCACGGTAACCTCGCCCGCCGCGGCGTCCACGCCGTGATGCCGGACATGACCCAGTTCCCGTACGTCATCCGCGTCGTGTCGGAAATTCTCGAGTCGAACGGCTCGAGCTCGATGGCGAGCGTGTGCGGCAGCTCACTGTCGCTCATGGATGCCGGCGTGCCCCTCAAGGCGCCGGTCGCCGGTGTGGCGATGGGTCTCGTGCTCGAGGGCGGTCGCTTCAAGGTGCTCACCGACATCCTCGGTGACGAGGACCATCTCGGCGACATGGACTTCAAGGTGGCCGGCACGAAGGACGGCGTCACGGCGCTGCAGATGGATATCAAGGTCGAAGGCGTGACGCCCGAGATCATGAAGATCGCGCTGGACCAGGCGAAGGAAGGCCGCCTGCACATCCTCGCCGAGATGAACAAGGTGCTCTCCACGCCGCGCGAGAAGATGTCCGAGTGGGCGCCCTCGATCATCACGATCAAGATCGACGCGGAGAAGATCCGCGACGTCATCGGCAAGGGCGGTGCGGTCATCCGCCAGATCACGGAAGAGACCGGCACGACCATCGACATCGAGAACGACGGCACGGTGAAGATCGCTTCCGTCAGCGGTGCCGCGGGGCGCGAGGCCCAGCGTCGCATCGAGCTCATCACGGCGGACGTGGAAGTCGGCCGCGTCTACGAAGGCCGCGTGGCGCGCCTCATGGACTTCGGTGCGTTCGTCACCATCCTGCCGGGCCGCGATGGCCTGGTGCACATCTCGCAGATCTCCGAGGAGCGCGTGGAGCGCGTCAGCGACAAGCTGAAAGAAGGGGACGTGGTGCGCGTGAAGGTGCTGGAAGTCGACCGCCAGGGTCGCGTGCGCCTTTCCATGCGCAATATCGAAGCGCTGTAAGACGCTGCGAGAATGCATACGCGTCGCCTCATCGGCGGCGCGCCTGCAGCCCAACACGAGGCCCGTGCCAGGCAGATGGCACGGGCCTTCTTCTTTGTATCGCCTCGACTCGAGACCTACTGTCGCGCGTGGATGGCGTTCGCCATCTCCTCTTCTTCGGTGCCGCGACCGGCTGCCCGAACGAGCGTGCTGTAGATTTCGTCCTGCACCGATTTCCAGCGCTGGTAGTTGCGGCTCGCAAGGCCCGTCACCGCCTCGGTGTCGTTGGACGGGAAGACCGTGCCGCGCTCGCGCATTTCGCGCTGCTGGGCCACGAACAGCTTCACGCTCTGCTCCAGATAGCTGCCGATCATGCTATGCAGGGAGCCGCCATAGGTTCGGATGATGTGCGACAGGAAGTCGCGGCTCATCACGGGTTCCCCGGCGTGCTCCTGATCGGCAATGACCTGCAGCAGGATGCAGCGCGTGATGTCGTTCTGGGTCTTCTTGTCGACGACCACGAAGTCGATGCGGTCGACGACGAGCTTGCGTACGTCAGCCAGCGTGATGTATCGGCTTTCGACGGTATCGTACAGCCGCCGATTCGGATACTTCTTGATTACCCGCGGATCGCTCATCGCACCCCCTGTATCAATTAATGGACATTCCGTATTCCGGCAAGCGTCAGGGTCGGCAGGTGCATACCCTAATACAAAATTCCGCGCCGAACCAAATTTAAAACAAGTCGAAAGCGTGCGGGAGCGCTCAGGCCGGTGATGCGGCCCGCATCCGGATACCCTGTAGTCCTTTGGGATCCCAATTCTCGGCCGCCCATCGCAGTATCGATTCCGGTACCTCGAAATCGAGGCCTGACGGCAAGCGCTGGCCGAGCAGTTGAAGTGCGCAGAGCAAGAACGGAGTGACTCGCGCCGTATCGAGCGCGATGGAGCGTCGGCTCTTCGACAGCTTCGTGCCGTCGGGCTCGACGATGAGCGGCAGGTGTGCGTAGGTGGGGGAGATTACGTTCAGGGCACGCTGCAGACAAACCTGCCAGGCGGTGCTGCTGAGAAGGTCGGCGCCCCGTACCACATCCGTGATGCCCTGGTCGGCGTCGTCGACCACGACCGCGAGCTGGTAGGCGAAGATGCCGTCCCGGCGGCGGATGACCACATCCCCCATCG
>JBDZVF010000382.1:0-6287 GCA_040255575.1 Pseudomonadota bacterium | reverse complement strand
AACCTTCATCACGATGAGCTCCATCAGCCCGCGCGCGTTCATGTGCGAGCCGACCGCAAGGGACTCGCGCCAGGGATAACGGCAGATCCGTGCGCCGATCACACCCCAGCGGGCTGCCCGAAGTGACGCAGCACGAGCCCCAGCAGCCTTGCCGTGCCGAGGATGATCACGAGCTGCAACAGGAGGGGTGAGTGATCCCCGAACGATTACGCAGCGTCCGAATGCGGGTGCTGGCTCGCCGGGAACAACATCGAGCCGGCCACTCGCAAGAGATCCTCTCCGAGCAGAGTGCGAACTTCCGAAACATCCAGCTGCGGATCATCGGCCAGCGCAGTGAGCGCAATCTCGGCGGCCAACGCCTTCAATTGCCCGATGGTCTCGCGCAGCCGCGCCTTCACGCCTGCGTCGTCGAGCGGATCACGCAGGCCGCGATTCAATTCGGCGAACCACTCGAGGCTCGCCTGGTCGAGCATGTGAGGGCGATTGTGCTTCGCGCTCGCCCGCGACCACTCGCGCATGACCTTCTGCATCGCAGTGTTCAGCTGCATGCAAAGCGCGAAGTCCTCGCGCATGCGTGCCATCAAGGGAAGATCGGTGAGCCGGTTCTGGAAGAACAGCTGGCAGAGCACGCCCCAGTAGTACGTGTAGTCCCACAGCACCTTCACCGGCATCACTTCAGGATCGCCGAAAATCGAGTACTGATTCGTGTAGAGCGCCAGCGTGCTTCGATAGAACGAAAAATAGAACTGCTCGTAGACGCGGGCGTAGGGCGCAAAGGGCTCATTCGCCAGATCCCTCGCGATCAGCTCGGTGATGTAGGTGTTGGAGATCGCGATGAAGTCGCCGCCCGGCGAATAGAATGGATCGAGGAACACCCCCGCCTCACCCGTGATCGCCCAGCGCGCCCCGGAGAACACCTGCCTGCAGCCATACGAGAACCTGCGGAGCGCCACGAAATCCTGCAGCAGGTGGCGCTTGCCTTCCAGCTCCCGCGCAAGGAGCGGCTGGTGTTTCGCGAACCACTGCATCGCGCGCTCGAAGCTGTTCATCGTCTTGAGCGGATGAAGGTTCGCATCACACACGATTCCGACGGAATGCGACCCGGAGGCGAGCGGAATGAGCCACGCCCAGTAGCCCTCGCCGCACAAATGATTGGTCGACAACCAGCGATACGGCGGCTCGCACCGACTGAGCCACTGATCGTCGCCCGACCACTCGTCCAGATCGATGCGCCCATCGATGCGGAACCAGATGGCGTTGGCATCGTGCTCGTTCGCCTCGGCGAGATCGAGCTTGCGCTTGATGAGACCCGCGCGGCCGCTCGCATCGATGAGCCAGCGGCCGGTCACGACGTGCTCTACCCCCTCACGCTCGAACGTGACTTCGTGCAGGTCCGGAGCGGCCGCGCCGGGCGATGCTCCAGGCCCGCCCGACATCACGAAACCCACGATGCGCGCACCATCGATGAACCGCACGCCGCTCGCTTTCGCGTGGCCGCCGAGGTAGTTCTCGAAGATGCCGCGATCGATCTGGTAACTCGGGGTGGTCAGATAGCGGCTCGCGCCGAGCTCGGTGACCTGGTCAATGCGCTCCGCCCCTTCCGAGAAGAAGAAGCGAAAACCAAACTTCTTCAGCTGCTGGGTCGTGAGATGTTCGCGCAGGCCCAGCACCGTATCGAAGTAATGAGCCGCGATCTCGACCGAAGACTCGCCCACCTTGTGAGCCGCCTCGGGCACCGGATGGCGCATACGCTCGAGCACGACGATCTCGAGCTGCGCAAAGCGCTGCCGCAGCTGTAGCGCGAGCGTGAGGCCCGCGAGCCCGCCGCCCATGATGACGACATCGGCGCGGGAGCGGAGCACGCTCGTTGCCACGATGGTCACGCCCTCTGTATCCGGCTTTGAGCCACCGTACTCGCAGTCACGACAGGGGTCACTTGCATCCGCAGATTCAGATGGGGGGCGAGAGGCTGCACGACGAGCCGCTCGACACCATCGGCAAGCGCTTCGAACAACGGCAGGCCATTGGCGATGGCATTGCCCTCGACTAGTGCTGCGTTGGCCGCACGCGCCTGCGACGGCTGAGCGTGATCGCTGTCGCTGAGATCGAACGCCAGCTTTGCCATCGAACGCTCGCCCGGCTCGGCGCACAGCACGAGCGCGCCAGCAAACACCCCACGGCTCGGCTGCATCGTGCCCACGGGCCCGCGCGCTTCGATATCGAAGGCTACGTAGAGCACCGGGTCGCCTTCGCTCAGCGCCTGCGAGGCCGCTTCGAGCAGACCCTCGCCAAAGGTGAATGTGTAGGCACTCAAGGAGGTGTAAGGCTTCATGCAGCCCGTTGCGATCGTCCAGTAACCGGCGGCCGCGTTGTGCACGGAGTTGTGGAACTTCGTTGGCGAGGTGAGCGATGGCGTTTTCGCCAGCGTGTCACAGAGGTTATCGCTGATCGCGAGATCGCCGTGGGTCGAGGCGAACACGCTCGACATCTGCTTCGGATCGCGCTTCGCCATCTCACAAGCCCGCGTCGCGACTTCCAGGGACACCGCCACCGTGTCCGGCGCGCGCCGACGTTCCGCCGGGGGCAATAGCGCCGGCGCGGGCCGAGTCTGCGGCGTAGCCGGCGGCGCGGCTTCGCCGCGTAGAATCGCGCGCGCGGCTTCCCAGCCCGGCAGACTGGACGCCCAGAAGCCGATCCCTTCGATATAAAGAGCCTGCGTAGCGCTCATTGGCGCGCCCCGCCGAACAGCAGCACGCAGTTGCTGCCGCCAAACCCGAACGAGTTGCTCATCACATTGCGCACCGGACCCTCGCCGTTTTCGAGGCGGATCTGCGGGCCGCAGTGCTCGTCCAGCTCGCGCGTGTTGAGGGTGCCGGGCATGAAGCCCTGCTCGAGCGCCAAGAGGGAAATCACCGCTTCGAGGATGCCCGCGGCGCCGAGCGCGTGACCGGTCCAGCCCTTCGTGGAGCTCGCGCGCGTGCTTTCGGGAAAGAGCGTGGCGACGATACGCGCCTCGACTTCGTCGTTCTTCTGGCTCGCGGTGCCGTGCAGGTTGACGTAGTCGATGTCGCTAGGCGTGAGGCCGGCACGATGGAGCGCATCCTGGATGGCGTTGCGGGCGCCGAGCCCTTCCGGATGCGGCGAGGACATGTGGTGGGCATCGCTCGATTCGCCGTAACCGAGCAGCTGCGGACCCTCTCCCGCGCGCTCCAGCAACGCAAAACCGGCGGCCTCACCCAGACTGATGCCCTTGCGCGCCGGATCGAATGGCCGGCACGGCTCCGCCGACACGAGCTCCAGCGCGTTGAACCCGAACAGCACGCTGTAGCAAAGCGTGTCCACCCCGCCAACGACCGCGGCGTCGGCCAGCCCGAGCCGCATCAACCGCTCGGCTTGCGGAAAGACCTTCGCGCTCGAGGAGCACGCGGTCGCCACCGTAACGGAAATGCCGGTGAGCCCCAGCGCCTGCTGCACGAAGCTGCCGAGCGAGTGCACGGTATGCACCGGAGGCCGCCGCAGTTCCTCGGGATATTGCCCGTCGGACGTGAGGCGCCGATAGCCTTCTTCCGTCGCGCCAATGCTCGATGTGGAGGTACCCAGCACCAGCGCGACGCGGCCAGGCCCGTACTTTTCCCGGGCGACGCGGACGGCTTCAAGAAAGCCATCCTGCTGCAGGCCGAGCCAGGCGAGCCGGTTATTGCGGCATTCCCAGTACTGCAGCGGCTCGGGGAGCGGCTGCGATTCGATAGCACTCACCCGACCGATGAACGTATCGAGCGGCGCTTCAGTGAACGTGTTGGGGCCAAGCCCGCTGCGCCGGGCGCGCAACGCTTCGAGAAGCGCGCGCCGCCCGATACCGGCGGCGCACGATGCGGTGTATGCGGCGATGGAAAGCGGAACGGCGCTCATGACCGCATAGTCGAGTAACGTGGATGACCGTCAGTTGACGGTCATCACGAGCGGCTGCGAGCCGCCCAAGGGAACCGGCGAGGCGCCTGCCATGAGCAGGAACGCGAGCGGCATCGGGAGCAACGCCAGCACACGAGAACGAACCATTTCAGCCCCTCCCTCGAATCAGGTTGTGCGGTGTTTTTGTATGTAGTCGGACAGCGAGCGCAGCGACGCAAAGATGCGACGGTTCTCTTCGTCATCCGAGCGGAGCTGAAAGCCGTAGCGCTTGGAGATCTCGAGCGCCAGTTCCAGGGCGTCGATGGAGTCGAGGCCGAGGCCGGCGCCAAAGAGCGGCGCTTCAGGATCGACGTCTGCCGGGGCGACGCCTTCGAGATTGACCGCGGAGATGATCAGCTCCGCGAGCTCCGCTTCCGCGGCCGATTGCGTGGAGGCCATGAGTGAACCGAAAAACGAAACAGTAGTAGTAAGAGTGAGACCTTTTGGGGCGCAGATGCTACCACACGCGTTATATTTCTCCGCGCGGCCCGGGGCGGGCGCAGCGGCGAAAGGGTGGGTCTCATCAATTCGGCAGATACGGATAGCGACGTTCTGGTCGTCGGCGGCGGGCCTGCGGGCTCGACGGCCGCCGCGGTGCTGGCGCGCAGGGGGCTGAAGGTCACGCTCGTCGAGCGGGACCGGCACCCCCGCTTTCACATCGGCGAGTCGCTCCTGCCGATGAACATGCCGATCTTCGAGCGCCTCGGCCTCGGCGAAGCCTTGCAGGCTATCGGTGTAAAGAAACTCGGCGCTGACTTCCCCGCGGACAACGAGCGCGGCTACAACGTCTTCAGCTTCGATCGTTGCCTCAATCCCACCTGGTCGCACGCCTATCAGGTCAAACGCGAAGACTTCGATCTCATGCTGTTCGAGTTTGCCGCGCGATGCGGCGCCCGGACGCACCAGGGCGCGAAGGCCGGCCGGGTGACGCTGTATGGCGACGGCGCAACGGTGGAGATCACGGTCGACGGCGTGAGCCGCCTCCATCGCACCCGTTACCTCCTCGACGCCTCGGGGCGCGACACGCTGCTCGGCTCGCAGATGCGCCTGAAGCGCAAGCACTCGAAGCATCAGAGTGCCGCCTTGTTTGCGCACTTCCGCAACGTGGAGCGCCGGCCGGGCGAAGACGCCGGGAACACCAGCGTGTATCGCTTCGCTCACGGCTGGATCTGGATGATTCCGCTTCCAGGTGATTGCGTAAGCGTGGGCGCCGTGTGCAGCCCCGACCATCTGAAGCAGCGCGAAGGGTCGCAGGCAGAGTTTCTGATGCGCACCCTCCACTCCGTGCCAGAAGTTCACAAGCGCATGGCGCATGCCGAGATCACGGGGAATCTGCACGTGACCGGCAACTATTCCTATTCCTGTAGCCGGATTGCAGGCCGGCGCTGGATGATGGTGGGGGATGCCTACGCGTTCCTCGATCCCATCTTCTCCACCGGCGTATACCTCGCCATGCACAGTGCTGAGCTCGCCGCGGACGTCGTGGAGCAGTCGCTGCGTAATCCGACCAAAGAGCGCTCGCTGCAGCGTCGGTACCTGCGGAATGTGCGCCAGGGGCTCGATTCGCTGTCCTGGTTCATCTACCGCTTCAACTCGCCGGGGGTTGCCTGGCTGTTCCGCAATCCGCGCAACGTTCTACGCGTGGAGGAAGCGATGATTTCAATGCTCGCGGGCGACGTGTTCCGCGACAACGGCGTGCGGTGGCGGCTGCACGTGTTCAAACTCCTTTACTACGTCACCTCCACCGTTTACTGGCGCGAGTCACTGGCTGCGTGGATGCAGCGGCGACGCGGCGCGTCGATGCGATTCAGCGGAGGCACCACCCGGCAGGATGCCGCCTGATCGATCTCGCGTGAGCCGCATGCCTGACCTCGCTACCTCACTCCACTCGGCGCCCACTCCGCGCATCGAGTATCGCCCGTACAGGTCCGACGTTCCGCTGCCGCGGGACGTGCTCGGCGCGGTGGCCTTCCGTGACCGCTCCGCCCGACAGAACGATCCGCGCATTGTGCGGGTGGGGCTGAAGCCGCTCATCGGCGCCGACATCATCGAGATCTGGCACGCGAACGGCCCGGTGAATATCGGCGTCGAAGGCATCGTGCGGTACGCCGCCGATCCCGATCACATGCTCGGCGCAATCGAGCTGGACGAGCGCGATTACGGCGGGATCGCGCGCGCGGCCGAGGTGGCGTATGCGGCCCTGAGCCGCTTCGTGTCGAAGAGTCGCCATCCCCATCTGCTTCGCATCTGGAATTACATCGACGGCATCAACCAGGGCGCGGGCGACAGCGAGCGCTACAAACTTTTCTGCAGCGGGCGGGCCGCCGGGTTACGTGCGC